>CAISDL010000042.1 GCA_903884065.1 uncultured Actinomycetes bacterium | reverse complement strand
GGCGTTGCAGGCCAAGGGCCGACGCGTTGCGATGGTCGGTGACGGCGTCAACGACTCGGTGGCCCTGGCCACCGCCGACATCGGCATGGCGATGGGCACCGGTACCGACGCCGCGATCGAGGCCGGTGACATCACCTTGATTCGCGGTGATCTGCGTACCGTCCCGACCGCGCTGCGGCTGTCGGCGCGCACCCTGCGCACCATCAAGCAGAACCTGGTCTGGGCGTTCGGCTACAACGTCGCAGCGATCCCGCTGGCGGCATTGGGGTTGCTGAACCCGATGATCGCCGGTGCGGCCATGGCGGTGTCATCGGTCCTGGTGGTCACGAACAGTCTTCGGCTCAAGGGATTCCGCTGACCGCCGCGCTCGCCGAGGCCGATGCGACGCCGGCGCCGACAACCAGTGCGAAAGCCGCGGTTGGTACAAAGTGCCGAATCTGTAACACTGTCCGCTATGACGGATCTCGCGCGCCCGACGACCAGCGCCCCTGTCACGACGGATGGCCTGCCGCTGGGCCCTGACTCGCTGATCTGGAAGTACTTCGGCGACCGCCGCATCGCGTTGATCGGTCCGCGTCCTGCGGTGCTGCAGAATATGCTGGCCGGCCTGGGCCAAGGCGTCAAAGACCACTCGGTGTTCTTCGCCGACACCTCCGCGCGCATCAAACGCTCGCTGCCGCCGATCTACCGCACCGTCTACGGCAGTGAGGCCGAAAACGCCGGCCCGCAGGTCCGTCGGTTCCACACCGACATCAAGGGTGACATTCCCGAGGACTTCGCCACTCCTGAGAACAAGGGCCGTTACCACGCACTCGATCCGGACACCTATTTCTGGGCTCACGCGACCTTCTTCGACCAGGCGCTCTACTTCACCGACACCTTCGTCAAGAAGCTGTCGCGGGCGGAGAAGGAGCAGATGTACCTCGAGTCCAAGACCTGGTACCGCCGTTACGGCGTCAGCGACCGCCCGATGCCGGCCGACTATGCCGCATTCGAGAAGTACTGGGACCGCATGATCAACGAGGTTCTCGTCGCCCATCCGACCGCCAAGTACGGTGTCGGCTACGTCACCAAGGGCTTCCCGCGTCCGAAGGGCGTCTCGCCGCTGGTATGGAGAGCCGTTGCCCCGGTGTTCAATCCGCTCGCCGCCTTCCTCACCACCGGCGGCATGCCACCGCGTGCCCGGGAGATCCTCGGACTGCCGTGGAGCGACCGCAAGGAAGGTAACTATCAGCGCTTCGCCGCGCTGTGCCGCACCCGCGCGGTGAACGTCCTCTGGGAACGCGTACCGATGAAGCTGCGCTACGTTCCCTATGCCCGAGAGGGTTTCGCGCGGCATGCCTGATGCCTCGACCGAGGCGATCCTCGACGCAGCGCTCGTCGAGTTCGACCGGCACGGCATCCGCCGGGTCGCCCTCGACGACGTCGCCCGTCGCGCCGGAGTGAGCCGCACGACCATTTACCGGCGCTTCGCCAACCGCGAGGACCTCGTCGCCGCGGTGATGGACCGTGAGAACGCCAGGCTGTTCGCCGATATCGCTACTGAGCTGAAACACACTCGCCCACAGTCGAATTACTATGTCGAGGCCTTCACGTCGGCCATGCTGCGCAGTCGCGGCCACCGCGTGCTCAATCGGATGATCGTTGACGAGCCTGCGCTGAGTCTGGAATTGGCGCGCCGCCACTACCGCGCCGCGGTCAGCCGTATCGAGCAGGCGCTGCGGGTGATCTTCCCTCAGGGTTTCGCCGATCGGATCGGTCCCGAGGCCGTCCACGAACTCGCCGAGAACACCTGGCGATACGCCATGATGCTGCTGCTTTTGCCCAGCGCCGAGCCGGTCGAAACCCCCGACGAGATAAGGGCTTTCGCCACCAAGCACTTCCTCCCCAGCCTGCCGGAGGCGTTACGCGCGGTGCGGGTTTAGCGGCTGAGTGTCAGGGTCAGCTGCTTGGCATCCTGGTCGACCTCAACAAGATCGGGGCAGCGGCTGCGCAGTTCGCCGATGAGTCGCCCGCGCAGCGTCAGCCCGGCAGCGGGGCAGTGTTCGCACGCCCCTCCGAGTCGCACCGTCACGATGTCACCGGCCCGGTGGGCGCTCACCGATCCGCCGTGCGAGCGGACGAAGTCGCCCACCGCGCCGGCCAGCAGGTCGCCGGTCACATGCTCCAAGATCTCGCCGGGAGCGGGCTCCACCGTCCACGCCCCCGGATCGGCAAGCGCTTCGCGCAACGCGGACTGCACCGGAGCTCCCAGCTCGGCCCATGACCGGCCCTCGCGCAGCCACACCCACACCGCGGTGTGCTCGACGAGGGCGTCGGAAATCAATCCACCGCTGAGCATCTCACCGAATCGGCCCGGGGCCCGGCGCACCCGGCCGACGGGCAGGGTGCCGGCCGGAACCACCCAGCGGACCACCCGGTCGTCGGCGGCGACCCGTTCGGCGTGGATGCCGATCACGTCTGGATGCCCATTACGTGAGGGCGGCGACGACAGTTCGGGCGGCCAAGGCCAGCACCCACGCCAGGACGAACATGTAACTGAACGCCAGCGCGGGCAACTTCCACGATCCGCTCTCCCGGCGCAGCACCGCCACCGTCGACATGCACTGCAACGCATACATGAAGAACACCAGCAGCGCCGCGATGGTGGGTGCGTCAAACAGTGCGCGACCCGCATCGGGGCCCTCCTGGACCGTCATCTCCCGCAGTGCCCGGGCCGGTTCCTCCGGGTTCTCCGCGGCGGCGACCTGACCCAGTGTCGCGACGAACACCTCGCGCGCCGCCAGCGACGACAGGATGCCGATATTGATCCGCCAGTCGAATCCCAGCGGTTCGAAGACCGGTTCCACGGCCTTGCCCACCGAGGCGGCGAAGGAGTGGTCGATCACGTAGGCCGCGACGGCAGCCTCATCGCCGGTGTCGACGCCGGCCGCGGCCAGTTCGGTGTCGCTGCGCATCGGCAGATTCAGCAGCACCCACAGCACCACCGTGGTGGCCAGGATGATCGAGGTCACCTTCCGCAGGAACGCCGACGTCGCCGTCCACACCTCGGCGCCGATGTTCCGCCAGCGCGGCACCTGATAGGGCGGCATCTCCATGTAGAACGGCAGCACCGGCCCGGTGCGGGAGGTGAACTTCTTGAACAGCGCGGCGGTCACCATCGCCGACACCGCCCCGAAGAGATAGAGCGCGAAAATCACCACGCCCCGGGCGTTGAACAACCCCACGCGAGCGTCCGAGGGCAACAGCAGGCTCACCAGCAGGATGTAGACCGGAAGCCGCGCCGAGCAGGTCATCAGCGGTGCGCCCATCATGGTGGCCAGTCGGTCCTTGGCCGACGGCAGCGACCGCGTCGCCATGATCCCGGGAATCGCGCAGGCGAACGACGACAGCAGCGCCACGAACGCGCGGCCTTCCAGTCCGGCGCGCGCCATCACCCGATCCATCAGGAACGCCGCCCGGGCCAGATAACCGGTGCCCTCGAGCAGTGCGATGAGGACGAACAGCAGCGCGATCTGCGGAACGAACACCAGCACGCTGCCCACGCCGCCGATCACCGCCTGGGACAGGAATCCCGACAGCCAGCCGATGTGGACATGGTCGGCGACCAGCCCGCCGAGCCAGCCGAAGAAGGTCTCGACGTAATCCTGCAGGGGAGCCGCGACGGTGAAGATCGTCTGGAAGAACACGAACATCGTCAGGAGGAAGATCGCGGTTCCGGCCACCGGGTGCAGCACCACCGAATCGATCCGGTGGGAGCGCTTGTCGATATCCGGCAGCCGGTAGTTCGATGACTCCAGCACCGAGTCCACCCAGCCGGTCACCTCGGCCGGGTCGGTCGGCGGCGGCACCACCGGTCGCGTCCACGAATCGGCCCGCGCCATCACGTGGCGCAGATCGGCCAGGCCGTCTCGATGGCCGGCCACCACCGTCACCACCGGAATGCCGAGAGCGCGGGTGAACGACGGGATGTCGAGCCGGCCCTGGCGCCTGGCCAGGTCGTCGGTGAAGGTCAGCACCACGCAAATCGGCAGGCCGGTCTGGTGCAACTGGGCCAGCAGTCCCAGCGAGCGCCGCAGCGTCGTCGCGTTGAGGGTGACCAGCATGGCGTCCGGGACGTCGACGCGGGTGTTGTGATGATCGGTGTCCAGCACGTCGACGACGATCTGCTCATCGGGGCTGATCGGGTCCAGGCTGTAGGTGCCCGGCAGGTCCTCGACCACGACGGACCTGTGGTCACCCAAACGTGTGGTGCCCTCGTAGCGGGCGACGGTGACGCCGGGATAGTTGCCGGTCTTGGCGTGCAGTCCGGTCAGCGCATTGAACAGGGTGGTCTTTCCGGAGTTGGGGCTCCCGACGACGGCGAAGCGCGTGAGGCCCGAATGCGCGGTGGTGGTACCGCCGCCGCTTCCGCAATGATCAGTCGCCCCGCTCAACGCGCCACATCCGCGTGACGATCGACGTGGATGCTACGGGCCTGGGCCGCGCGCAACGCGATCTCGTAGTCCCCGACCCGGAAGATCACCGGGTCGCGCAACGGCGCGCGACGAACCATCGTCACCTCGATCCCCGTCATGAGGCCTAGGTCGAACAGGCGGCGTGCTGCGCTGGGTTCCACGCCGGTGCTGTAGCCGACTATCCGGGCGCGCTGGCCGCGTTCCAGGTCGGCCAGGGTCAGAGAGGTCGGCCCATCGCCGTCGGGCGCATGACCGGAAGTCAGCACGCGCGCACGCATCCGATCGGAGACCGAGGACATGAAAGTTAGGGTACCTTAACTAACTCCGGCCTGTCGTCGGCTGTTCGGCAGGACGGGACCAAAGTCCCACCCGGGGTGACCAATCGAGAAAGTGACGCCCCACTCAATTGACCCTGTCGCGGAACCACCCCTTCCCAGCTGGAACACTGGTGCGCATGTTGGAGCAGGCTGCCCCCCCGATCGCCTCCGCGAGGTTGTTCGCCGAGGCCTGCGCGGTGATCCCCGGTGGCGTCAACTCGCCGGTGCGGGCGTTCAACTCCGTGGGCGGCACCCCTCGCTACATCACCTCGGCGCGGGGGTGCTGGCTGACCGACGCCGACGGAAACCACTACGTCGACCTGGTGTGCTCCTGGGGTCCGATGATCCTGGGCCATGCCCACCCGGCGGTCGTGGAAGCGGTGCAGTGCGCCGCCGCCGACGGCCTGTCGTTCGGGGCCCCCACGCCCGGCGAGACCGACCTGGCTGCCGAGATCATCGACCGAGTCGCACCGGTGCAGCGCGTGCGCCTGGTGAACTCCGGCACCGAGGCCACCATGAGCGCGGTGCGCTTGGCCCGCGGGTTCACCGGCCGGTCCAAGATCGTCAAGTTCTCCGGTTGTTACCACGGCCACGTCGACGCGCTGCTGGCTGACGCCGGCTCCGGGGTGGCGACCCTGGGACTGCCGTCGTCGCCCGGGGTCACCGGCGCGACGGCCGCCGACACCATCGTGTTGCCCTACAACGACATCCCCGCTGTCGAGGAAGCCTTCGCCGAATTCGGCGAGAGCATCGCCGCGGTCATCACCGAGGCCGCTCCCGGCAACATGGGCGCGGTCGCTCCGCTGCCCGGCTACAACGCGGCCTTGCGCCGCATCACCGCCGAGTACGGCGCACTGCTGATCGTCGATGAGGTGATGACCGGCTTCCGGATGAGCCGATCCGGCTGGTACGGAATCGATCCCGTCGACGCCGACCTGTTCACCTTCGGGAAGGTGATGAGCGGCGGACTGCCGGCGGCGGCATTCGGCGGGCGAACCGATGTCATGGAACGCCTCGCCCCGCTGGGGCCGGTGTACCAGGCGGGGACGCTCAGCGGAAACCCGGTGGCGGTGGCTGCGGGTCTTGCGACACTGCGTCACGCCGACGAGACCGTCTACGCCGCTTTGGATTCCAACGCCGACCGACTTGCCGCGCTGTTGGCCGGAGCCCTGACCGAGGCCGCGGTGCCGCATCAGGTTGCCCGCGCCGGGAACTTCCTGTCGGTGTTCTTCACCGATCAGCCGGTGACCGACTTCGCCGCCGCCCGGGCCAGCGACACCTGGCGATTCCCGCCGTTCTTCCACGCCCTGCTCGACGCGGGCGTCTACGCGCCACCGAGTGCCTTCGAAACCTGGTTCGTCTCAGCGGCTCTCGACGACGATGCCTTCGACCGGATCGCCGCCGCCCTGCCGGGCGCCGCCCGTGCCGCCGCGGAAGCGAGACCGTCATGACCAGCGCGGAAGCTGGAAGACCGACCGCAGGCGGCCGAACCATCGTGCACGTCATGCGACACGGCGAGGTGCACAACCCCGAGGGCGTTCTTTACGGTCGCCTTCCCGACTACCACCTGTCCGAGCGCGGACGCGCCCAGGCCGAGGCGGTGGCGGAGTGGCTGGCCAAGCGCGACATCATCGACGTCGTCGCGTCTCCACTGGAACGGGCTCAGGAGACCGCAGCGCCGATCGCCGCCCACCACGGACTCCAGGTCGGTGTCGACGATTCGCTCATCGAGTCGCACAACGTGTTTCAGGGCCAGCGGGTGTCCCCGGGCGACGGGGCCCTGCGGGACCCTCGCAACTGGTGGCACCTGCGCAACCCGCGTTCGCCGTCGTGGGGTGAGCCCTATCACGAGATCGCCGAACGGATGAAGGCCGCGGTGGCCCGCGCCCGCGTGCGGGGCGCCGGTCACGAGGCGGTGTGCGTCAGCCACCAACTCCCGGTGGAGACGTTGCGGCGGGCGATGAACTCCGAACCGCTGCATCACTTCCCGACCAGGCGGATGTGCAATCTCGCCTCGGTCACGTCGTTCTACTTCGACGGCGACGCCTACGTCGGGTGGGGATACGCGGAGCTCGCCGGACGGTGAGGAGCCTTCTGACGGTCGTACTGGCGACGGCGGCACTGCTGGTGGGCTGCTCCACCGGCGATGACGCCGTAGCCCAGGGCGGCACGTTCGAGTTCGTCGCCCCCGGTGGCAAGACCGACATCTTCTACGACCCACCCGCCACCCGCGGCATTCCCGGACCGCTGTCCGGACCGGACCTGATGGACCCGTCGCGCACCATCTCCCTCGACGATTTCGGCGGCCAGGTGGTGGTGATCAACATCTGGGGACAGTGGTGCGGCCCGTGCCGGGCTGAGGTGGCCCAACTGCAGCAGGTGTACGACGAGACGCGCGGCGACGGGGTCGCGTTCCTGGGAATCGATGTGCGCGACAACGACATCGACGGGCCCCGCGATTTCGTCACCGACCGTAAGGTGAGCTACCCCTCGATCTACGACCCGGCAATGCGCACCATGATCGCCTTCGGCGGCAAGTACCCCACCACCGTGATCCCGTCGACGGTGGTGCTCGACCGCGAGCACCGGGTGGCCGCGGTGTTCCTGCGCGAACTGCTGGCCGAGGATCTCACTCCGGTGGTGCAGCGGCTGGCCGCCGAACCGCCGCCGAGACTGTCGTGACCGGACTGACCGAGCCCGTCATGACCGGTCTCACCGAGACCGCTGCAGCCGGGCCGCTGCTGGCAGCACTGGGCCTGTGCGTGCTAGCCGGACTGGTGTCGTTCGCCTCGCCGTGTGTGGTGCCGCTCGTCCCGGGATACCTCTCCTACCTCGCCGCTGTCGTCGGCGCCCCGGATGCCGACGCCGCCCAGCCCGCCGCCTCCCGCCGCTGGCGGGTGGCCGGATCGGCACTGCTCTTCGTCGCGGGATTCACCGTCGTCTTCGTGCTCGGCACCGTGGCCGTACTCGGCATGACGACCAGCCTGATCGTCAATCAGGTTGTGCTGCAACGTATCGGCGGTGTGGTGACTATCGTCATGGGGCTGGCGTTCATCGGCTTCATCCCTGCGCTGCAGCGCCAGGCCAGGTTCACCCCGCGGCAACTCGCCGGACTGGCCGGTGCGCCGTTGCTCGGCGCGGTCTTCGGGCTGGGCTGGACACCGTGCCTGGGGCCGACGCTGACCGGGGTGATCGCCGTGGCCTCGGCGACCGATGGCGCGAGTGTGGCCCGCGGTGTGGCCCTGGTGATCGCCTACTGCCTGGGACTGGGTATCCCGTTCGTTCTGCTGGCACTGGGATCGGGCTGGGCGGTCAACGCGTTCGGGTGGCTGCGCCGGCACAGCCGGGCGATCCAGGTGTTCGGCGGTGTGCTGCTGATCGCGGTCGGGGTGGCCCTGGTCACGGGTGTGTGGAACGACTTCGTGTCGTGGGTGCGCGACGCCTTCGTCAGCGATGTCAGGCTGCCGCTGTGACGCAACGGCGGCGCAGGTGGACCGCCATGAAGAGGTTGCTGGTCCGCGATTTTCGTCGGCCGTGGCGCGCTCTGACCACCATGGGCACCGCTTTGGTGCTGCTGTTCCTGCTCGCTCTCGGCGCGGTGCCCGGCGCGCTGCTGCCCCAGCGCAGTCTCAACGAGTCCAAGGTGCAGCAGTACCTCGCAGAGCATCCCGTCATCGGGCCGTGGCTGGACCGGCTGCAGATGTTCGACGTGTTCTCCAGCTTCTGGTTCACCGCCATCTACGTGCTGCTGTTCATCTCGCTGGTGGGCTGTCTCACCCCGCGGATCATCGAGCACATCCGCAACGTTCGGGAGAAGCCGGTACCGGCCCCCCGCAACTTGAGCCGGCTGCCCAGGCACGCGACCGGAACCGTGGTGGGCACGCCGGACGAGGTCGCCGCCCGCATCGTCGGGCAGTTGCGCGGCTGGCGGCGCATCACCCGACAGACCGGTGATGCGACCGAGGTCTCCGCCGAGAAGGGCTATCTGCGCGAGTTCGGCAACATCGTCTTCCACTTCTCGCTGCTGGGGCTGCTGGCCGCCATCGCCGTGGGCAAGATCTTCGGCTACGAGGGCAATGTCATCGTGATCGCCGACAGTGGGCCAGGCTTCTGCTCGGCGTCGCCGGCCGCGTTCGACTCGTTCCGCGCCGGAAACAAGGTCGACGGCACCTCGTTGTATCCGATGTGTGTGCGGGTCAACGACTTCCAGGCCCGCTACCTTCCGTCCGGTCAGGCCACCTCGTTCGCGGCGAACATCGACTACCAGGCCGGCGCCGACCTGACGACCGGAACCTGGCGGCCCTACCGGCTGGAGGTCAACCATCCGCTGCGGGTCGGCGGCGACCGGCTCTACCTCCAGGGCCACGGTTACGCCCCCACCTTCACCGTCACGTTTCCCAACGGGCAGAAGAGAACCCAGACCCTGCAGTTCCGCCCGGACAACACGCGGACCCTGCTGTCGTCGGGCACGATCCGCGTCGACCCGCCGGCCGGGCTGTACCCGCCCGAGCAGCGGCGCAAGCAGCAACTCGCCATCACCGGGTTGTTCGCACCCACCCAGCAGATGGACGGCAAGCTGCTGTCCTCGAGCTTTCCGGCGATGAACGACCCCGCTGTGGCGATCGACATCTACCGCGGCGATGCCGGGCTCGACACCGGCCGTCCGCAGTCGTTGTTCAGCATCGATGCCCGACTGATCGAGCAGAAGCGACTGAACAAGCTCAAGCGGGTCAACCTCACCCGCGGCCAGGAGGTCCGTCTGGACGACGGCACCGTGGTGCGCTTCGACGGCGCCACCGAGTTCGTCAATCTCCAGGTGTCCCATGACCCCGGCCAGGTATGGGTGTTGGTCTTCGCGCTGACGATGATGGGCGGGCTGCTGGTCTCCCTCGTCGTGCGCCGGCGGCGGGTATGGGCGCGCGTCACCCCGACCGGCGGGCAGGAGCGAAGCGACTCGGGGATAGATTTCGGCGGGCAGGAGCGAAGCGACTCGGGGACAGTCCCAGGCCCGCCGGGTACGGTGAAAGTCGAGTTGGGCGGTCTGGCCCGCACCGACAACTCCGGCTGGGGCGAGGAGTTGGACAAGCTCAGTCAGAAAATCCTGACGGAGGGTTAGGTCATGAATACCGAACACATCGACATCGGCCTGGCCCGGTACTCGGACTGGGCGTTCACGGCGTCGGTCATGGTGCTGGTGCTGGCGCTGTTGATGCTTGCCGTCGAGTTGGCCTCCAGTCGCGGGCGCCGCGTCGAGGAGCGTGAACTGGTCTCTGCGGGAGGTGTGCCCACGGTGGCGGCCGGGGAGGCCGGGCCCGGTCTCGTCGTCAACGCATCGGCGACCCCGCTGGCCGAACGCATCGGCAGGGCCGGGCTCGCCTTGGTCTACCTCGGCATCGCATTACTGCTCGCCTGCATCGTGTTGCGCGGCATGGCCACCCTCCGGGCGCCGTGGGGCAACATGTACGAGTTCATCAACCTGACCAGTTTCTGCGGGCTGGTCGCAGCCGCGGTGGTGCTGCGTAAGCCGCAGTACCGGGCTCTGTGGGTGTTCGTCCTGGTTCCCGTCCTCATCCTGCTCGCGGTCAGCGGTAAGTGGCTCTACACCAACGCCGCGCCGGTGATGCCCGCACTGCAGTCCTACTGGCTACCCATCCACGTCTCGGTGGTCAGCCTCGGCTCCGGGGTGTTCCTCGTCGCCGGGGTGGCCAGCATGCTGTTCCTGCTGAAGATGTCGAAATACGGCGAGCCTGGCGCGACCGGTCCCCTAGCCCGCATCGCCGCGAAACTTCCCGACGCCCAGACTCTCGACCGGATCGCCTACCGGACCACGATCTTCGGGTTCCCGGTGTTCGGTTTCGGGGTGATCTTCGGCGCGATCTGGGCCGAGGAGGCGTGGGGCCGTTACTGGGGCTGGGACCCCAAGGAGACGGTGTCCTTCATCGCCTGGGTGGTCTACGCGGCGTACCTGCACGCCCGATCGACTGCGGGCTGGCGCGACAAGAAGGCGGCCTGGATCAACGTCATCGGCTTCGTCGCGATGGTGTTCAACCTGTTTTTCATCAACCTGGTCACCGTCGGTCTGCACTCCTACGCGGGCGTGAACTGACCGCGACGGTCTCGAGTCGGTGGAGCTAACGCGGGTTGTTGTCCCCGTGGCTGAGCCGCCACAGGAATTCCGGGTCGTCGTCGGGCCCGATCACCCGGGTGGTGGGCCGGTGGGCGTTGGCGCGGATGGCCCGGATGGTGATGTAGGCCAAGGCGGCGACGACCACGATGAGCAGCACGTAAGGCACGAGGAAACCTCCTTGGTCCGAATATACGCTCGTCGGTAGGCTTCCCGCCGTGACGGATAATCAGGCAGGTGGCGCCACCGGGCGCATGATGCGCGACGTGCTGCTTTACACGCTGGCGAGGCTGGCACTGGTGGTTGCGCTGACCGCGCTCATCTTCTACGCGGCGCACCTGTTGGGCATCAAAGAGTTCCCACTGGTGATCGCCATGCTGTTCGCGATCATTCTCGCGTTGCCGCTGGGCATCGTGCTGCTTAAGCCGCTTCGCCTGCGCGCCACCGCCGGCATCGCCCAGGTCGACGAACGTCGCCGCAGCGACCGGGACCAGTTGCAGGCGCGGCTGCGCGGCGAGAAGGATTAGCTGCGCTTCCAGGCGTCAACCTCGATCTCGACCAACATCTTCGGATCGACCATCGACACGCCGGCGACCATGGTGGCTGCCGGCCGGATGTCGCCGAACACCTCGCCGTGCGCCCTGGCCACTGCATCGACATCGGCAGCGTTGACGAGGTACACCCGCGAACGTACGACGTCGGCCAGCGTGTAGCCGACTTGCGCCAGCGCGGGCGCGATGACCTGATTCAGCGCCACCAGCGTCTGACCGTAGGCGTCGCCCTCATGCTGCACCCGGCCGTCGACACTGGCGGTGCAGCCGGAGACATGCACGTAGTCGCCGGCGACTGTCGCCCGGGAATAGCCGATCGTGGCTTCCCACGGGCTGCCGCTCGAGATCAGTTTGTCTGCCGCCATCGTCGTCTCCCGTTGTCTTTCGTCTGTCGGTCAGTGCAGGGTCAGTGCCGCGGCGACCGCGACCGACCACACCAGCATGGTCAGGCCGGTGTCGCGCAACACCGGAATCAGCTCACGCCCACCCTTGCCCGAGCGGACCGGTCCGGCCGCTTTCAGCGCCAGTGGAACCGCGAGGAAGCCGAGTGCGCACCAGGGGGTGGCCCGCATCAGAGCCAGCGTCATCACCGCAGCCAGTCCCATCAGCACCTGGTAGAGGATGCGGGTGCCGGCGTCACCCAGTCGCACCGCCAGCGTGATCTTGCCGGCCACCCTGTCGGTGGGGATGTCGCGAAGGTTGTTGGCCACCAACACCGCTGACGACAACGCCCCGGTGGCGACGGCCGCCGCCGTGCCGACCCAGTCGACCCGCAGCGCCTGGGTGTACTGGGTGCCCAGCACCGCAACCAGGCCGAAGAAGACGAAGACCGCGATCTCGCCGAAGCCGGCGTAGCCGTAGGGCCGTGAGCCGCCGGTGTAGAGCCAGGCGCCGGCGATGCACACCGCGCCGACGGCGATCAGCCACGGTGCGCTCACAAGGGCCAGTGCGACGCCGGCGACCGCGCCGACGGCCAGGCTCACTACTGCGGCGCTGAGCACAGCGCGCGGCGCCGCCAGCTTGGAGCCGACCAGTCGCAACGGTCCGGCACGTTCGTCATCGGTGCCGCGGATGCCGTCCGAGTAGTCGTTGGCGTAGTTCACGCCGACGATCAGCGACACCGAAACGACAAGCGCCAGCAGAGCCTTCCACCACACCGCTGAATCCAGCCACGCGGCCGCGCCGGTTCCGGCGATCACCGGGGCGACGGCGTTGGGGAGGGTGCGCGGGCGCGCGCCCTCGATCCACTGCGCGACTGATGCCATCAGCCGGCCAGTGCCAAGACGAGGTTGATGGTGCTCGCCAGCACGACGACACCGAGCATGAAGGAGACCAGCGCCTGGCCCAGCACCGCCTTGCGCATGCGCCGGGTGGTGATGTTGGTGTCGGAAACCTGGTAGGTCATGCCCACCGTGAAGGCCAGGTAGGCGAAATCGACGTAGCAGGGGTGGTAGCCGGGTCGGCTGTTGAAGTTGACCGAATCCCAGTCGTCGAGACCATCGCGGAAGAACAGCTGCGCGTAACGCAGCATGAAGGTGGTGTGGATGGCGAACCAGGACGCCACCACACTGAGGACCCCGATCAGCGCCTCGACGAGGTGGCGACCGTCGTGATCGCTCTCGGCCGCCAGGAGATAGCCCACCCCGGCCAGGCTGGCGACGCTGGCGATCACCACGATCACGTGTGACAACCGGGGTGTGCCGTCTTCGTAGCGTTGCCGGACATGGGTGAAGGTCTGCTCGGCATCCATCGGCCCCACCACCGACCAGGTCCACACCAGGTAGACCACGGCCGCGACGATCCAGCCGACCGCCGGGGAGTAGTGCCACTCGTGGCGCAGCATTCCGGTGAGCACCGCGGCGACCACGCCGAGCACCATGGCGACGATCACCCGGATCATGGCAGGAACCCTAGTGCCCGGCGGCCGGTCGGTCGCCTGCACTAGCGGCCGTCCAACCGGTTGGTCATACTGAGCGGGTGAAGACACCGATCTGTGAGCAGTACGGCATCGAGTTCCCACTGTTCGCCTTCAGCCACTGCCGCGACGTCGTCGCCGCGGTGACCAACGCCGGCGGACTGGGCGTGCTCGGGGGCGTCGCGTTCCGGCCAGACCAGCTTGAGCAGGAGTTGTGCTGGATCGACGAGCACGTCAACGGCAAGCCCTACGGCGTGGACATCATCGTGCCGGCCAAGTACGAGGGCAAGGGCGAGAACCTGAGCTTCGACCAGTTGGCCGACCGGATTCCCGCCGAGCACCGCGACTTCATCAATCAGCTCCTGACCGACCACGACATCGAGGTCGAGGAAGTGCGCATCCGGTCTTCGGCGCTGGCCGGTGACACCGGCAAGAGTCTGCTGGACGTCGCGCTGAATCATCCGATCACGATGATGGCCAACGCACTCGGCGTGCCGCCGGCGTACATGATCGAGGCCGGCAAGGAACGCGGCATTCCGGTCGCCGCGCTCGTCGGCGCCAAGGAGCACGCCATCAAGCAGGTTCAGGCCGGGGTCGATCTGATCGTCGCGCAGGGTACCGAGGCGGGCGGACACTGCGGCGAGGTCAGCACCCTGGTGCTGATCCCCGAAGTGCTGGAGGCGATTTCGGGGGTTCCCGGCGGCAAGGACATCCCGGTGCTGGCCGCCGGCGGGATCGTGACCGGCCGCCAGATGGCCGCGTGCGTGGCCATGGGGGCCGCCGGCGCCTGGACCGGATCGGTGTGGCTGACGACAGAAGAGGCCGAGACCGCGCCGCACACCAAGCAGAAGATGCTGGCCGCATCGTCGCGGGACACCGTCCGCTCGGCGGGCCGTACCGGCAAGCCGTCGCGTCAACTCCGGTCGGACTGGACCGACGCCTGGGCACCGAATCCGGGCGGACGCCAGCCGCTGCCGCTGCCGCTGCAGTCCATGGTGGCCGAGCCGGCGCTGCGCCGGATCGACAAGCTCGCCGAGGGCGGCCACCCGGGAGCCCAGGCGTTGTCGACCTACTTCGTCGGCCAGGGCGTCGGCCTGATGAACAAGATCAAGCCCGCCCGCGAGGTGGTGCTGGAGTTCATCGAGGACTACGTCGCGGCTGCCGAACGGCTGAGCGGGACGCTCGACGACTGACCGGACCCGGGACCAACTGCCGGAACGACACGGCGAACGTCCGCCCCATTTGTCACGATCTGTACACCGACACAACACCTTTCGGTACCCGGATCGCCAGACAGCATCGCCATCGTTCCCGGTATGAGCACCTCATCCGTACTCATCGCCCCCAATCCCTCCGACTACAGTCTCACCAGCGGTCCGCGATACACGCTGCTGCTGACCACCGACGCTGACGACATCTCCGCGGTGCAACGACTCCGGTACGACGTCTTCTCAACCGAACCCGGATTCGGACTGCGGAACGACGACCGCATCGACGCCGACGACTTCGACCAATACTGCGACCATCTGATCGTTCGGGAGGACCGCTCCGGAGAGATCGTGGGCTGTTACCGCATGCTGCCGCCCCCCGGTGCGATCGCCGCCGGAGGCCTGTATTCGGCGACGGAGTTCGACATCACCGCACTGGACGCACTGCGACCGTCGCTGGTGGAGATGGGTCGGGCGGTGGTGCGCAACGATCACCGCAACGGCGCCGTCGTGCTGATGATGTGGACCGGCATCCTCGCCTATCTCGATCGCAGCGGCTACGACTACGTGACTGGATGCGTCTCGGTGCCGGTCTGTGGCGACGGACTGCCGGGCAGTCGGATTCGTGGTGTGCGGGACTTCGTACGCAGCCGCCACGCCGCTGATCCAGCCCTGACCGTCTACCCCTACCGGCCGGTGCTGCTGGACGGTCGCACCCTTGACGACATCGAACCGCCCGCGCGTCCGGTGATCCCGCCGCTGATGCGCGGCTACCTGCGCCTGGGAGCCCGGATCTGCGGTGAGCCTGCGCATGATCCGGAGTTCGGTGTCGGCGACTTTCCGGCGCTGCTGGAGAAGAGCAGAGCCGATATCCGTTATCTGACCCGCCTGCGTTCCGCGGCGGCGGCTGCCTGATGGGCACCGGTCTGCTGAAGGCGGTCGAGCATGCGTGGTTCCCGAAGACCAGTTGCGACGATCGCTGCGTCGGTGGCGGAGATCAGGAACGGTCGATGGTGGCCGCCGCCCGGTCGGTACGACGGATCGTCGCCGTCCTCCTTGTTCTGCTGACGCTGCCGCTGCTGGCCGTCCCACTGCCGGCCCGCTGCGGCATCCAGCGCGGATACTGCCGACTCGTGCTCCGTTGCCTCGGTGTGCGAGTGCGTCTGTCCGGCAACCCGATTCGCAATCTCCCAGGTGTCCTTGTGGTCAGCAACCACACGTCCTGGGTTGATGTGTTCGTGATCGGGGCAGTGGTCCCCGGCAGCTTCGTGGCGCGGGCCGACCTGGTGAACTGGCCGGCCATCGGGTTGGCGGCCCGGATGATGGGCGTCATTCCGATCGAACGCCGAAGCCTCCGGATGCTGCCGCCGGTGGTCGATGCGGTGGCCGAGCGGCTTCGTCGGGAACGGACGGTGGTCGCCTTCCCGGAGGGCACGACCTACTGCGGGCGGCATAGCGGCCGATTCAGGCCCGCGGTGTTCCAAGCCTCGATCGACTCGGGAAGGCCGGTACAGCCGGTGTCGCTCACCTATCGCCACCGCGACGGCCGGCCGTCCACGGTGACCGCTTTCCTGGGCGACGACAGCCTCTGGGCTTCGGTGAAGCGGACCGTCGGAACCCGTGGCACGGTGGTCGATCTGGTCGTGGGATCGCTGGAACTTCCCGGCAGCAGTCGCCGTGAACTCGCTGCGCGATGCGAAGCGGCCGTGGGTATCCCGGCGCGCGTCTGACGCCTAACCCGCCGCGATCGGCAGCCGCACCTCGAAGCGGGCGCCCCGGTCGAGATTGTGGGCCGACAGCGATCCGCGGTGCGCACGGACCAGCCCGGCTGCGATGGCCAGCCCCAGGCCGGATCCACTCGGCAGCGACGAATCCTCCCGTGGCACACGGTGGTTGGAGCCCCGATACGCGACGTCGAATACCCGCGGCAGATCGCCGGCGTCGATTCCCACCCCGGTGTCATCAACCCGCGCCCACGCACCGTCGTCGTCGGCGCCGACCGCCAGGCGTACCGTGCCGCCGGCCGGAGTGTGTGCGATCGCGTTGGCCACCAGGTTGGACAGCACCCGGACCAGCGCGCGGTCGCTGCCGATCACCCGCACCGGCGTCGCCGGCACGTCGGTCTCAAGGATCACCCCGGCGCGTTCGGCTGTGATGCGGTGTGCGCTCATCACGTCGTCGACCACCTCGTCGAGTGCCACCCGCTCATACGGCGAGGTGACCGCGCCGGCGTTGATCTTCGCCATCTCGAACAGGTCGTCGACCATCTCCGAGAGTCGCACGCTCTCGCCCTCGATGCGCTTGGCCTGCACGCGCACCTCGTCGTCGTGGACGATCCCGTCCGCGATCGCCTCGGACAGGGCCCGGATGCCGGCCAGTGGGGTGCGCAGATCGTGGCTGACGAAGGCGACCAGTTGTCGGCGCGACTGCTCAGCGGCCCGTTCGGCGTCTTGAATCTCCTGATCCCACACCGTTCTTCGGGCCTGATATCTCGCCAGCATCACCGCGGCGGGCAGGGTTACCACGGCCACGACCAGCAACACCACGGCGATGGTCCGGAACGCTGCGTCGGTCATGAAGCGGCTGGCGCTGAACACACCGGCAAGCGTCGCCAGCGTGGGTATCAGCACCAGCGCGACCATGCTGACGGTGATCGACCAGGACCGTGCAAGCCGGATGACCAGCCCGCCGATCAGCACTACCGGAAGTGAGCCGGCGAGCGCGAGCAGTGCGATCGAGCTCAGGTCATGCCCAGCCACGGTCACCGCCGGCGGCCTCCCCCTGCCACAGGTAGCCGCGGCCCCACACCGTCTGTACCCGGTGATGGTCACCGAGTTTGGAGCGCAACCGCTTGACGTGCACCGTGACCGTGGACAGGTCGCCGAAGTCCCAGTTCCACACCCGCTTGAGCAACTCCTCGCGGGAGAAGACGGTGTCGGTGTGGGTGAGGAAGAACAGCAGCAGATCGAACTCCCGGTTGGTCAGGCCGACCGGCGCACCCGCGGCGGTGACCGACCTGGCCGCCGTGGAGACATGCAGCTCTCCGATGGTGATCTCCAGTGGCACTGTCGAGGGTGTGGCGGGTGCGCGTCGCAGCACCGAGCGCACCCGCAACGCCAGTTCCCGCGGACTGAAGGGTTTGGTCAGGTAGTCGTCGGCACCGGCTTCAAGTCCGGCGATCCGGTCGTCTTCCTCGCTCAGCGCGGTCAGCAGGATCACCGGAACCGTGTAGTCGCCGCCCTGGCGAAGGGTTCGGCACAGTGAGAGCCCGTTCGGCCCGGGCATCATCACGTCGAGTACGGCGACGTCGATCCGTTCGGTGCCCAGCACCCGCAGTGCTTCGTTGCCGTCGCCGGCCATCCGCACCTCTAGTCCGTCGCGCTCGAGGTAGCGCCGCACGACGTCGCGCACAACGGCATCGTCATCGGCGATCAGAACCCGAGCATTCATGGTGCTGAGCCTAATGGTGAAGTGTCTCGACCTGCGCTGTCGTCATGGTTTCGTCATGCCGAACCGGGCACGCAACGACCGGCGATCGACTTTGCCGATGCCGCGGCGGGGCAGTTCGGTCACGAAGTGGACCTCGCGCGGCGCGGCGGTGCGGTCCAGGGCCTCGGCCACGAATTCACGCAACTCCGCCGCAGTCGGTCGTGCCGAGTCCACGGCGACCACCGCCGCCGCCACCCGTTGACCCAGCCGGTCGTCGGCAACGCCGAACACCGCGCACTCCGCGACGGCGGGGTGGCGGCTGAGCACCGCCTCCACCGGTCCGGGCATGACGGTCAGTCCGCCGGTACTGATCGCCTCGTCGGTTCGGCCGAGCACCGCCAGTCGCCCGGCTTCGTCGAACACGCCCAGGTCGTCGGTGCGGAACCAGCCTGGCTGGGCGAACGGGTCTGGCCCGGTTGACGGCGGGTTCCGGTACCCCGTGGCCAACGTGGTCCCGCCGATCGCGATGCGGCCCTGCCCATCCGGGTCGGCCTCGTCGACGCGCACCTCCACGCCGTCCAGTGGCAGCCCGTCATAGACACAGCCGCCGGCGGTCTCGCTGGAGCCGTACGTGCGTACCACCGCGATTCCGGCCCGCGCCGCTGCGACGAGCACCGGCCGCGGCGCCGGGCCGCCTCCGAGCAGGACCGCATCGAGTTCGGCCAGGGCGGCGGCGGCCGGCGGGTCGGCAAGGGCCTTGGCCAACTGATTGGCCACCAGTGAGGTGTAGCGCCTACCGGAGCCCAGTTGGCCTATCGCCCTTGGCAATTGGGTGGTGTCGAAACCACCGGTGAGATCCAGCTCCACCGGTACCGTCCCGGCGAGCGCGCTGCGGATCACAACCTGCATGCCGGCGATGTGGTGGGTCGGAAGTGCCAGCAGCCAGGTACCCGGGCCGCCCAGGCGGTCGTGGCTGGCCGAGGCGCCGGCGATCAGCGCAGCCGGCGTCAGCAGCGCCCCTTTGGGGATGCCGGTGGTTCCCGAGGTGCTGACCACCAGGGCGATCTCGTCGTCGATCTCTTCGCCGACCCGCAGCGCCGTTGTGAGCAGGTCGGCCTCGCGCAGGTCGCCGGCGGGAATCGGAACAAACGCTCCGTCGCGGCCGTCCAGGACACCGTCCAGTGCCGCCAGGAGTGACAACGCCGACGGCCCCGGCGGGATGACCAGCGCTCGCAGGGTGGCTATCCGATCTCCTCGGCGTCGCGCGGGTTGTCCAGCGGCCAGCCGAAGGCGGCCAGTTTGGCGCGTACCCGCTCCACTTCCGAGGGCTTGGGCAGTTGGTCGGTGATGCGCAGGATCTCGGCGCCGACGTCGATGAAGTCCGGGCGGGGAAGATTTCGAAGCTGACGCGCGACCTCGATGATCTCGTCGGCGGTGAGCCGACGGGAGAGTAGAGCCAGGATGGGGAGGTAGTCGTTCTGCGGGACGCCGTTGGGGTAACCGGCCCGAAGCCACGTCACGATGGTGGTGAGAAATCGGTTCACCGCGTCACCTCCGTCCGGGCTGGAGTGGCCGCCCGGCTGCGTCCGATCTTAGGGGCAACAGCGGCGGCGCGGCGGCATCGATAGGCCGGTAGTGGCCGCTGACAGCGAACCTTCAGAGTACGGATCGTGAACGGCGGATGAACTCCTCGGCGAGTCAAGTAAACGCGCTGGTGGACCAAGGTCACCACTATGTCGGTAATTGGCCAAATCTCATACGAGGGCCGCAGAATGACCGCATGGGCACAGAGATGATCATCTTGGTGCTGTTGATCGCCACTGCGTTGGCGTTCGACTTCACTAACGGCTTCCACGACACCGGGAACGCCATGGCGACATCCATCGCCACCGGTGCGCTGAAGCCCAAGACCGCGGTGCTGCTGGCCGGGATCCTCAATCTCGTCGGCGCCTTTTTGTCGGTCGAGGTTGCGGTCACCGTCACGACGTCGGTCTTGAAAGTCCAGGACTCGAAAACTGGACAATTGCTGCCGGGTATTGACGCTTCGATGGGCCTGACGATCATCTTCGCGGGCTTGATCGGTGGCATCCTGTGGAACCTGCTGACGTGGCTGTTCGGCATACCGTCGAGTTCGTCGCACGCACTGTTCGGCGGATTGATCGGCGCCGGCCTGGCCGCGCTCGGGTTGAGAGGCGTCAACTGGCCGGGGGTCACCCAGAAGGTGCTCATCCCCGCGGTGGCCGCGCCCCTGATCGCCGGCCTGGTCGCCGCATGCGGAACCTGGCTGGTCTACCGCATCACCCGGAAAGTGCTGCACCGCCGTCGGGAAGCAGGTTTCCGCTGGGGGCAGATCGCGACGGCGTCGCTGGTCGCACTGGCGCACGGCACCAACGACGCGCAGAAGACCATGGGTGTGATCGCCCTGGCGCTGATCACCACGGGGCATCTGACCGGTGACGTGAAGAACGACGGCCTGCCGATCTGGATCATCGCCAGTTGCGCGTTAGCCATCGGCCTGGGCACCTATCTCGGCGGTTGGCGGGTCATCCGGACTCTGGGGAAGGGGCTGGTGGAGATCGAGTCGCCGCAGGGTCTGGCCGCGGAAGCCTCATCGGCAGCGATCATCCTCAGCTCCAGTGCCGCGGGCATGGCGCTGTCCACCACCCACGTCGCCACCGGATCGATACTCGGCAGCGGCGTCGGCAAGCCCGGTGCACAGGTGCGCTGGGCGGTCGCCGGCCGGATGGCCGTTGCGTGGCTGGTCACCCTGCCGGCTGCCGCTCTGGTGGGTGCGCTCTCGTACTGGCTGTCCTACGTGATCAAGGACGTCACCGGTTCGCGACTGGCCGGCGACGGCGTCATCTTCGTGATACTCGTGGCCGCATCCGCATACATGTGGTGGCGGGCTCAGCAGCAGAAGGTCGACCACAGCAACGTCAACGCCGATTGGGACGAGACGACGAATTCCGTTGTGCCGGCTGACGTTCGCGACGCACAGCTTGCCAAGACGAGCCCGAGGCTGCCCAAGGTTCCACAACCGAAGACCCCGGTCTGAGAGGGGACGCGCTGATGCATTATCTGGAGTCGATTTTCAAAGTGCTCGTCGTAGGGCTCATCCTGGGCGCTGGCTTGCCTGCGCTGTTCGCGACGGGGATGCTGGCCTACTCATTCGGGGCCGGCGGCGAGGAAGCCGACCACGTCGTCCACAAGCCGAATCCAGCGCTGAAACTGGTCGGGATTCTGTTGTTCCTGTTTGTCGCCTTCGTCATCGTCACCGCGGTCGCATGGATCACCCGGTCGACGATCATCCACCACTTTGGGGTCGATCTGTTCCCCATGCTCCCGAAGAAGTGAGGTAGGGAAATGTCTGTCGAGCACCACGAAGGCTTCGTCGACAACGTCGTGGGATGGCTCCACGACGGCTATCCGCAGGGGGTCCCGCCGAAGGACTACTTCCCTCTGCTGGCGCTGCTCATGCGCTCATTGTCCGAGGAGGAAGTGGTCAAGGCGGCGCGGACCATTGTCCGCCGTACCGACGCAGACACCCCCGTGACCGAGCAGCAGATCCGTGACGCGATCCACGAGGTCATCGAGAAGGAACCCAATCCCGAGGAGATGCGGCAGGTCGCCGGTCGACTCGCCTCGGTCGGCTGGCCGCTGGAAGACGGTCGCTGACCAAGGGCGGCCCATCGGTTCGGGTATCTAGCCCCGACTGTCACGGCGCAACGGGTGGTTCTCAGGCACCTGCACAAAGATCAACGTGATCCCGTCCGGGTCTTCGACATGCATCTCGTGCAGCGTCCAGGGTTCCTGGCGGGCTTCGCGTGCGATCGCCACTCCGCGCTGCCGCAGCTCATCCTGGGCGGCGTAGACGTCACGGACCTGCAGCCACAGCGCACCGGGGAAGCTGCCGACGGCGTCGGCCCCTCCGCCGTGACCGGCCAGCTCGATCAATGACTGTCCCGCGAAGAAGACTGTGCCGCCGGGATATTCGCGTGCGATCGCCAGTCCAAGGGCATCCCGGTAAAAGGCGAGTGAACGTTGGTAGTCGGCGGGCCGCAGCAGCATCCGGCTGGCGAGGATCTCCATGGGCGCTACTTCGTCGGCTGCATGCGTTGACGCTTGAGTACCGCATTCAGCACTCCGGGGGCGACGACATCGAGCGCTCGGGCGCTGACTCCGAACCGCGGGGCGATGCGCACCGGGCGGTGCCGGGCGGCGTCGATCATCCATTGTGCGGCTTCGGCCGAACTCAGCGCCGGCATGCCGGTGTAGGCCTTGGTGGGTGCGATCATCGGGGTGGCCACCAGGGGGTAGTACAGCGTGGTCGAGTGAACCCCGGCGCGCGCCCATTCGGTCTCGATGACCCGGCTCACCGCGCTCAATGCGGCCTTCGACGCGTTGTAGACACCGAACAGGGGGGAGGCCTCGCTGAGCACGCCCCAGGTCGCCACGTTGATGATGTGCCCGTCGCCGCGTTCGATCATGCCCGGAGCCAGGCCGCGGATCAGTCGCAGCGGCGAGTAGTAGTTCAGCGTCATCGTCCGCTCGACGTCATGCCATCGGTCCAGGGATTCAGCCAGCGGCCGACGGATGGACCGCCCGGCGTTGTTGACCAGAATGTCCACGCCGCCGAACCGCTGTTCAACGGTGTCGGCCAGGGCCTCGACGGCGTCGAGATCGGCCAGATCGCACGGGATCGCGGTGGCCGTGCCGCCGGCCTCGGCAATGCGCGTTACCAGGTCGTCGAGCAGGTCAGCCCGGCGGGCGACGACGATGACCTCCGCACCCTCGGCGGCGAATCGCTCCGCACCCGCCTCGCCGATACCCGACGAGGCACCGGTGACCAGGACCCGCTTGCCGTCCAACTTGATTCGCGTGCGGGCTGGCATACGCAATGGCGGACGCATACCCGCCATGGCGATCGCCTCGGTGAGCTTGCGGCGCAGAGGATTCACGGTCACGAAGTCTATAGCCGACGCGGGATGAGGCTGCCGGACTGACTGCTCGACTGATTAGTCGGCGGATCGACGGCTGGAGTACCCGGAGTCGCAACCTCGCCGAAACCCTTCGGACTCAGTCTGGAACCGTGCGCGTCGCAATAGTCGCCGAGTCATTCCTGCCCCACGTCAACGGTGTGTCCAATTCGGTGCTACGGGTGCTTGAGCATCTGCGCCGAACCGGGCACGAGACCCTCGTCATCGCTCCCGACAACCCGCGTGGTGAGCCGCCCGCGGATCGCCTGTACGACGGCATACGGATACACCGGGTTCCGTCCCGGATGTTTCCCGCCGTGACCTCCCTGCCACTGGGCGTGCCCCGGCCCGAGATCCTGCGCATCCTTCGCGGATTCGAGCCCCACGTCGTACATCTGGCATCGCCGGCACTACTGGGCTACGGCGGCCTGCTCGCGGCACGACGACTCGGAATCCCGACCGTCGCGGTGTATCAGACCGATGTCGCCGGACTCGCTCACAGCTACGGGGTGCCCTTTGCGGCTCCGGCGGCCTGGGCATGGCTGCGCCACCTGCACTCGCTGGCCGACCGGACGCTGGCCCCATCGACGGCCGCCATCGACACGTTGCGGGCGAAAGACATTCCCCGCGTGCACCATTGGGCGCGAGGCGTTGACTTGAACGGCTTCGTACCCTCGGCTCGCAGTGAGTCCCTCCGCAAGCAGTGGTCACCGCATGGCCGGCCCATCATCGGCTTCGTCGGCCGACTGGCGCCGGAGAAGCATGTCGGTCGGCTGGCGGTCGTCGCGCGGCGCCACGACCTTCAGGTGGTGGTCGTCGGGGACGGTATTGAGAAGCACAAGCTACACAAGCTCATGCCCGCGGCGGTTTTCACCGGCGCCCTCCACGGTCCACAACTCGCGGCCGCCTACGCCAGCATGGACGTGTTCGTCCATCCCGGCGAGCATGAGACGTTCTGCCAGGCTGTGCAGGAAGCGCTGGCTTCCGGCGTCCCGGTCATCGCGCCGGATGCGGGCGGCCCCCGCGACCTTGTGGCGCCCTTCCGCACGGGCATCCTGCTGCCGATCGCGGACTTCGAATCCGGGCTGTCCCGGTCCGTCGATCACCTGCTCGGACAACGGCCCCGGTACTCGCTTGCTGCCCGGCGAAGCGTGGTCAACCGCAGTTGGCCGCGGATCTGCGATCAACTTCTCGGCCACTACGATGCAGTGCGTGCGCCCAGTCGCCGACGGATTCACGCCATGCGGAGCGCGTGAATCCGACGCAATTAGCCTCGATGGCAACGACTTTGGCGATACCGGTCGTCGAGTGAGTGGGGGACGCCCGTCATGCCGGCCCGCGCTGGTGCGACCGAGGTGAACCTGCAAGCCGCGCTGAGCGGCCCGGAGTCGCGCGGTCTGCCGGCGCGGATCGCGTCGGCTGATCTGGTTGACCGGTAAGCGCAGCGGCCTGATCGGATTACTCGTTGATGCCCTGCTCCCGCAGGGCGTCGACCAACCCGGTCGGGCGCTGCGCGATCGGCAGCGGATCGACCCACGCGAACGAACAGCCGACCCCGCGGGCGGCCCCGTCGTTCTCCTCGCTGTCGCCGACCATCAGCGCGTCGGCGGCGTCGACGCCAAGCCGTCTCAGTGCAACCTCGAAGATACGCAGATCCGGTTTGGCCGCGCCGACTTCGTAGGACAGCACATATTCGTCGGCGTGGGCGCCGGCTGGCACCAACACCGTCCGGATGTCCCAGGCGATGTTGGACACCACCGCGGTCCGGATTCCGCTGCGGCGCAACCCATCCAGCACCGCGACGGTGTCCGGGTACAGGGCCCACTCGACCGGGTCGACACAACGCGCGTACAGCGAAGCGGCCTGCTCGTCGGTCAGCCCGGACTCGCGCAGCACGTGCATATAGGCCTGTGAGTGCATGACTGGGTCCAGGTCGCGGTGCGCCCAGGCCTCATGGGTGACAGTGGCCGTGGGATGGGTCATCCGGTCCATCACCTCCGCGCGGCGCGTGGCGTCCAGGCCCATGCCGTCGAACCAGCCGTCGTTCTCCTCCAGAGAGGCCAGCGTGCCGGAGAAGTCGAACAGAACCGCTTTAACCGATGGCACGTCCGGCGCCCTCCCAGAACTGCGCCCGCACCGCCTTCTTGTCCGGCTTGCCCAGCGCGGTCACCGGCACCGAGTCCACCACGATCACCTGCTTGGGCGACTGCACCGACCCCTTGCGCTCCTTGACCGCGGCCTGGATCTCGGCGGTCAGCGCCGCGACGGCGTCCTCGTCGGTGGGATGCCCGGGGCGCAGCACGATCACCGCCGTCACCGCCTCCCCCCACTTCTCGTCGGGGGTGCCGATCACGCACACCTGGGCCACGGCCGGGTGCTCGGCGACGACGTCCTCCACCTCGCGGGGGAACACGTTGAATCCACCGGTGACGATCATGTCCTTGACCCGGTCCACGATGTGGTAGAAGCCGTCCTCGTCCGCGCGTGCCATATCGCCGGTGTGCATCCAGCCGTCGCGGAACGTCGTGGCGGTTTCTTCCGGCAGGTTCCAATAGCCGCCGGAGAGCAGCGGACCCGACACGCAGATCTCGCCCACGTCGCCCCTGGGGACCGGGTTGTCATCGCCGTCGAGCAATGCCACCCGGGCGAACAGCGTCGGGCGCCCACACGAGGTGAGCCGCTTCTCGTCGTGGTCGGTCTTGGCCAGGTAGGTGATCGCCATCGGCGCCTCGGACTGCCCGTAGTACTGCGCGAAGATCGGCCCGAACCGCCGGATCGCCTCGGCCAGTCGCACCGGGTTCATCGCCGAGGCTCCGTAGTAGACCGTCTCCAGCGACGACAGATCGCGGGTGTGCGAATCCGGGTGGTCCATCAGCGCATAGATCATCGACGGAACCAGCATGGTGGCGGTGATCCGGCGCTCCTCGATCACCCGCAGCACCTCGGCCGGGTCGAACTTCGGCAGCACGATCATCTCGCCGCCCTTGACGATCGTCGGTGTGAAGAACGCCGCCCCGGCGTGTGACAGCGGCGTGCACATCAGAAACCGCGGGTGCTCCGGCCATTCCCATTCGGCCAACTGAATGGTCGTCATGGTCAGGATCGACCCCACCGTGCCCATCACGCCTTTGGGCTTACCGGTGGTGCCGCCGGTGTAGGCCATCCCGCCGATGTGATCCGGCGGCAGTTCCGCGGCGACAAGCGGCCCGGGCGGGTAGTCGGCGGCCGCGGCGATGAGGTCGACGCCGACCTCGGCCAACTCAGCTGGGACCGGACCGAGTGTCAGGATCTGCCGCAGCGACGGCACCTTGGCCAGTAGTCCGACCGCGCGTTCGACGAACATCGGGTTCGGATCGATGATCAATGACGTCGCACCCGCGTCGGCGAGCACGTAGGCGTGGTCGTCCAACGATCCGAGCGGATGCAGGGCGGTGCGGCGGTAGCCCTGGGTCTGGCCGGCACCGATGATCATCAGCACCTCGGGCCGGTTGAGCGAGAGCAGGCCGACGGTGTGGCCGGTGCCCGCGTCGAGTGCCTCGAACGCCTGGACGTACTGGCTGATCCGGTCGGCGAGTTGTCCGCCGGTCATCGTGGTGTCACCCAGATAGAGCACCGGCCGGTCCCTATGGCGCTTGAGGGCGCCGACGGTCAGGTGACCGGTGTGCACCGGGTGCCTCAGTTGGCTCATGGCTGCAACATTAGAACGCGTTCCAGTTGGGAGCCAGGCGGATAGTCCGGACGGGTGCGCTCGGCTGTGCGGCGGGCATAGCATCGGTCAATGCCGCAGGGCCAGAAGCAAACAGAGGTCTCTGGGCTGGCGGCCACTATGACCGTCATCGCCATGGGGCTCGGTTACAGCATCACCGCGGCCGACCCCACCACGCTGTCGGCGAATCTCGCCGAGATCCGCAAGGGTCTCCAATTCAGCCCGGGCACAGCCAGTTTCCTGGCGAGTCTGTGCACCCTGACGCTGGCCGCCGCCGTCCTGGGCGCCGGTGCTCTGGGCGACCTGGCCGGGATGAAGCGGATGTTCGTCATCGGCATCTACGGGTCGATCGTTTTCGGAGTTCTCGGTGCCGCCGCCCCGCACATCGGCGTGCTTCTCGTCGCCCGCGCCGGACTGGGCGTCGCTTTCGCGTTCCTGCTCGGGCTCTCGCTGGCCATCATCAACGCGGTGTTCCCGCCCGCGGGGCGCGCTGGGGCCATCGCGGCCTACCTGGGGGCCGGTCACGCCCTGGCGGTGTTCCAGCCGGCCATCGGGGGCTGGCTGGCCAGCCACTACGGCTGGCGGACCTGCTTTCTGGTCACTCCGGTACTGGCAGTGCTCACCCTGGCGATCACGCTGAAGTACGTTCCGGAGACCGTTCGCGACAAACGCCGACTCGACATCCCCGGCATCCTGCTGATCGCCGCGGCACTGATCACCGTCATCTACGGGCTCACCGAACTGCAGGGTGGATTCAGCACCGCCGCCGTGGCCCTGATCGCGGTCGGCATCGCACTCGGCGTGGTGTTCGTGTGGTGGGAACTGCGGACCGAGGCTCCCGCGCTGGACATGCGGATCTTCCGGTCCGGCCGGTTCAACGCCGCGCTGACCGCGGGTGCGGCGTTCAACTTCCTCGGCGGCGGTGGAACCATCCTGTTCGCCTACTACCTGGTCACCATCCGCGGGAAGTCACCCGAACTGCTCGGACTGCTGCTCATCCCGGCCATGCTGGTGGCATCGGCCGCCGCGGTGCTGGCCGGCCGCGCCGTCGCCCGCTACTCCGAACGCGCCGTCCTGATGGCCGGGCTGGTGATCCTGCTCGTCAGCATGGTCATGCTGGTCGTGCTCGACGAACACACCCCCATCGTGTACCTCGGGATCGCGGTGGCGCTCAATGCGATCGGGGGAGCGGTGGTGCAGACCCCGCAGTCGACCATCATGATGTCCAGCGCCCCGCCCGAGTTGGGCGGCGCGGTATCGGCGGTCAAGCCCGCCGTCGGGCAGGCCGCCTATTCGCTGGGACCGGCGCTGTTCGCCCTCGTCGGCACGACGCTGTTCCTGCGTGACGGCCGCGGCAAACTCGAGGGATCCGGCATCAGCGAGGCGCAGGCCCGCGATGCGCTTCAGGTCGCTCACGGCGGGGCCCCCAACCCGGCGGCGGGTGGCGAGGTGCTCGACCCCGATCGGGCCCGCTGGGTGGTGTCCGAGGCTACCGACAGCTGGCTGGGCGCCATCCATCACACCAGTCTCATCATGGCGGTGGTTCCCGTGGCGGCGATCGTCGTCGCGATGGTGTTGCTGCCGAAGCCGCGCGCGGGCGTCGTTACCGACTGATTGGCGGGATTTGGCAAAGATCGCCACGTCCGGATGGCACCCTGTCCGGTATGGCTGACGCTCCTGAACCGGTATTCCTCGACGACCGCCTGTCCTACTGGGCCGAGCGCAAACCCGACGCGGAGGCCATCACCTACCTGAGTCGCACGTTCACCTGGGCGGAGTTCAACGACCGGGTGCGTCGCCTGGCCGGGGCGCTATCCGACCGTGGGATCGGCCGCGGCGACGTGGTGGCCTTCCTCGACAAGAACCACCCGGCGTGCGTGGAGACCACCCTGGCGGCGGCCAGCCTGGGTGCGGCGACGGCGATCATCAACTTCCGGCTTGCCGGCGATGAGATGGACTACGTCCTCAACGACTGCGGCGCCAAGGTCATCATCGTCGGCGCCGAACTCAAAGGCGTGATCGAGGCGATCAAGGACCGGCTCACCCATGTCGAGCACGTCATCGAGGTCACGCCCGAGGGCGCTGACGGCGACGAGTACGAGGCCATGCTGGCCGCCGCCACCCCGCGGGATCGCGGTTCGGATGTGAGCCCCGACGACGTCTGCGTGATCATGTACTCCTCGGGCACCACCGGAAACCCCAAGGGCATCAGGCTCTCCCAGGCCAGCCTGGTGGCGCACACCGTCAACTCCAACACCTTCGTGTTCGACGACGACGACAAGAGCATGGTGGCCATGCCGCTGTTCCATGTCGGCGGCTCGTCGTACATGCAGTTCGGCATTCACGCCGGCATCCCGAGTTACATGACCCGGGAGGTGGACGGGGCGTCGCTCGCCGGGGCGATGCTGGCCGGGGCCACCCGAACCTTCCTGGTTCCGGCGGTGCTGGCCAAGGTGATGGAAATGGGCCCCGACGCCATCACGCTGTTCAACCGGTTGCGCACCTTCGTCTACGGCGCCTCCCCGATGCCGCCGGCCCTGCTGCGTCAGGCGCTGGTGGACTTCCCCAACACCGAATTCGTCCAGGTCTACGGCCTGACCGAGGTGTGCGGCGCGGTCACCCAACTCTCCCCTGAGGCCCACCGCGACGCTTCCCGCCCGGAGCGCTTGACCAGCGCCGGCCGGCCATCGCGCCAGGTCGAGGTACGGGTGGTCAACCCCGACACCCTCGAAGATGTCCCGCAGGGTGAGGCCGGCGAATTGTGGTTCCGCACACCGCAGTTGATGGAGGGCTACCACAACAAGCCCGACGCCACCGCCGAGGCGATCACCGAAGACAGGTGGTTCCGCACCGGCGACATCGGTCGCGTCGACGACGGCGGGTTCGTCTTCGTCGAGGACCGGCTCAAGGACATGATCATCTCCGGCGGGGAGAACATCTATTCGGTGGAGGTTGAACGCGCGCTCACCGATCACCCGGCAGTGGGGGACGCCGCGGTGTTCGGCATCCCCGACGACAAGTGGGGCGAGTCGGTGAAGGCCGTCGTCGAGTTGTCCGCCGGCCAGGAGGTCAGCCCGGAGGAACTGATCGCCTGGTGCAAGGACAAGCTCGCGGGCTACAAGTGTCCGCGCAGTGTCGACATCATGGAGGTTCTGCCGCGCAACCCCACCGGGAAGCTGCTCAAGAAGGATCTGCGTAAGCCCTACTGGGAGAATCGCGACCGCGCCATCTGATGCGCCCGGCGCTGGATGACCTGCTGGATCGTCTGCACGTCGTCGCGCTGCCGATGCGGGTGCGGTTCCGCGGGATCACCGTGCGCGAAGTGGCGCTCGTCGACGGGCCGGCCGGCTGGGGAGAGTTCGGCGCCTTCCTGGAGTACCAGCCGCCCGAGGCGGCGCACTGGCTGGCCTCCGGTATCGAGTCCGCTTACGGCACAAAGCCTCCCGCGCTGCGCGATCGGGTGCCCATCAACGCCACCGTGCCGGCCGTCAAGCCCGACCAGGTGCCCTGGGTGCTGTCCCGGTTCCCGGGGGCGACGACGGCCAAGGTCAAGGTTGCCGAGCCGGGGCAGACCCTGGCCGACGACGTCGCCCGGGTCAACGCGGTGCGGGCGATCATCGGCACGGTGCGGGTCGATGCCAACGGCGGCTGGAGCGTCGAGGAGGCGGTCACGGCCGCGTTCGCCCTGACCGCTGACGGGCCGCTGGAGTACCTCGAGCAGCCCTGCCGCACGGTGGCGGAGTTGGCGCAGGTGCGGCGCCGAATCGACGTGCCGGTGGCCGCGGACGAGAGCATCCGCAAGGCTGCCGACCCGTTGGCGGTGGTGCGGGCCGGGGCCGCCGACGTCGCGGTCCTCAAGGTCGCCCCCCTCGGCGGGGTGCGGGCGATGGTGGACATCGCCGCCGAGATCGACGTCCCGGTGGTGGTCTCCAGCGCGCGGGACTCGGCGGTCGGCATCGCCGCCGGGTTGGCGGCCGCTGCCGCGCTGCCGCGCCTCGTGCATGCCTGCGGCCTGGGCACCGGGGGGTTGTTCGTCGAGGACGTCGCCGATCTGACGCCGGTCGACGGCCACCTGCCGGTCATCGACGTCGCCCCGGATCCGGCCCGGCTCGCCGCTCTGGCCGCACCGGGCGACCGCCGTGACTGGTGGATCGCCAGGGTGAAAGACTGCTGGCCATGGCTGAAATAACTCTTGGCGGCAAACCGGTGCACACCGTCGGTGAACTCCCCGCGGTCGGGGCTCCCGCCCCCGCGTTCGTTCTGACCGGCGCCAACCTCGCCCCGGTCAGCAGTGAGCAGTACCGGGGGAAGCCGTTGCTGCTCAACATCTTCCCATCGGTCGACACCCCGGTGTGCGCGACCAGTGTCCTGATGTTCAACCAGCGGGCCTCTGACGGCGGACTGACGGTGGTGTGCGTGTCGAAGGATCTCCCGTTCGCGCTGAGCCGGTTCTGCGGCGCCGAGGGGATCGAGAACGTCACCTCGGCCTCGGCTTTCCGCGACAGTTTCGGCGAGGACTACGGCGTCACCATCGCCGACGGACCGATGGCCGGCCTGCTGGCCCGGGCCGTGGTGGTCATCGGCGCCGACGGCACGGTGGCCTACACCGAACTGGTGCCCGAGATCGCGTCGGAACCCGACTACGACGCCGCACTGGCCGCCGCGGTCTGAGGGTTTCGGCCGTCCGTCATTTGTGGTGCGCCTGACTCGGCAACTACCGTCGCGGCCGTGAGCAATCTGGCCTACGACGACATCGGCTCCGGAGACCCGGTGCTGTTCATCGCCGGAACCGGCGGCGCCGGACGCACCTGGCACATTCACCAGGTTCCGGTTTTCCTCGACGCGGGCTACCGCTGCATCACCTTCGACAACCGCGGTGTCGGCGCCACGGAGAACGCCGACGGTTTCTCCGGCCAGCAGATGGTCGCCGACACCGTCGAGATCATCGAGAAGCTCGTCGGGGGACCGGTCAGGCTGGTGGCGATGTCCATGGGTGCCTTCATCGCCCAGGAGTTGATGCTGGTCCGCCCGGACCTGGTGACACAGGCCGCGCTGATGGGAACCCGCGGCCGTGTCGACACCACCCGGATCGCGTTCCGGACCGCCGACCTCGAACTGGCCGACGCCGACATCGACTTACCGCCCTCGTTCGGAGCGAAAATCCGCATCCTGGAGAACTTTTCGCCCAAGACGATCAACTCCCCGATGATCGAGGAGTGGTTGCAGATGTTCACCGCCTTCCCGCTCAAGCGCACCCCCGGCTGGCGGGCGCAACTCGCCGTCGCGCCGTTGGAGAACCGCCTGCCCGCATACCGCTCGATTCCCAACGAGGTGCTGGTGATCGGCTTCGCCGACGACGTCATCACCCCGCCCGCCCTGGGCCGGGAAGTGGGCGAAGCCATTCCGAAGGGGCGTTACCTGCAGATCGCCAACGCCGGCCACCTCGGCTTCCTGGAACGCTACGAGGCTGTCAACAAGGCTGTGCTGGACTTCTTCGCGGGCACACTGCTTTAGCGGCGCTGCGGCGGGCTGTGCCACGCTGTAGGGGTGAATCCGTCGACGACTCAGGCGCACGTGGTCGTCGATGAACTGATCCGCGGCGGCGTGCGTGAGGTGGTGCTCTGCCCCGGGTCGCGCAACGCCCCGCTGGCCTTCGCCCTGGCCGACGCCGACCGCGCCGGGCGACTGCGACTGCATGTCCGCATCGACGAGCGCACCGCCGGCTACCTGGCCATCGGCTTGGCAGCCGGCGGCGGTCGTCCGGTGCCGATTGCGATGACCTCGGGTACGGCCGTGGCCAACCTGGGTCCGGCCGTGGTGGAGGCGAACTACGCCCGGGTGCCGCTGATCCTGCTCAGCGCCAACCGCCCCTACGAGTTGCTCGGCACCGGGGCCAACCAGACGATGGAACAGCTCGGCTACTTCGGCACCCAGGTCCGCGGAGCGATCAGCCTGGGACTTGCCGCCGAGACCGACTTCGGCCGACTCGACGCCCGCAATTCGCCGAGTCGATTCGACGCGCAAAACGCGGCGTGGCGCTCGGCCACCTGCCGGGTGCTGGCGGCCGCCACCGGGGCCCGCACCGCTAACGCCGGGCCGGTGCAGTTCGATATTCCGCTGCGGGAACCCCTTGTGCCCGAGGCGGATTCGGACCCGGGTGATTTCCCTCCCGGCCGTCCCGACGGCCGGCCGTGGACCTACAGCCCGCCGGTGGATTTCGACCAGCCGTTACCCATCGACCTGACCGCAGACACCGTTGTCATCGCTGGTCACGGGGCGGGTGTGCACCCCAATCTCGCGCATCTGCCGACCGTCGCCGAGCCCACCGCTCCGCACCCGGCCACACCGTTGCATCCGCTGGCGCTCACCCAATTGCGGCCCAGGCAGGTGATCATGCTGGGCCGGCCCACGTTGCACCGGCCGGTCTCGGCGTTGCTGGCCGATCCGGCGATCCCGGTGTACGCGCTGACGACGGGACCGCGCTGGCCCGACGTGTCCGGCAATTCGATGGCCACCGGCACCCGGGCCGAGACCTCCGGCACCCCCGACCCGGAATGGCTGCGCCGCTGCGCCGAGGCTGACGCCCGCGTCCGCGCCGCGGTCCGCGAGCAGTTGGCCGCCCACCCGCTGACCACCGGTCTGCACGTGGCCGCCGCCGTCGCCGCCGCCGTGCGCCCGGGCGACCAACTGGTGCTGGGCGCCTCAAATCCGGTTCGGGACGCAGCCCTGGTGGGCCTGAACACCGAGGGCGTCGCGGTGCGTTCCAACCGGGGGGTGGCGGGGATCGACGGGACGGTCTCGACAGCGATCGGCGCCGCGCTGGCGCATCCGGGCCGGACTGTCGCGCTGCTGGGTGATCTCACCTTCGTTCACGATGCCTCGGGCCTGCTGATCGGCCCCACCGAGCCCGTCCCGAGCGACCTCACCATCGTGGTGTCCAACGACAACGGCGGTGGCATCTTCGAACTGCTCGAGCAGGGCGATCCGCGGTTCTCCGACGTGTCGTCGCGCATCTTCGGCACTCCGCACGACGTCGATGTCGGCGCCCTGTGCCGGGCTTATCACGTGGATTCCCGTCAGATCGAGGTCGATGATCTCTCCGCGGCACTGGCCGAACCCAACGACGGGCTGCGGGTGCTGGAGGTCAAGGCCGACCGATCGTCGTTGCGGCAGTTGCACGCAGCCATCCGGGCGGCTTTGTGATCGACAGGCTCCGGCCATTGGTTGCGGCGGCGCTGCCCCACCGCGATCCCGGCCTGCCCGACATCACCGAGCGAAAAGTGTTGCGCTGGGCCAAGACCGTTGTGTGGATCGTCGTGGGGATCGTCACCCTGCAGTCGCTGCTGCTGGTTGCCGGAGCATGGCGCAACGACCGTCAGATCGAACGCCACCTCGGGGTGGCCGAGGCCGAAGTGCTCTCCGCGGGTCCGCGGCGGTCCACCATCGAGTTCGTCACGCCGGACCGGGTCACCTACCGGCCGGAACTGGGTGTGCTCTACCCGTCGGAGCTTGCCACCGGGATGCGGATCTATGTCGAGTACGACAAGAACAACCCGAATCTGGTTCGCGTGCAGAACCGTAACGCCGCGCTGGCCATCATCCCCGCGGGTTCGATCGCTGTGGGCGGCTGGCTGATCGGCGGTGCGATCCTGGCCGGACTGGTGCGGCTGGAGCGCAAGATTCCCGACGCGCAACATGGCCGCAACGAGATGTTCACCTGAGATCTTGCTAAGACCTCTTCCGCTCCCGTTGAGCCCTGGAGCAGAATGGACCGCAGGGTCAAGGGGGACCAAACCGCAAACCGTACAAGGACTTTCGCACACGTCATAAGCGAAGGGAGGCGTCTGATGGCTGACAGATCATTTCGCCAGGACTTGCAGGGCTTCGCCCTCGAGCTGCGGCAACTGGCTTACACCATGCCCGCCGGGCACGAAGACCGGCTGATTCATCTCAGCGAGCGCATGGCCGCGCGGTCACGTCAGAGCCGGGGGATGGACTCCCGCGGCGCTTGATAGCGTCTGGTTGATGAGCCGCGCGTCCCTGGACAAAGACCCCCGCGACGTGGCGTCGATGTTCGACGCCGTGGCTCGCCGTTACGACATCACCAACACGGTGCTGTCGGGGGGGCAGGACCGGTATTGGCGCCGGGCCACCCGATCGGCGCTGCAGGCCGGTCCCGGGGACGTGGTTCTCGACCTGGCCGCCGGCACCGCGGTATCCACCGTCGAATTGGCCCGATCCGGCGCCTGGTGCCTGGCGGCGGACTTCTCGGTGGGGATGTTGCACGCCGGCTCCCAGCGGCCCGTGCCGAAAGTCGCCGCCGACGCCACCCGACTGCCGTTCGCCGACGGGGTATTCGACGCGGTGACCATCAGCTTCGGGCTGCGCAACGTCGTCGACCATGTGGCCGGATTGCGTGAGATGGCCCGGGTCACCAGACCCGGCGGGCGTCTGGTGGTGTGCGAGTTCTCCACGCCCACCGTGCCGATGTTCTCCACCGCCTACAAGGAGTACCTGATGCGGGCGCTGCCTCGGGTGGCCCGTGCGGTGTCGAGCAACCCGGAGGCCTACGTCTACCTCGCCGAGTCCATCCGGGCCTGGCCCGACCAGCCCACGCTGGCCCGTCGCATCGAGGCGGCCGGCTGGTCACAGGTGCGCTGGCGCAATCTCACCGGCGGGATCGTGGCCCTGCACGCCGCCGTCAAGCCCTGACCGACGCCATCAGCTGAATGGTTTCCGCCGGTCCACCAGCCGTGAGCCGGCGCCTGCGGTTCGCCACAGCCTCGCCACCCAGTCGGCATCCTCGTCGGTGACCAGATTGCCCATGACTCGCACCATGATGTCCATCAGCCGCGCGGACCGCATGCCCAGCGGCCCGGCCATCGGCAGGAACCGGGGCAGCGTCAGCATTAAGCCGAGTCGGCGGGCCACCGAGAATCCGGCGCCGTAGTGCTCCTGCAGCAACGCCGGCCATGCTGTCGACATCTCACGGGAAGCACCGTCGGTCAGGAGGTCGGCGGCCAACCGGCCGGTTTCAATCCCGTAGTCGATGCCCTCTCCGTTGAGCGGATTCACGCAGGCGGCGGCATCGCCCACCAGCATCCAGTTCGGTCCGGCCACCCCGGAGACCGCGCCGCCCATCGGCAGCAGCGCTGAGGAGATTGCACGCGGCGCGCCCTCGAGACCCCACGACGACCGCTTCAGTTCGGTGTAGTGGCCGATCAGGGGGCGCAACGCCACATCGGCGGGCCGCTTCGCGGTAGCCAGCGCCCCGACGCCGAGGTTCACCTCGCCGTTGCCGAGCGGGAAGATCCACCCGTAGCCGGGCAGTACCTGGCCGTCGGGCGACCGCAGTTCCAGGTCTGAGGAGATCCATGGTTCCGACGCCCGCGGGGAGCGCAGGTAGGCCCGCGCGGCCACCCCGTACACCGTCTGCTGATGCCACCGCCGCCCCAGTGTCCGGCCCAGCGTCGAGCGCGCGCCGTCGGCCACGATCAACCACCGGCACGCCAACCGGCGGCCGTTGGCCAGCACCACCTCGGTGACCCGACCGGCCGAATCACGGCTCACATCAACGGCTTTGGATCCCAGCAGCATCGAAGCGCCGGCATCTTCAGCGGCGTGACGCACCCGGTCATCCAATTCGGTGCGCGGCACCGCGGAGCTCACCGCGGGGAACGACGGGCCCGGCCATCGGACCTCGACCTCGGTGCCGAATCCGGCCAGTCGCAGCCCGTGGTGACGAATGCGCCCATCCAGCCAGTCACCCAGACCGAGTCGGCCCAACTCCGCCACGGCCCGCGGGGTCAGGCCGTCGCCGCAGGCCTTGTCGCGGGGGAACTTGCTGGAGTCGACCACCAGTACCTCGTGGCCTGCGCGGGCGGCCCACGCCGCCGCCGACGATCCGGACGGCCCGGCGCCCACCACGACGACGTCTGCCCCGTGCTGCTGCCCGCTCGCTTCCGGGGACACCTCCGATGACGGCTGATTCACGCTTCCCAGTATGTTGGCACCGTGAAGACACCGGCGACCGTGGTAGCAGGGGTCGACTTCGGTGACGCGAAATTTGCCCAGCAGGTGCGTGACGGCGTCGCCCGCGTCGAGGACATCATCTCCACGGAGTTGCGCGGTGGGGACGAGTTGATGACCGAGTCCGTGCTGCACCTGTTCGAGGCGGGCGGCAAGCGGTTCCGTCCGCTGTTCACGGTGCTGTCGGCCCACGTCGGCCCCGATCCGGACAGCCGGGATGTCGCCGTCGCCGGGGCGGTCATCGAGATGGTGCACCTGGCCACGCTGTATCACGACGACGTGATGGACGAGGCCCAGATGCGCCGCGGCGCCCCCTCGGCCAACGCCCGCTGGGGCAACAACATCGCGATCCTGGCCGGTGATTACCTGTTCGCCACGGCCTCCCGGTTGGTGGCCGAACTGGGTCCGGACGCGGTGCGGATCATCGCCGAGACGTTCGCGTTGCTGGTCACCGGGCAGATGCGGGAGACCAAGGGCGCCCCCGCCGGGGACGACGCCGTCTCGCACTACCTGAAGGTGATCGCCGAGAAGACGGCCTGCCTGATCGCCGCGGCAGGGCGGTTCGGCGGCACGTACTCGGGCGCCAGCGTCGACCAGGTCGAGCGACTCGGCCGCATCGGCGGGATCATCGGCACGGTGTTCCAGATCTCCGACGACATCATCGACATCGAGGCCGAGCCCGACGAGTCGGGCAAGCTGCCCGGTACCGACCTGCGTGAGGGCGTGCACACCCTTCCGGTGCTTTTTGCGCTGCGCGAGACCGGCCCGGGCGCCGACCGTCTGCGTGAACTCCTCAAGGGCCCGGTGACCGACGACCACGAGGTGGCCGAGGCGCTGGTGCTCCTTCGGGCATCCGGCGGGATCGCGTCCGCCAAGGCCACCGTCCACCAATACGCAGCACAGGCCCGCCAGGAATTGGCAGGGCTGCCCGACGTGCCCGGACGTCGCGCGCTGGCTTCGCTGGTGGACTACACGGTTAACCGACACGGTTAGTGTCATCCGGAACTTGCGCAGCGCCTCCGGACGTTAGTCTGCGGACACACTCGCTCAGAAGGAGATAGGCATGACCTGGCATCCGACCGGTAACCGCATCAAAACGTTCCTGCTGCTGGTCGGAATGTCGGCGTTCATCGTGTTCATCGGCGGCCTCTTCCAGAACAAGTCCGTGCTCGCACTGTCAGTGCTGATGGCCGTCGGCATGAACATCTACGTGTATTTCAACAGCGACAAACTGGCGCTGAAAGCGATGCAGGCGCAGCCGGTCACGGAGGTGCAGGCGCCGGAGATCTACGCGATCGTGCGCGAGTTGGCCACCGCCGCCCACCAGCCGATGCCGCGGCTCTACATCAGCGACACCGCCAACCCCAATGCCTTTGCCACCGGTCGCAATCCGCGCAACGCCGCGGTGTGCTGCACCACCGGAATCCTCAACATCCTCAACGAACGCGAGCTTCGGGCTGTGCTGGGCCACGAACTGTCGCACGTCTACAACCGCGACATCCTGATCTCTTGTGTGGCCGGCGCAATGGCGGCGGTGGTCACCAGCATGGCCCAGATGGCGATGTTCGCCAGCTACTCGGGCCGGGGACGCGGCGGCGGAGGCGGAGTCAATCCGCTGGCCATGATGCTGGTATCGCTGCTCGGCCCGATCGCGGCGACGGTGATCCGGATGGCGGTCTCGCGATCGCGGGAGTACCAGGCCGACGAGTCCGGGGCCGAACTCTCGGGTGACCCGCTGGCTCTGGCGTCGGCACTGCGCAAGATCAGCGGCGGTGTGCAGCAGGCCCCGCTGCCGCCCAGCCCGCAACTCGCCGACCAGGCGCACCTGATGATCGCCAGTCCGTTCCGCTCAGGGGAGCGGATGGCCAAGCTGTTCTCCACCCACCCGCCCATGGAAGAGCGAATCGCGCGGTTGGAGAAAATGGCCGGCGGTTAATTCACCGCGCGCGGTCCGTTGTCAGGAACCGTCGGAGTCGTCCCCGCCGGACTTGTCGGACTTGTCCGACTTCGAGTTCTGAGAACCGTGCGACGACTGTCCATCGTCGGAGGACGGTGAACCGCCGTCCGATGTCTGCGAGCTGGTCGAGGACTCAGCCGTGCTGGACGCTGCGGGGTCCTCCACGGCATTGCCCACCGGTCCCTTGACCAGGTCGCCGATGGCGTCCTTGATCTTCCCAAGGTCGGGAATCTTCGGATCCCGAACGTTCGTCCCCGTCCCCGTCCCCGTCCCGGTGTCGTCGCTGCCGGGGCTGAAGTCACTCGACGGCGTCGTCACATTGAGCCGCGGTCCGTTATCGCTGGGGTCGAGGGACGAGACATCCGGTGCCGGCGGACCGGGATCGGCGGGGGCCGCCGCAGTCTGGGATGCGGGCGGTGTCACCACCGGTTCCGGCTCGGGGGTTGGGGCGGCCGCGGGCACCTGGGTCGGCGCGATGGCGGCGATGACCGGTGGCGTCGCCGTCGGCACCGGCGGCAGCAGCGAGGAAATCTCGCTGGGCAGCGCCTCGGTGAACGTCTTGTAGGCCACGACGGTCAGGTCGTTGATCTTCTGGACGATCGCGATAACACCGTCGGGGTAGGTGACCGTCGTGATGTTGGTCATCGGATCGGTGTGGCAACTCACGGAGCCACTGCAGTCGATCTTGCCCTGAGAGTCGACCACCGGCTTGGACGGGAGTATCGCCGCGTCCTTAATGGTGGGGGCGGTCACCACCGGACGGTCGTCCAGCCGAGGGACCATTACCGACCCCGTCGTGACGTTCGGCGCGGTACCGGCTTCGTAGGCCACCCGGTAGGGGGAGTTGGGGACGCCGGCAGTGGCCGCCGGCCCGACGGGGCCCTTGAGCAGGGCAGCCAGTTCGGTGGCGTCGTCGGTGCCGTCGCCGATCGCGATCACGTCGGCCGAACCGCTGCTGAAGACGTCCATTGGCCCACCGAAGCTGGCGTGGAGGTATCCGTCGGGCGTCTGTGCGGTGGAAGCCAGCGCCATGAGGCCTGCGGCGACACCGAGGGCCGTCGCGCTTGCGCGCAACGTGTCCTTTACTCGGAGATCCACGGCACAGCCTTTCTGGCTCTCAGGTTCTGCTAAGAGCAATCATAGTTTAGGTCATGTTTCTATGTTTGAAACCTGCGGCCTTCCTGCTCGTTCAAGTTCGGTACGGTGTTGTTATGTTGCTCAGGTTTCTAACGATCACCACTGTGGCCGTGGGGGCTGCTGTGGTGGGCGCATCCCCAGCTTCGGGAGACCCCGACCCCGCGCCGGCGCCCCCGATCCCCAATGTGAATGCCTACATGCCGGTCAATCCCGCCGACTACACCACTAACAAGGGGCGATGGTTCTCCTTCGCGGGGCCGCCGGGCGTCATCTGCACGTTGGACAACCTCAACGGCGATTACGGATGCAGTGGTCCGCTTCCGGGCGCGCCGGAGGGCGTCAACCTGGTCAGCGGGGGACCGACCGGCGCGCCGGCGTTCTCCACCACCACCGATCCCTCGCTGTACGCGGCCGCGGCCGGAGCGGTGAAGATGCTTCCGCCCAACACGCGGTTGAGCTACCGGCAGGTCAGTTGCGGCGTGGACGACGCCGGAGTGGTCGCCTGTTACAACAGCCGGGACCAGGTCGGTTTCGTGGTCAGCCCGACGACCACCTACATCAACGCCGTCAACCCGTTGCTGGACCGCCCGTCGGGCACCCCCCTGGTACCCGGACTTCCGCCGGTAATGCCCGGGATGCCGCCCGCACCGGCAGCGCCGCCCGGGGGCTGATCGGCCGTTCGGGTGTCGGCGTCAGAACGGTGTGCCGTCGACCTCGTGGCCGGGTTTCTGCGCCATGAGTCCGCGGTAGGCGTCCTCGACGGTCGCGCCGTGATTGACCACGCCGTCGACCTCCTTGGCGATCGGCATGCTCACGCCGTACTTGTCGGCGAATTCCATGATGACGCTGGCGGCCTTGACGCCCTCGGCGACCTGGTTCATGCCGGCGATGATTTCCTGCACGGTCTTGCCGGAACCGAGTTCCTCGCCGACATGGCGGTTGCGGCTGCGCTTGGAGGTGCAGGTCACGATCAGGTCGCCCATCCCCGCAAGGCCGGAGAAGGTGTCGCGCTGACCGCCGACGGCCTCGCCCAATTTGGACATCTCCCGGACCGCGCGGGTCATCACCATGGCGCGGGTGTTCTCGCCGATGCCCATGGCGTAGCCCATGCCGACGGCGATCGCATAGACGTTCTTGAGCGCGCCCGCGATCTCCACACCGGCCACATCATCACTGGTGTAGGTGCGAAACCTGCTGGTGCGGAACATGTCTGCGAGATTGGCGGCCAGGTTACGGTCGGGCATGGCCAGCACGGCCGCTGCGGCATAGCCCTCGGCGACCTCCTTGGCGATGTTCGGTCCGGCCAGGATTCCGGCCGGATGCCCCGGCAGCACCTCTTCGACGATCTGGCTCATCCGCATGTTGGTGCCCTGCTCCAAGCCTTTGACCAGGCTGACCACCGGGACCCACGGCCGCAGTTCCTTGGCGAGTTCGACCAGCACGCCACGGAATCCGTGCGAGGGCACACCCATGACGATCACGTCGGCGCAATTGGCTGCCTCGGCGAAATCGTTGGTGGCGCGCAGAGTCTCGGGTAACTCGACTTCTTCGCCCAGATACTCGCTGTTGCGGTGGTTGGAGTTGATGTCCTCGGCGGTGTCGGCCGAGCGCACCCACTGCAGCGTCGGTCCGCGCCGGGCGCAGATGGATGCGACGGTGGTGCCCCATGAGCCTCCGCCGAGCACGACGACTTTCGGTTGACGGCGTTCAGATGTCATGCCGACAAACGTAGTGCCGCCCGGCGCGGTTTACCGGCAGTTTGGGCCACCCGACCGCGCGCCCGGTCGGGTGGCAGGACGTGTTTTGTCGCGGAGCTATCCAACCAGTTGTGCGGCTGTCGGCACCTTCCCGAACACCATGTCCTCCTCGATCTTGTCCAGGAAGCGGTAGTCGAATGCATCGGCGAAGTAGTCCTGGCGCACCACCCATGGCCGTTCGGTTCCCGACTTCGGCAGCGCGTGGGCGTTCCGCTGCACGTAACCGGCCTGCAGATCCCAGGTCGGCTTCTCCGGCATCGGGGCGCCGGACGGATGCGGGTAGGCATGCGTGTAACCATGGGCCTTCATGTGTTCCAAGAGTTTGGCGGTGGCGCGTGCGGTGATGTCGGCGCGCAGGGTCCACGAGGCGTTGGTGTAGCCGATGCACCAGATGAGGTTGGGCACGTCCTCGAGCATGTGCGCCTTGTAAGAGAATCGATCCTGCGGTTTGACCTCGCCGCCGTCCACATTGATCTGCACCCCTCCGAGGGCCAGCAGATTCAGGCCGGTGGCGGCTACGACGATGTCGGCGTCGAGATGCCGGCCCGACCGGGTTTCGATGCCGGTCTCGTCGAAGCGCTCGATGTGGTCGGTGACCACCTCGAGGGTGCCCTGGTTGATGGCCTCGAACATGTCTCCGTCAGCCACCACGCACAGGCGCTGGTCCCACGGGTTGTAACGCGGTGTGAAGTCGCGCTCGACCGGATAGCCGGCCGGCAGCAGTTTGGTGTTCTGCCAGCGCACCAACTTCTTCATGCCGGTCGGCAGCCCGCGGGCGAACACCCAGACGATTTTCTCGAACGACAGCGAGATGGCGCGAACGATCGAGTAGGACGTCTTGTTGGGCAACAGTTTTCGGATGGGCTGCATCCATGGAGCGATCCTCGGCATGGAGAACAGATAGCCCGGTGAGCGCTGCAGCATGGTGACGTGCGCGGCTTTGCGGGCCAGCGCGGGAACCAGCGAGACCGCCGTGGCGCCGCTGCCGATCACCACCACCTTCTTTCCGGCGTAGTCCAGATCGTCGGGCCAGTGCTGGGCGTGCACCACCTGGCCCCCGAAGCTCTCGATGCCGGGGAATTCCGGGGTGTAAGGATCGTCGTAGTTGTAGTAGCCGGAGCCGAAGAACACGAAGCGGCCGCGGTAGGTCTTCGCTGTCCCGTTCTCGGTGACGTGCACGGTCCAGCCGTCGGTGGTCGAGTCCCAGTCGGCGGAGGTCACCGTGGTGTGGAAGCGGATGTGCGGGTGGATGCCGTGCTTGCGCGCGGCATCCTCCATGTAGTCGCGGATGCGGTCGCCGTCGGCCACGTACTCCTTGCCCTGCCATGGCGCCCACGGCCAACTCAGGGAGAAGATGGAGGAGTCCGAGCGCACCCCGGGGTAGCGAAAGAGGTCCCAGGTGCCGCCGACGCGGTCGCGGCGCTCAAGGATGACGTATCTCGTGGACGGATCGGATTCGGCCAGGCGGTAGGCCGCACCGATGCCGGAGATGCCGGCCCCGATGATGACGACGTCGTAGTCACCGCCGGACTGCTCGGCGGGTCGGGTGTCGGCGTACGGGCTGACGGTCATCGCGGTCCTCGCTGAGTGCGTACTGGGGTGGCGTAATCCACCTTATGCATTGACCGGTTGACCGGGCCAGAACTCAGCGGGCCAGAACTCAGCGGTAGTTGACGAACTGCAGGGCAACCTCGAGGTCGGCACCCTTGAGTAACGCGATGACATCCTGGAGGTCGTCGCGCTTTTTGGAGCTGACCCTGATCTCATCGCCTTGGATCTGGGCCTTCACGCCCTTGGGGCCCTCGTCACGGATCAGCTTGGTGATCTTCTTGGCGTTCTCGCTGGTGATGCCCTCTTTGATGGTGCCGCTGACCTTGTAGGTCTTCCCCGACGCCTGCGGTTCGCCGGCGTCGAAGGCCTTCATCGAGATGTCGCGGCGGATGAGTTTCTCCTTGAACACGTCCACGGCGGCCTTGGCGCGCTCCTCGGTGGAGGAGACGATCTCGACAACCTCGTCGCCCTTCCAGGCGATGGTGGTGTCGGTGCCGCGGAAGTCGAACCGGGTGGCCAACTCCTTGGCGGCCTGGTTGAGGGCGTTGTCGGCCTCCTGGCGGTCGACCTTGCTGACGATGTCGAAGCTTGAATCAGCCACGTGCGTGCCTCCTCGGTGTCGGCCGGGGGATCGGGCCGGTTTGTGTCCGGGGTACATCCTCGTTGTACCCTGCTACTCGCATCAAACCGGGTAGTTCGGTTTGACCCAGGCAGGTTGCCCGAGCGGCCAATGGGAGCGGACTGTAAATCCGTCGGCGAAAGCCTACACAGGTTCGAATCCTGTACCTGCCACGCTGTTTTTGCATGTCACATGCCATTTCCGCTCGTGGATCGGCAGGCCGCTGCGTAATCAATCTTTTACCGGCGAGGTTGGTTTCTCAGCCGGTGATGAGCATTTGGGACATGGACCCGATGCAGCCAGCCGGGTCGCTCAACGCTGGTCAGCGCAAGAACACAGATCAACTGCCCCCGCGTAAGGTCCATGTGGAAGCGCGACGACGCAACCAATGCAGGCCGGTCCTCAACCGACTCCCACTAAGCTGCCACGCCGTGGGCACGCGGACGCACCCGGACGGGAGCGGTTGTCTGGAGGGAGTTCAGCGCGTTCCGCCGGGATTCGACTCCTGCTGCGCCTGGTTTGAGGCACGAACATTCGCGTGCGAGTTCGACATCAGGGTTGAGTGCCGGGCGCGGGATTGGGTCATCTGTGTGCCTGATGGCGGCAGTAGTGGCCTGGTCATCCAGTTTTGCCCGAGTTGCGGTACGCCCCTTGATTCACCTGAGGCGCATACCGGCCCCTCGTAGAGTGCGGGGATCGGAAGCGAAGCTGCGAGCCATCCGACCCGGGATCGCCACCGCTGCAACAGGATCCGCCGCTCATGGACCACCGAGTTGGCGCGGCAATTAGCCGAACGTGAACGCCAGGAAGTGGTAGGTCTGACCGCCCGCCTCGAAGACGGCCAGGGGTTCGGCCCCGAGTTTGGTGGTCGTGGTGTGCAGCGATCGCGGATTGTCGGTGGAGACGAACAGCACCCCGATGTCGTATCGGTCTCGATACGCCTTCGCGGTCGCGGCGTTGAAGGCGGTGTAGATGCCGCGCCCCCGTGCCTGTTCTCCGATGAGGACCGGACCTCGCAGTGCGTAGCGTTGCCGCGCGATCGGTGCGCCGTTGAACTCGAGAGTCTCGGCGAGATCGATCATGGCCGCCACGATCGGGGGGAGTCCCGGCGTGGTCCTCGGCGGTGGATCTGTGACGGCGATGAATCCGGCTACGGCACCGTCGATCACCGCGACATGCAATCCGCCATCGTCGATGGTCCGCTCGAACCATTCTCGGGAATGCAATACCGAGATGAAGCCGTCCGCTCGTCGCGACTGGTCCAGATTACCGACGTAGTAACGAGATTCGAGTGCTGTCAGCCCGGAGACGTCGGGTTGCCCCGCAAGCCTGATCGTGACGGCACCGGTGCCGCCTTCGGCTCCGTGCTCCGTCATTGCGCCTCAACGATCGCATCGATGGCTTGAGCCACCTCGTGCGGGGAGTAGAGCATCACACTGTGTCCACTGTCGGCCACGACGTGATTGTCGGTGCCCAGCGCCGCGGCGAGCATGTCGTTGGCATGCCGAATCTGGGCTTGGGTGTAGTTGTCCGACTTAAGACGTGCCGGCGACATGAACTTGCCTGAGCTGAGCACTGCGGCCGGAACTTTCGGAAGCGGCGGGGCTGCTTGGATGCGGGCGAAAGCGTCGTCGAAAAGGACTCCTTCGCCGTCCGGCGTGGCGGGAACCCTGCCGTCGCGGTCGAATGCGGCATTCTGCAACGGAGTGCCCACGGTCGGCAGGAACTCCGACACGGGGTCGACCATCACCAGGCCGCTGACGAGATCGGGGTGGGTCCGTGCCAGCAGGTCGGCGATGAGGCCGCCGTACGAGTGCGCGGCGAGAACGAAGGGGCCGGCTAGATGTGCGGCCGTGATGAGCGCGAGCAGGTCGTCGACGTCGGCGGCCACACCGTGCGGTTGGGCCACCGGAGTCGACTGGTCGCTGCCGTCGGGCCGGGTGTTCGGCCGGTCGTAGGCGCACACCTGAGTGGTCCTGGCGACGGTGGGCTGGACCGCATCACGGCTTGGTGTGAGCGCGGCCTGCTCGATGAGGTCGTACGTCGAGGAACGGATCGGGTCATCCTGGGGCACAACCACGTTCCACGCCTCGGCGTAGCTACCCTTGCCGGGGATGATCAGCACCGTCGGTGACCCGTCGCCCTGGCAGTCGAGGAAGATCGAACGGCCGCCCCCGATGTCGACGGCGCCGTGCGGCGGGCCCGGTTCGCCGGGGCGTTGACAGCCAGACGAGGCGAGTGCGGTCAGGGCCGCGAGCAACGCTGCCGAGGATCGTGTCGGCACCCCGGCGGGAATCACGCCGGCCGCGCTCGCGCGTCGTGGATGTCGATGGCGACCAGGGTCGGGAAGGGCAGCGGCCGGGTGAAGGGCCCGGCCGGATAGACCCGCCGTCGGGTCGGCAGCCGCAGCCCGCCGAAAAACCCCACCTCCAGCCGGGTCACTTGCGTGTGCTGATGGTGAGCCGGACATGTCGTTGCGGCCGAACATGTTTGGCCCGCAACAGGAAGCCGTGCGCGGACATCTCCAGTTCGATCGCCGACAGTGAGCGCCAGTAGTCCAGCCCTCCGTGAGCGTCGAGGATGCTGTCCAGGGTGCTGGTCACGTCAGCTGCCGGGGAATGGTCGCCTGCAGCACGGCTTCGGTGAGCGCTCCGGTGCGCAGATGCGAGATCGCGTGGTACTCGGGATCGGCGACCATACGACTGAATGCCTCGCGACTGGGATAACGCACCAGCATGACCGCGTCCCACTCCTGGCCCGGTTCCGCCGCCAGCACCGTCGAACCCTCGCCCAAGTAGAGGGGTTCGCCGCCATGGCGTTTGACGAACTCCTGGGCCCGTCGCGCGTACTCGTCATACTGGGCGGCCTTACCGTCGGCGAACCTCAAGAGGTTCAGCATCACGAACGGTCCACCGGTGTCCTCGGCCAGGAATCGCTTGAGGTCGGCGCCGCGGGGGTCGATTGCCATGTCATGACTCCTGTTCGTGCAGGGTTGATGGGACGTGGGTTGACTTCACACCATTACCGCACGAGCGACATTCAGACCATACGTAGAGACGTGGCTTCGCCCCCGGGAGACCTGGCGCGGTGTGTTTGGATGACCATTGTGGAATTCCTGTTCAACACCGTGCTCGCCCTCAAGGAACGTGGTCTTCTTCCGGATTCCCTGATGAGGCTTCTGGTTCGCACCATGTGCGGATCCTGGGTCACAACCTTCGAGTGCGGCGGTGATACCGAGAAGCAGGCGCACTTCAAGAAGAAGTACTTCGAGAAACTTCGCGCCAGTGCCGGCGCGACCCATCAGGCCGACGCCAACATCCAGCACTACGAGGTGCCGACGCGGTTCTTCGAACTGATGCTCGGCCCGCATCTGAAATACTCCTGCTGTCTGTTCCCGGAGCAGACCACAAGCCTGGCCGACGCCGAGACCGCCATGCTGCACGCGTTCCTCGAAGATCACCTCGAACTCAGTGAAGTCGTCCGCGATCGCGGACCGATTCGACTACTCGATCTCGGCTGCGGCTGGGGCTCGCACGGCGGCTACGTCCTGGAGAACTACGACGACGTCCACGTGACGTTCCTGTCCAACAGCACAACTCAGCAGGATTTCATCAAGGCCCGTAATGCCCGTCACGCAGGACGATTCACCAATGTCAAAGCCGACGCGAGCACATTCGACGACCCGTCGTTCGGCGAGTCCTTCGACGTGATCGTTTCCTGCGAAATGCTCGAGCACATGAAGAACTACGACATGGTGCTGAAAAAGGTCAGCTCCTGGCTGAAGCCCGACGGCCGAATGATGGTGCAGATCCTGGGAAATCGCCGATTCGCCTACGACTTCAAGACCACCGACTGGATGGGAAAGTATTTCTTCGCCGGCGGCACCATGCCCAGCAGAGATCTCTTCGAGTACTTCCTGCCCCCGGATCTCAAGCAAGCGCGCGTCTGGGACATCGACGGCCGGCAGTACAGCCGAACACTCGATGCGTGGCTGGCCAAGCTGGACGCGAACACCGCGGAATGCCTGCGCGCACTGGAGGGCGGACCGACATCGGCATCGGTCGCCCTGCAGCGGTGGCGCATGTTCCTGCTGTTCTGCTCAGAGGTCTTCGGATACCGCGACGGCAACGAGTGGATGGTCTTCCACTATCTGTTCGAGAAAACCCCGGTGGCTCTCACGAACTGAGCTCCGCCCTCCATGCCGCGATCACCCGGTCCAACTCATCAACCATCGGACCGCTTGTGCGGAATGGCCAACAACAGCCACGCCAGCGTCGCGAGACTGATTGCCGCGGCGTGCACGGTCACGACGAACGAGATGTACTCGTGCCAGTCCGCCGCAGACCCGCAGCTGATCTTGTCGCCCTTGATCAACATGGAGAACGCGAGGACCTCCGCGACGCACAGCAGGATCACCGTCATCACGGCGACCGCCCGCGGTCCCGAGGCGCGAATCGCGTTGTGCATGCGCAGATAATTGACCTCCAGGCCCAGTGTCACGAGAAAGACCGGCAGCACCTGGACCATGCCGTTGAAGTACTCGGTGGAGACGTCGTCAGCGCAGGCTCTGTCCATGTCGATGAGCGGGTACCACATCGCCGAGGCCACCTGCGCCACGAAGGTCCCGATCACCACCGGCAGGATCCATCCCCGCGGTGCCGAATCGGCTCCCAGAGCCGGGACCAGCAGTAGGCCCATCGCCACCACGAAGGCGGCGGTGGTCAGCAGCGTCAGCCACAACGATCCCGCCACCGCCCAGTCCCGTTCCGGCGGTGGGGTGGTCAGCAAGACCAGATGAACGAACAGCACCACCGCGGCGCCGATCAGCCACGGCCCCCGAAGCAGACCCTGCAGAAACGTGCCGAAGTGTCGCGGCCGGGGTGTCATGTGCCATTTCAGAACGGCGCTTCCGCCGACCAGCGAGAGGTCGAGGATGACGATGGCCCATCGGGAGAGCGAAACCCCGCCGGCCTCGGCGAAGAATTCGATGATGTCGTCGCTGTAGGTGAACCCGATGACGAGGACGAACGCCGCGGCGATGGCGGGCCAATCCGAGCGTCGCCCGCTTGCGTTCGCCGCCTGGTCGATCATCTCGCCCCTGTCTCGCAACCGAAGTGAATGCAGACTAGCGACAGGGATCCCAGGCTGGAGGGTCAGCGATCCTGGTGGGAGAACACCGGCATAGTGACCGGCTCGGCACTGGTGTTTTCTTCGGTCTTGGCTTCGGACTGAGCTTCGGTGGGATGTGAAAAGAGGCTGTCGTTCATGGCATGTCCTTGTTCGTTGAGGCCCGGCCTGAGATCGGGTTCGGGAGGCGAGCCGGATGATCTTCATCCCTGGTCGCCCTGCGCTGGCGAACGGCTCTGACATCCACGGTACAGGAGTTAATCCGGCCCGAGCGTCCGGACGCGTTCTACGATCAGCGCGCACACGGAGGTGGGGGCGAGAAAGGTTGCAGGATGCCGATCACGTTGCCCGACAAACCCCGACTGGCCAACGACACCGAGCGCAAGGTCTTCCGCCTGCTTGTCGACCAACTCGGCGACCATGACGTGATCATCGTCGGCCAACGGGTCACCGACCACCAGAAGGATCACGAGATCGACTTCGTCGTCGCCCTCGAAGGCGCCGGAGTCATCTGCGTCGAGGTCAAGGGCGGCGAGGTGTGGCACGACGGTCGCGACTGGCTGCAGCGCAGCCGCGGTGGCCACGTCAAGGTCATCGACCCGGTCCGCCAGGTCCGGCAGGCCCGCTATGCGTTGCGCAATTTCGTCGAGTCCGACCCGCGCTGGACGCAGGCCCGTCCGCGATGGAATCACGTTGTGGTTCTTCCCAATAGCGATCTCTCCCAAGGTTTTGCGCTTCCGGACTGCCCGCGATGGATGGTGATCGACCGCGACGAGGTCACCCGGATCGGTGCGAAGCTGCGCGCCGTCGCGCTCAACCAGAGGACTGATCTGCCGCTGCTGGGCGACACCGCCATCGGGCAGCTCACGACAGCGCTGGCGGGCCGCGGCCTGCCCCAACGTGATGTCGTTGCCCGCGCACTGGAGAACGACGACGCCGCCGACGTCCTCACCGATCGCCAGGCCGTCATTCTCGACGCCATCCGCCTGCTCAACCGCGTCGAGGTCCGCGGAGGCGCGGGAAGCGGCAAGACCTTCATGGCCACCGAACAGGCTCGCCGACTGGCAGCGGCCGGCCAGCGCGTGGCGTTGGTCTGCTATTCGCACGGCCTGGCGTCCTACCTCAAGCGCATCACCGGCACCTGGAAGCGGCGCCAGCAGCCCGGTTATGTCGGCGAGTTCCACCAACTCGGCATCCAGTGGGGTGCTCCCGAGGGTGCCGACGAGTCCGAGCGGACCCAAGAAGTCTCGCAGTTCTTCGAACATGACCTGCCCGCTCAGATGGAGCAACTGGCGGCCGATCTGGCGGACGGCCAGCGATTCGACGCCATCGTCATCGACGAGGCGCAGGACTTCGCCGACAGTTGGTGGGAGCCCATCCTGATCGCGTTGCGCGATCCCGAAGCCGGCGGCCTCTACGTGTTCAGCGACGAAGGGCAGCGGGTGTTCGACCGCCAGGGAACCCCGCCGGTGCCACTGGTGCCGTTGATCCTCGACCAGAACATCCGTAACACGCGCCAGATTGCCAACGCCTTTCAGCCGCTGGTCGATCACCCGATGCGGCTCCTCGGCGGAGACGGGCCGGAGGTGCGGTTCGTGGCCTGTGACTCCGATGAGGCGCTCAGCATCGGCGATGACCAGGTCGATGCCCTGCTCGACGAGGGTTGGCGCCCCGAGGACGTCGCACTGTTGACCACGGGCAGTCGCCACCCCGAACAGGTCAGCCGCCAGGCCGAGGGCACGTCGGCCTACTGGGACAGCTTCTGGGACGCCGAGCAGGTGTTCTACGGGCACGTGCTGGGTTTCAAGGGACTTGAGCGGCGAGCCATCGTGCTCGTGGTCAACGACCGCTACGGCCTGGAGCGCGCGCGAGAACGCTTGTATGTCGGTCTTTCTCGCGCACGAGACCAACTCGTGGTGTGCGGCGACCCGGATTTCATCACCGAGGTGGGCGGACCGGATCTCGCGCGCCGCCTGGGGGTCGCCTAGAACGCGTTGCCGACCCTGCGGTCAACGGGCTGTTATCGCTGCTCACCGTCGTTTTTGGAGGCGCGTGTAGGCTCGGAAACGCCTGCGGTTCCTCAATCGCGTGCCCGTCCTGACGCGAAGGAGCTCCCGTGGAGCCCACTGATTTGGCTGCCAGACAGTCCTCCCGGCGGGTGGCGAGTCCGGTGCGGGTCGCTCTGGCCGGAGTCCTGGGCGGAGACATCGACGGGGCCTGGTGGCCCCGCACCGCCGCGATGGCGCGCGAATTGCCCGATCTCGTCGAGGCGTTGCATCCCGCGCTCGGCGAGGTCCTCGGCATCGACATCAACTGGTCCGCGTATTCGCCGACCCCGGTGTTGAGCACGATGTCCCCGGATATGGCGGCCAAGATCGGCCGGAACACTCCGCATCACCGGCTGATGGTCCTGGCCGGTCGCTCGGCGGTCATCAGCCTGCTGGTGGTGCCGTCGATGACGGCACCGCCCCTGGCCATGATGGTGCTACGCCGGGCGTCTGAGCGCCGGATCGACGATTCGGAGAAGGCCAGCAAGGAGTTTCAAGCGGCCGACCGGGTCATGCGTGCCGCGCAGGCCGAAAGTGCCTCGTGGAACGCGACCCGGACCGGCCGCCCGAAAGCGGATTAGACGGCCGTCGCACCCGCGCCGCGGGAAGCCCGGCGGCGGTTGGCGGAACGGGGCGCAGCGGGCCCGGAGACTCTCCGGCGTTGCGGCTCGCGGGTTCCGGTGCGGCGCGGCGGTTGCTGCACCGCCTTCGGCGGCGCGCAGGGCGCCTGATGCGGCGCCAGCTCGCCGACCAAGTCCACGACCGCGGCGGAATCGGCCGCCACCGATTGCGGGGTGGCGGTGATGCCTGCCTTGCGCAGGAGTACCTGGGTGTCCTTGCGCTGCTCGGGCAACACGACGGTCACGACGTCACCGGCCCGGCCGGCGCGTGCGGTCCGTCCGGAACGGTGAAGGTAGGCCTTGTGCTCGGCGGGCGGGTCGCAGTGCACCACGAGTTCGACGTCGTCGACGTGGACGCCGCGGGCGGCGATGTCGGTGGCCACCAGAACCCGGGCCGTTCCCGCGGTGAACGCGGCCAGGTTGCGATCGCGGGCCGGTTGGGACAGGTTGCCGTGCAGGTCCACCGACGGGATGCCCGATTCGGTGAGCTGGCGGGCGAGCTTGCGGGCCTGATGCTTGGTGCGCAGGAACAGGATTCGCCGCCCGGTCCCGGAGGCCAGGACGCGCACCAAGTCCTTCTTGGCGTCGGCGCTGGCCACGTGGAAGACGTGGTGGGTCATCGCCGCGACCGGGGAGTCCTGCGGGTCGACCGAATGCGACACCTCATCTTTGAGGAAGCGGTTGACCAGCTTGTCGACCCCGTTGTCCAGAGTCGCCGAGAACAGCATCCGCTGCCCGCCGGCGGGAGTGGCGGCCAGGATCCGGGTGACGCCGGGCAGGAATCCGAGGTCGGCCATGTGGTCGGCTTCGTCGATCACGGTGACCATGACGGCGTCGAGGCTGATCAGCCGCTGGCGCATCAGGTCCTCGAGTCGTCCCGGGCAGGCGACCACGATGTCGACACCGTCTTTGAGCGCTCGTTCCTGGCGCCCCTGCGGCACCCCGCCGAAGATGGTCGTGACTCGCAGCCCGTAGGCCGCGGCGAGGGGTTCGAGCGTCGCGGTGATCTGGGTGGCCAGTTCGCGGGTCGGGGCCAGCACCAGACCGGCCGGCCGGGAGGGCCGGCGCTTGTTCTGGGACAGCCGGGTGACCAGCGGAATCGAGAAGGCGAGGGTCTTGCCGCTGCCGGTCTTGCCCCGGCCCAGCACGTCGCGTCCGGCGAGGGTGTCGGGCAGGGTCGCGCTCTGGATCGGGAACGGAGAAGTGAGACCGGCGGCGGTGAGCGCCTGCACCAGGGGTGCGGGCACGCCGAGTCCGGCGAAGGTATTTGCGGTTGTCATGAACAGCCTTTCAGGCTTTGGGTGTGCCACTGCGTGCGACGGTGTCGCGATCGCGAAGATTCAGCACAGGGGTGGGCGAGACTGCCGGGAGGCAATATCGATCGCCGCGAGACGTGTTGTGCTGTAGGGCACGAATCATTCGAACTCGGCACTCCTGCCCCGAAAATGGGGGGCGGCGCCGGAAGAGTGAAGGCGTTCCACGACGTAGCCGGCGACTTTGTCGTGAAGCCGGCGTTGTTCCAAGTGTAACAGGCGGCCTTTCTCAGTATTCCCGGGATCTCGTGAAGCCGACGCCCTTACCGCATGTCTCAGCAAACTCGGTCCGGGCACCTGGACGCTGGATCGAAGCGCGCTGCCTGCGCCGACGCAGGGTGTCGTGCGCCAGGTCACATGAGTTTGCTAAGCAATGCGGGCCGGCGGCTCGTCGCGGGCTTCGGAATAGTCCCGCGCTGTGACTATGATTCGAAGGTCAACGGTGACGTGTGACCCCTCGACAACTGCCCTGGAGTGAATCGGTGATGCTTCCCCGCCGTGCGCGGACAGCAAGCGTGGTCGTGTTGACCTTGCTTGGTGGTGTGCTGGTCAGTGACGTCGCCGGACTGCCCGGCTGCCACGGAGGCTGCAAGACCGCGACGGCCACCGCGGCCGCGGAATTGCCGCCGGCCCGGCCGACTCCGCCACTGCTCGGGGTGTCCCCGTTCGACGGGGCCGAGGACATCAGTCCGCTGGACAAGCCGGTGGTGGACGTGGTCGACGGCAAGATCACCAGCGTGGCGCTCACCGACGACTGGGGTGATTCCGTCGAGGGCGCCATCGGCGACGACGGCACCTCGTGGGCGCCCACCCAGCGACTGAACTTCGCCCGGACCTACACCATGACGGTCAACAGCAAGAGCACCAGCGGGGTTCCGCTGTCGCGCACCACGAATTTCAGCACCCTGGCGCCTAACAACTATGTCCATCCCTACATCGAGGTTCAGGGCGGCTTCGCCCCCAATCCCGACGTGCGCTACGGCGTGGCCAGCATCGTCCAGGCCCACTTCGACGAGGCGATCACCGACAAGGTCCTGGCCGAGAAGCACATGATCGTGCGCACCAACCCGCCGGTGCAGGGTTCGTGGAACTGGATCAGCGACTCCGTCGCGCAGTGGCGTCCCGAGAACTTCTACGCGCCGGGCACCAGGATTGACGTGGACCTCAACGTGTTCGGTCTCAAGCTGGGGGACGGCCTCTACGGTCAGACCGATGCGCACGCGACCATGAACATCGGCGCGGCCCACCTTGCCATCGCCAACGACATCACCAAGCAGGTCAGCGTCTTCGACAACGGCCGGTTGGTGCGCACGATGCCGACCTCGATGGGCCGCGGCGGAACCTCGTTCGTCGCGGGCAAAGAGTTCCACTGGTGGACCCCGCCGGGCATCTACAGCGTGCTGGACAAGGGCGAGGTGGTCACCATGAACTCGTTGACCTACGGGATTCCCCTCGGGTCCGCCGACAGTTACAACCGCAAGATCGGCTGGGCCACCCGGATCAGCACCGACGGCGTATACCTGCACGAACTCAACGACACGATCTGGGCGCAGGGCAACACCAACCTCTCGCACGGCTGCCTGAACCTCAACACCGAGAACGCCAAGTGGTACTACGACTTCGTTCAGCCGGGTGACCCGATCGAGGTCCGCTACACCGGCGGTCCGCCGCTCACGGTTGCGCAGGGCGGTAGCTGGTCGGTTCCGTGGAAGACGTGGATCAAGGGCAGCGCGCTGGCTGCCAAGGACGTGCCGCCACCGGCACCTGTCGCGCAGGCTGGAGCGCCGACCCCGGCACCCGTGCCGTAAGTCGATCAGGCATTTATGCTGCACCCCCGGCGAGTTGATGCAAAGATTCGCAAAATCGCCAAGCGGAGGTGACGTGTGGATTTCATTCAGGCCAACCTGATCGACCCGGTGAGCAAGATTCTGTACACCTACGTGCTGATCTACCTGCTCGTTGCGGCCGGAATCTATTTCACCATCAGGACGCGGTTCGTCCAGTTCCGCTACTTCCGGCGGATGCTGGGCCAACTCTTCAATTCCCGGGTGGGCGACGGCGGCATCTCGTCGTTCCAGGCCTTCTGCGTCGGCCTGGCCTCCCGGGTGGGCACCGGCAACATCGCCGGCGTCGCGATCGCCCTGACCGTCGGCGGCCCCGGTGCGATTTTCTGGATGTGGATCGTCGCCCTGATCGGCATGGCCACCGCCCTGGTCGAGGCGACACTGGCCCAAGTCTTCAAAGTCCGCGCCGGCGACGGTACCTTCCGCGGCGGGCCAGCGTTCTACATCCAGCGAGGTCTGAACTCACGACCCGGGGGCGTGCTCTTCGCGGTGCTGCTGGTGTTCACCTTCGGCTTCGCGTTCAACATGGTGCAGGCCAATGCGATTGCCGATGTGCTCAATTCCTCGCACGCGGTCGAAGTGCACTACACCACCATTGGTCTGGTGCTGCTGGCCGCACCGATTCTCTTCGGCGGTGTCCGTCGGGTCGCGAAGGTGGCCGAGATCGTGTTGCCGCTGATGGCACTGGCCTACGTGCTGCTGGCGTTGGTGATCATCGCCCTCAACATCGGCAACCTGCCGCAGGCCTTCGCCGAGATCATCGGTGGCGCCTTCGGGTTACAGCAGATGGCCGGCGGGTTCACCGGAGGTATCGCCGCGGCGATGCTCAACGGACTCAAGCGTGGGTTGTTCTCCAATGAGGCCGGCATGGGTAGTGCACCCAACGTCGCCGCCACCGCAACGGTCTCCCACCCGGTCAAGCAGGGTCTGATCCAGTCGCTGGGCGTCTTCGTCGACACCATGATCATCTGCACCGCGACGGCGCTGATCATCCTGGTCTCCGGCCCGGGGATCTATGATCCGCATGCCCCCGGCAAGATGGCGGGAGCCTCGTTGACCGCGTCGGCCGTCGCCGCCAGCCTCGGACCGTGGACCACCTGGTTGATGACCATTCTGGTGTTCGTCTTCGCGTTCTCCTCGGTACTGGGCAACTATGTGTATGCCGAGATCAACCTGTTCTTCCTCGGCGTCAAGGACCGTGGCATCACGATTTTCCGGTTGTTGGTGCTGGCGGCTATCGGTCTCGGCGGCCTCGCCAAGCTCTCGACGGTATGGGATATCGCCGACATCTCGATGGGCTTCATGGCCATCGTGAACTTGATCGCGATCGTGCTGCTGGGCAAGTGGGCCTTCGCTCTGCTGCGGAACTACCACCTGCAGGCCGAGGCCGGCGACGATCCGGTGTTCGTCGCCGAGGAGGCCTCGCTGCCCGGCCCTCTCGAGGGGGACATCTGGACCCGGTCGCGGAGTTCACTGCTTAGATAAGCTGTGGACTTTCTGCGCACGCCGGACTCGCGGTTCGACGATCTGGACGGTTACCCCTTTACGCCGAATTACGTTGAGGTGGAATCTCATGGTGCCCCGCCGCTGCGGATGCACTACGTCGACGAAGGCCCCCGCGACGGGGCTCCCGTAGTACTGCTGCATGGTGAGCCGACCTGGAGTTACCTGTACCGCAGCATGATTGCGCCGCTGGCCGCTGCCGGACACCGGGTGCTGGCTCCCGACCTCATCGGCTTCGGCCGCTCGGACAAGCCGACCCGACAGGAGGACTACACCTATCAGCGCCACGTCGAGTGGGTGACATCGTGGATGACGACGCTGGACCTGCGTGACGTCACCGCGGTCGTTCAGGACTGGGGTTCGCTGATCGGGCTGCGAGTGGCCGCCGAGCATCCCGACCGTTTCGCAAAGTTGTTCATCGCCAACGGTTTTCTGCCCATCGCCGAGCAGCCCACGCCCCTGGCGTTCCGCATTTGGCGGGCCTTTGCCAAGTACGCCCCGGCGCTGCCCTCGGGCTGGCTGGTGGACCGCGGCACCGTCCGTACGGTGCCCAAGGCCGTTCGGGCGGCCTACGACGCCCCCTTCCCGGACAAGAGTTTCCAGGCCGGTTCGCGCGCCTTCCCGCTGTTGGTCCCGACCTCGCCGGCTGATCCGGCGATCCCCGCCAACCGTGCCGCCTGGGATGTGTTGGGCCGCTGGGACAAACCGGTGCTGTGCGTCTTCGGTGACCGCGACCCGATCCTCGGCAAGGCAGACGAGCCGCTCATCCGTCACATCCCCGGCGCCGCCGGGCAGCCGCACGCCCGGATCAATGCCGGCCACTTCATCCAGGAGGACGCCGGGCCGGAGTTGGCCCGCCGGTTGCTGGACTGGGAAGCCAGCCTCTAAGGGGACTTTCTCCTCTGGCCGCGCTCTGCGGCCGCGCTGAGGATGGCAGCCATGATTGATTACCACCTCGATCCCGCCACCGCCGTCCTCACCCTGCGGCCTGACTCGGCCTTGGAGAAGTCCGACTTCGTCGAGTTGGGTAAAGCCGTCGACCCGCAGATCGACGAGCATGGTGATCTCAACGGCCTGATCATCGAGGCGCCGCACTTCCCCGGCTGGGACAGCTTCGGGGCGCCCGGCCGGTGACATCGACGAGGCCCGCAGTTGGATCGCTGGTTAGGCGTCAGGGCCGCGGCCAGGTTTCCGGGAGACCGTGCCCACCGTCGGCCACCAGCACCGCGCCGGTGACGAAGGATGCCGACTCATGCGCCAGGAACGCCACACATGCGGCGATCTCGGCCGGGGTCCCACTGCGCCCGATCGGTCCTGCGGCCGCTGCCACTGCTTCGAAGTCCAACTGGGAACCGGTCGAAACATATCCGGGCGCAACGACATTGACGGTCACGCCCTGACCGACGACCTCCAGCGCCAGGGCGCGGGTGAATCCCACCAGCGCGGCTTTGGCGGCGGTGTATCCGGACTGGCCGGGCATCGCGTTGACCGTTCCGGTCGTCGAACCGACCGACACGATTCGCCCGTACCCCGCCGAGATCATCACCGGTACCACCGCTCGGCACATCAGAAACGCCGTCGTCAGGTTGCGGGCGATCGTCGCGTCCCATTCCGCCAGCGACAGCGCAGCGACGTCGCCGTCGGCGTCCCAACCAGACGCCACCGATGTCATGCCGGCGTTGTTCACCAGGACGTCCACCCGGCCCCAGCGATCCACTGCCGTTCGCACGAGTGCCTCGGCGCCCGCCTCGGTCGTCAGATCGATCACCACGCCGACGGCGGCATCACCGAACTCGGCCGCGCGGTCGTGGATACGGTCGGACGTCGCGCCCAGCACCACCGCCGCGCCGTCGGCAACCAGCAGCCGGGCCACCGCCACGCCGATCCCGTCCGGCGCGCCCGCGCCGGTGACGATCGCGACCCGACCGGCGAAGCGGTTCACCTTTTAGGGCGAGGCGAATTCGGTGTGGATGTTGTCGATACCGTGCCGGATGGCGTCCAGTGCCTCCTGGCGGGCCCGCATCTTGGACGCGTAGTGGGCGCCGGCGTTCAGGGTGGTGGCGAAATCCTTGGCGGCCTCGCAGGCCCGATCCAGCACCAGGTCGGCCATGACCAACTCGTCGACCCAGCCGCCGGCCAGTGCGGTGTCGCTAAGGAACGCCTTGGCGAGGCCGACGGCCTGCTGGTAGGCCGATCGGGTCAGCCGCAGTTTCAGCACTTCGAGGGCCGGGTACGGCAGAACCATGCCGATCGCCACCTCGTTGGCCTGAAAGTTGTAGCCCGGGGCGGCAATTCGGTGATCGGTACTGCAGGCCAGGAACGACCCCATGGCAATCGCGTGCCCGGTGCACGCCGCCACCACCGGCTTGCGGAACGACAGCAGTCGGTGGGACAACTCAAAGCCCGCCGTGAGCATGTCGATCGACGCCTGGACGTCGCCGGAACGGAACACCTTCAAGTCGAATCCGCCGCTGAAGACCCGGTCGTTTCCGGCGATCACGACCGCGCCGGCGTCGTCGCTCTCGGCCTGGTCCAGTGCCTTATTGATCTCGGCGAGCATGGCGGGCCCCAGTGCATTGACCTTGCCGTCGTCCATGGTGATGACGGCGATCGATTCGTCGCGGCGGTAGCTGAGGCTCATGGTGCTCCTTCTCTGGGCTGTCGGGCGATGACGTTACTCAGGTGCCCATCAAGGCGCGCCACTGCTCCAGGTTGGAGGCCCGGTAGACGTAGTTGTTGCGCTTGACATCCTCGAGGCCGGCGCTGGGTTCGGCGGAATACCAGTGTCCCGGGAATACCGTCGGATCGCCGGAGAGGTGGGACAACTTCTGCAGGCTGCGGAACATCTCGTCGGCGTCGCCGCCGGGGAAGTCGGTGCGGCCGCAGCCGTCCAGGAACAGGGTGTCCCCGGCAACCAGGCGGCCGTCGAGGAGGAAACACTGGCTGCCGGGGGTGTGGCCGGGTGTGTGCAGCAATTCGATCTCGATGTCGCCGACGTTGACCTTGTCGCCGTGCTCATGCGACGTCAGGTCGCTCATCGGAATTCCGGTGACCCTCGAAACCCATTGCGCCTCATGGGTGTTGACGTGGACCGGGACACTGACCCGCTCCAGCAGCTCGGCCAGTCCCTTGAGGGTGAAGCCCATCATCGAGCCGCCGACGTGGTCGGGGTGGTGGTGGGTCACCAGCACGCCGGAGAGGGTCATCCCGTCGGACTCGAGGGTGTCGAGCAGGTCACCGGCCGCGTAGGCGGGGTCGACCATCACCGCCGCGCCGGTTTCGCGGTCACCGATGAGGTAGGCGAAGTTGCGCATCTGCTGGGCGATAGGGTCGCCGGCGGCGAAGTCGCGGCCGGACAGCAGCTGCCGGAAATAGAGGCGGTCAGTCGATGCCATGGCTCCAACATTAAGCCCCCGGTGGATGGCTTCCCCAGTGTGGACGGCTACGGCCTGATGTCGGCCGATGATCGCCGGAAAAGCTCCATGACGGGGGGCATCAACTCGGCGATCCGGGAACCGACGCGGTTGAAGACGTCCGGGTCCTGGCCGATCGGGTCGGGAATGTCGGCGGCGTCGCCGGGCCGCAGTTGCGGCCGCAGGGCGGCGAGGCCCTTGACGTCCTGGGCGCCGAACTCCGATACCAGCCGGGCGGCTTCGGCCAGGGTGAAGGTGCGGTGGAGTTGGCGCGGGGCCAGTTCGAGGATCGCATCGCGGTGGGCCCGCGTCATGGCGATGACGAGGTCGACCCCCGAGGCGATCTTGGGTGTGAGCTGCCGTGCCGCGAAGCCGGAGGGGTCCCCGCCCAGGTCCTCCAGAACGCGGGCGGCTTCGGGATGCATGGGGTGGGCGATCATCGCCCGCGTCCCGGCACTTGACGCAGTGAAGTCGGGGATCTCCAGTTGTGCTCCGAATGCGGCGGCGAGCCGCTCGGCGGTAGGAGAGCGGCAGATGTTTCCGGTGCAGACGAAAAGTACGTGCAGGGCCGGGGCTCCTCGTCTCGTTCGGGTTGGACCATCCGCGCCAGATATTGCCGTCTCAACGGAACCTTCGCTGCGGTTTGGTTGCGTCCAACCGCAGGTTGTACTCTCTCTAGGGTCCGCGACGCGGGTCAGGCCCCCTTAGCTCAGTCGGTAGAGCGTTTCCATGGTAAGGAAAAGGTCAACGGTTCGATTCCGTTAGGGGGCTCGGTGGACGTCGTTCATTCGGCGGCGGCTCCGGCACGGCGGTGTAGCTCAGCTGGTTAGAGCGCACGACTCATAATCGTGAGGTCGGGGGATCGAGCCCCCCCACCGCTACGCAGACGAACGATCGCGAAAGAGAGCAGTTGACGTGGCGTCAAGTACAGATGTGCGGCCCAAGATCACCTTGGCCTGCGAAGTGTGCAAGAACCGGAACTACATCACCAAAAAGAACCGGCGCAACGATCCCGACCGGTTGGAGCTGAAGAAGTTCTGCCCCAACTGCGGCAAGCACCAGGCGCACAAAGAGTCCCGCTGACACGTGGCTCTTTCGAAGGAATTGGTCGGAACGCACTATCGGCATCCTGACTATTACCTGGTAGAGCGCGAGAAGATTCGCGAGTACGCGACGGCGGTGCAGAACACCGACCCGGCGCACTTCGACGACTCCGCAGCAGTGGAACTCGGGCACAAGGGCCTGATACCGCCGCTGACGTTCATCTCGGTGTTCGGCTACGTCGCCCTGCGGGCGTTCTTCGAATCGGCCGACATCGGCATCACCGATAAGCAGATCGTCCATGTCGACCAGTCGCTGAAGTTCCTCAAGCCGGTCGTCGCCGGCGACACGCTCTTTTGCGACGTCTACGTGTTTGAGGTCCGGCAGGCGCATGGAACCGACATCATCGTCACCAAGAACGTCATTACGAACCAGGATGGCGAGGCGGTACAGGAGACTTACACGACGCTCGCCGGGCGGAGTGACGACAGTGGAGAGAGTGGCTTCAACGATGGCATTGCGTGAGTTCAGTTCGGTCAAGGTCGGCGACGAGTTGCCCGAGAGGACCATCAATCTCACCAGGGCGGACCTGGTGAACTACGCCGGCGTCTCCGGCGACCTCAACCCCATCCACTGGGACGATGAGATCGCCAAGCAGGTGGGACTCGATACCGCCATCGCGCACGGCATGCTCACCATGGGCCTCGGCGGCGGCTACGTGAGCGAGTGGGTGGGCGACCCGGGTGCAGTAACGGAGTACAACGTCCGCTTCACCGCGATCGTGCCGGTGCCCAACGACGGGGTGGGCGCCGACATCGTGTTCAACGGCCGTGTGAAGTCGGTTGACGAGGAGAACAAGGCGGCGACGATCGCGCTGACCGCGACCCATAACGGCAAGAAGATCTTCGGCCGCGCCGTGGCGACCGCGAAGCTGGCCTGACATGGCGCTCAAGACCGATATCCGGGGCATGGTCTGGAAATACCCCGAACCTTTTGTGGTGGGCCGCGAGCAGATTCGCCAGTACGCCAATTCCGTCAAGGCCCACGATCCGGCCAGCGTCGACCCGGCGGTGGCCACCGAGATGGGTTACAGCGGACTGGTGGCGCCGTTGACCTTCGTGTCGATCATCGCGGTGATGACCCAACGGCACTTCTTCCAGCACGTCGACGTCGGCTTCGAGACCATGCAGATCGTCCAGGTGGACCAGAAATTCAAGTTCCTCAGGCCCATCGTGGAGGGCGATGTGGTGGAGGCCACCATGTACATCGACTCCGTCGACGAACGGTTCGGCGCCGACATCGTCACCTCCCGCAACGTGCTGACCGACAACAAGACCGGCGACGTGGTCATGATCGCCTACACCACCCTGATGGGCCACGAGGGCGACAATTCGATCTCGGCCGGCTGGGATCCGCAGACCGGCCAGGTGCTGCGCAAGCCCGTCACCCATGATTAGTAACTCCCCAGGGTCTCGCGCTACACTCTAATGTCGGGATTTCCCCACGTAAGCGCGCTGTCCGTCGGTTCGGCTGGACCGATCGGGGAGCGCGTCAATTATGTGGTGAAGTGCCGCGGCTGAATGTGAATGCAGAGGGGCGTAGCTCAACTGGCAGAGCAGCGGTCTCCAAAACCGCAGGTTGCAGGTTCAAGTCCTGTCGCCCCTGCTCAACTGAATAGACTCGAGGGCGTGAGCCCTGATGGACATGTGAGGAGCGTGCGGTGAGCGACGAGCGCGATAGTGCCGACGCCGCAGGCGGCGGTGGCGAGAACACCGCCGCGATGACCCAGCCGCTGCGGCCGACCGGGAAGCGGTCCAAGCAGCGCGCCGGTGCGACGGCGCTCGCCGAGTTCGACGATTCCGAAACCACCGCCCTCGACCTGGGTCTCGATGACGAGGCCGACGGCAAGAAGGCGAATAAGGCGCTGGCGACCGGCGCGCCTACCCGCAACCCCATTCTGTTCGTCTGGACCTACCTCAAGCAGGTCGTGGCCGAGATGCGGAAGGTCATCTGGCCCAACCGCAAGCAGATGGTCAGCTACACCGCCGTCGTGCTGGCGTTCCTGGTGTTCATGGTCGCGCTGATCGGCGCGGTGGATCTGGGGCTGGCCAAGCTGGTGTTGCTGATTTTCGGCAACAAGTGATCGAACGTTCTAGAGAGGACTGACTACCGTGACGAACCCCGAAGGCGACGCGCCCGCGGGTGACACCGCCGTCGACGTGATCGACGAGGTGACGCCGGATGCTGTCACGCCTGAGGCTCCCGAAGAGGAACTCGACCCCGCCGCCGCGCTCAAGAAAGACCTGCGCAGCAAGCCGGGTGACTGGTACGTCATCCACTCCTACGCCGGCTACGAGAACAAGGTGAAGGCCAACCTCGAGACCCGCGTGCAGAACTTGGACGTCGGCGACTACATATTCCAGGTGGAAGTGCCCACCGAAGAGGTCACCGAGATCAAGAACGGCCAGCGCAAGCAGGTCAACCGCAAGGTCCTGCCCGGCTACATCCTGGTGCGGATGGAACTCACCGACGACTCCTGGTCCACCGTCCGTAACACCCCCGGAGTCACCGGTTTCGTGGGCGCGACCTCGCGCCCGACGTCGCTGTCGCTCGACGACGTGGTGAAGTTCCTGCTGCCCCAAGGCGCGGCCAAGAAGGCCGGCAAGGCCGCAGCCAGTACGTCCGCCGCCAGCGGCGAAGCCACCCTGGAACGGCCGGAGATTCTTGTCGATTTCGAGGTCGGCGAGTCGGTGACCGTCATGGACGGGCCGTTCGCGACCTTGCCCGCCTCGATCAGCGAGGTCAACGCCGAGTCGCAGAAGCTCAAGGTGCTGGTCAGCATCTTCGGCCGCGAAACCCCCGTCGAACTGACCTTCAGCCAGGTCGCCAAGATCTAGCGCGGCGCAAGCCTGCGTTCTCAGAAAGGAACACCACAAACCATGGCCCCCAAGAAGAAAAAAGTCACCGGCAAGATCAAGTTGCAGATCCAGGCCGGGGCAGCCAACCCCGCGCCGCCGGTGGGCCCTGCGCTCGGTCAGCACGGCGTCAACATCATGGAGTTCTGCAAGGCGTACAACGCCGCGACCGAGACCCAACGCGGCAACGTCATCCCCGTGGAGATCACCGTCTACGAGGACCGCAGCTTCACCTTCGAGTTGAAGACCCCGCCTGCCGCCCGGATGCTGCTCAAGGCCGCCGGTGTGCAGAAGGGCTCGGCTGAGCCGCACAAGACCAAGGTCGCCAAGGTGACCTGGGACCAGGTGCGCGAGATCGCCGAGACCAAGAAGGCCGATCTCAACGCCAACGACATCGACCAGGCCGCCAAGATCATCGCCGGCACTGCCCGCTCGATGGGCATCACGGTCGAGTAGCGAAGGCGGATCGGCCCGATATTGGGTCGAATAAGACTTCGGCGCCCACCGGCGTCGATCTGTGGGAGGGCCCGCTTCGGCCTGACTGACCACAACTCCAACACCTATTCAGGGAGACACCATGAGCAAGAAGAGCAAGGCATACCGCGAAGCCGCCGAGAAGGTGGACCGCGACAAGCTGTACACCCCACTCGAGGCCGCCAAGCTGGCCAAGGAGACCTCGTCGAAGAAGCAGGACGCAACCGTCGAGGTTGCCATCCGACTGGGCGTCGACCCCCGCAAGGCTGACCAGATGGTTCGTGGAACCGTCAGCCTGCCCAATGGCACCGGCAAGACCGCCCGCGTCGCGGTGTTCGCGGTGGGGGAGAAGGCGGAGCAGGCCATTGCGGCCGGCGCCGACGTGGTGGGCAGCGACGACCTGATCGAGAAGATCCAGGGCGGGTTCCTCGATTTCGACGCCGCGATCGCCACTCCCGATCAGATGGCCAAGGTCGGCCGGATCGCCCGCGTCCTCGGCCCCCGCGGCCTGATGCCCAACCCCAAGACGGGCACTGTCACCCCCGATGTGGCCAAGGCCGTGCAGGACATCAAGGGCGGCAAGATCAACTTCCGTGTCGATAAGCAGGCCAACCTGCACTTCATCATCGGCAAGGCGTCTTTCGACGAGAAGAAGCTGGTGGAGAACTACGGTGCCGCTTTGGATGAGGTGCTGCGGGCCAAGCCGTCGTCCTCGAAGGGGCGGTACCTGAAGAAGGTGACGGTCTCCACCACCACTGGGCCGGGGATTCCGGTGGATCCGGCGGTGACGCGGAACTTTGTGGAGGAGTAGTTCCAGGTTCGCCAAGTCCCCCCGCGGCCTAAGGCGTGTGCGACGACCGGGCTATCAGGATGCTGCCTTGAACGGAATCCGGATGGTAGCTAGCAGGGCCCGATGGTCTGAGCCGTCGATTTTCACCGTACTTATTGATGAAGCGCTGGCGTTCCGCGTCAGAATGTGATCGATGGTGATAAGCGGGGGTAACCAGGTGTCAGCCTTGAAGGTGGGAGCGAAACCCGCGCCAGTTTGTTGCACCGCATTCCGGTAGCCGTTGGTAAGTAGGTTGCGGAACTGCTGCATGTCGGGGGTGCTGTTGTAGTCCCCGCCGATGATGACGGCCCCCGGGCCCGCCACTCTGGCGAAGTTGTCCAGCTGTGCCTTGGCGACAGCCATGCCATTTCGCCAGTCGTCGATGGTGTTGTCGTCTCCTGCGACCGGAGACATAACGTGGACGCTGGCGATCAAGGGATCGTTCTCCACTCCAGGCAACTGGATGCGCGCTGCGGGTATCCGGAGGTTCAGGTGCCCAGGGGCCGAAAAAGGCGTGATGGGGTACCTACTCCACACGCCGATACCGGCGGCACCTGGGGCTGGGTTGAGTACCGAATAGGGGAAGGCCTCATCGATGCCGGCTTCAGCGAAGCGCCCGACCGCTTCCTTGGTTAATTCCGCGACCGTAACCACGTCGGCGCCGTTTTTCGCGAGGGCCACGAATGAGTCGGCATCTGCTCGTCCGTATCGGATGTTCGATGCCAGCAGGCGTAATTCCACATGACTACCGATCCATGGGCTGTGTCCGAAGTAGTACCAAGACACTTGGATCGCAACGGTCGCCGTGACGAGGAAGATGCCGACGACCGCCAATATGAGCCGCCGGCAAATGATCGCGAAGGCCAAACCCACAACGGCGATTCCTGGAACAAAAGTCGAGTCTACAGCTAGGATGAGACATGGCACTGTTGATACCGGTTGAGCGCGGACAACCAGAGCGACCGCTACGAGGACTAGGCACGCAGTTGCGATCACGGTGAGCAGTGCGCGTATCCAGTCGGGTAGGACCGGACGCCTGCTGGCGCGCCTAAAGTGCTTTCCGGGCATGCTGTTAATCAATCTGAGCGCCGCAGCGAAATTTGAAATTCACCGATGATGTCGGCGGACAGGGTATGGCCTGCGGTGATGGGTGGTGGACCTGGGACGAGCAAGTTGCAATCGCGTAGCGGCACGTTCCGCTACGAATATCCACCGTCAGTAGTCTAAACGTATGTGTGGATTGGCCGGATGTGCCTCGATGACCAGCCAGCACGATCGGGAATGGCTTGAGGTGGGCCGTGACACGATGTTCCACCGGGGTCCCGACGGCGCAGGGGAGTGGTGGTCCGACGACGGCCGGGTGGGTCTAGCCCATCGGCGGCTATCGATTTTCGACTTGTCCCCCCTGGGCCATCAACCGATGCACCTGCGCCCGCGAGGTTTGTCGATCGTCTTCAATGGCGAGATTTACAATTTTCTTGAACTGCGCAAACAACTCGAACAGCGCGGTCATATTTTTCGTTCGCATAGCGACACCGAAGTTCTGCTGGCGGCCTACTCCGAATGGGGCACAGACTGCTTGGGGCGGCTCGTCGGCATGTTTGCATTCGCGATTCATGACGAACCCAACCAGACGTTATTCCTGGCGCGTGACAGAGTAGGGGAGAAGCCGCTCTTCTACTCCTTGCGAGACGGCGCGATTTACTTCGCATCAGAACTGAAAGCGTTGTTAGCAAACCCCGCGTTACCGCGGCGCATCGATCACGAAGCCCTCGACTGCTACCTTGCGCTCGGTTATGTGCCCGGTGACCGATGCATTTTGGAGGGTTACCGCAAACTGAAGGCGGCTCACGCACTGACCTTCGATTTGAGCAGTGGCACAGCCCGTTCGTGGCGATACTGGCAGCCCCCTGAGTTGACCCGGCAGCAGCATGCCGATGAGGCTGGTCTCGTAGAAGAACTCGAAACTCTTCTCGAGGATGCCGTGGGAGGGCAGCTTCGTGCTGACGTACCGGTGGGAGTTCTCCTCAGTGGAGGCGTTGACTCCAGCCTCGTGACTGCGGCGGCCGTGCGCCGTTCCTCTCAAGTGCGTACGTTCAGCATCGGGTTTCCCGGACATGACAATCATGATGAGACCGAATTCGCGCGAAAGATTGCACACCACTTCGGAACAGACCATACGGAACTGATGGCCGAACCGGCATCTGCTGAGTTGATCCCCGAGCTTGCTAGGCAGTTCGACGAGCCGATGGCCGACTCTTCGATGATACCGACCTACCTGGTCAGTCGACTGGTGCGGGAGCAATGCACGGTTGCACTAGGTGGAGACGGTGGCGATGAATTGTTCGGCGGCTATCGCCGCTACAGCCGTCTGTTGTGGATGCAGCGGAGGCTTGATCGGGTACCGGAAATCGCGCGGAAGTCGTTGGCTTGGGGTGGTGAGCATCTGCTGCCGGTCGGCGTCAAGCGACGCAATTACTTGATGGCGCTAGGTGTCGACTTGTCACGTGACCTTCCCGTGGTTGGGGGGTACTTCGACGCCACTAGCAGGCGCCGGCTTATGCGTAGATACGGCGCCTGGCCGACATCAGCGGAGCGTGTGCTGCCCACCTGCATCTCGTCCGAAACGGATTTGCTGCAGCGTGCAACCCGCACCGATTTCGCTAACTATCTCGTCGATGACCTTCTGGTGAAGGTCGACCGTGCCAGCATGCTCAATTCACTCGAGGTGCGTTCACCGTTCCTCGACCACCGTCTTGTCGAATTCGCGTTCGGTCGGGTGCCAGTCAGCCTGAAAGCGACCGCCACGCAGACGAAAATTCTCCCGAAATATCTCACAGAACGGCTTCTTCCCGCCGACTTCGATCGCGAGCGCAAACAGGGCTTTTCCATCCCCATCAGTGAATGGCTCAAGGCTGGGCCGTTCCGTGAGCTTTTCTGGGATGTGTTGAGCAGCCCTGATTGTCTCTTTGACCGTAATGCAATTTCGCGAATACTGAAAGGCCAAGACAAGGGCCGCCAAAGTGGCGACTTGCTTTTCGCCCTAGTGCAGTTTGAGTTGTGGCGAACTATGTACCAAGCGTATCTGTAATACCGTTATGGCCTAAGAGAGCACCGCCGATGCGCCTGTAGATTGTCTAGGCACTAAATGGATGCCGGCGAAATTCCGCGGACGGTGATACCGTGCGGGGTGTATTCGACGTCCACGCGGGTCAGATGCGCCTTGTCGGCCCAAGCCTGGACGGATTCCAAAGTCTGCGGGAAATCATATTTCGGCGCAAGCATGTCGAAGGTGTCTAGGTACGCCCATTCTTTAAGCTTATCGCCCTTGAGTCCCAGCCAGCTGTAGTCGGCGACCAAAAGACGCCAATTGATTCGATATCCCTTCGGTAGCTTGCGTATCAATGCCGCAACTGGCCAGATGAAATCGATCCAGGCTTGAACTCGTTTGTAAAGCTTTTCCGGGTCCATATTTCGAGTGAATGGCCGCACGTAGTACTTAGTTGCGAACACCTTTCGCCAAACTGTCGCTTTGTAAAGATCGGCACAGAGGTACCCTCCAGATCGAAGCGCATTCGGCAGCGCCAAGAAAGCTCGTTCAGGTTCGGGCGTGTGCTGCAAGACGCCGAAGCAAAAGACGCGATCGAAGATCCCAGGCTTGAATGGCAGCGCGAAAACGTCGCCCTGAACAATCAGTACGTTTTCCTTATCGCCGTTCGAAGCGTAGTTCGCATCCACGGCATAGCTGTAATCCAGGGAAGCGATGGTGGCACCTGTTGTTGCTGCTTGTTCTGTGAACCGGCCAGACCCACTGCCAACTTCGAGGATTCGCTCGCCTACCATCTGGTGCGGCCACTGAGTTTGGCCGAAGAACCGTTGCTCAGAAGCTGGCACGCCAGAGTTGCTGTCGTACTGAGTCCTGGCGTGCCTCGTCCACTCCAGTCCGAAGCCGGAAGCGTAATTATCGCGGGGTACGAATCTTGGCACTCCCTTCGAGATCGGGTACTCAGCCTCGCATCCAGTGCAGGAAAGGCAACCTTCGAGGATCCGTTCGCCAGAGCGCTCGCCGATTGAAGCGATCCGCAGATCATGCCGACATCCTGGGCATGCCAATAGGGCCAAATGATGATCACGCATAGCGGTAAGTATATGGGTATGCCCAACTTGCTGTCGGTACCGGGTCCTGGGCCGGCAAGGTCACTGGTGACTCTGCTCGTGTCTCGAGGATGCGTTCGATCCCATCAGGCATTGTTCAGGCGCTCTCGGATGTCCGAAATCCTCCAGAGTCCCAAAGATTTATCGCGGTAGATGCCGTTTCCGAGCGTGCATTTCTCATTGATCGTCTCGAGCGGACTAGGGAGATTAAAGGGATACGCTTCCAGGTTGATGTTGCGCCCTTGGCCGGTGGCAATATCACGATTTTCTGTCGATCCCGGGAATGTTGTCGTTAAAAGGTATTCCGAGCCCGATGCGCAAATATTATCAAGCGCTTGGAACATATCGTCGTAGGATAAATGAATTAAACAGTCTCTGCATAGAATCAAGTCGACAGGAGGAAGTTTATCCCTCAGCAGGTCTAGTTTCTCGAAGCGAATGTTTTCGCGAGCGTACTGCTTTGCGTTCTTGTTGACGAGGTCGCTAAGGATGTCTGCACCGCAGTATTCAATATTGCTCAAATCGACTTGCTTCATCCAATTAAAGTCCCCGCAGGGCAGATCGAGCATGGTCGAAATGTCATAATTTCTGAGTATGGCCGGAAGGTGCTCCACGATCTGTCGTGTCTGATCGGTATCTGATCCCGGTCCAGAGATTGACTCTATGCCACCCCACGAATTTTTTCGATGGATGTCCGCAAATACCTCTTCCGTACTCTTCCGATTCAACCGGTAAATCGAATATTTTGACCGCGCCGATCGGTAAATTCCAGCTAGTAGTGGTATGCGCTTTAACGTCTCGCGAAGTTTCATTGTTGCTCCGTTATGTTGAGATGGTCGAATTCGACAGCGGACAAATTTACCTATCAGGTGGCTATCATACATGCCTGAAAGTAATGGAATGTCGACCCTATCTGCCGACTCGCCCGGAAGGGGGCTCCGCTACGTCTTAAGCCAGCGTAAGAGACGACCAAGGGACATCGAACTTCGTGCGGTAAGCGGATAGTATACTAAGAAGAACAACGCTATGCCAACAATTAGCAAAGCTGCCCTTGTGAGCCAATTAGGGGTGACAAACTGCTCCGCGTACATCAATATTGCACCTGTGATAATGGCTGCAACACCCCCCGCGGCAAGGGCCCGAAGATATCCGCGCGCTACGCCGCTTGAGATTCGGAAGCTTAGACTATTGTGAAGGCTCCAAAGTTTGAGCGGTAAGTCGATCAGATAGGAAAGTCCAAATGCAGCTGCGATTCCGATGGGGACGTGCTCGGGGGGGAGGAAAATTCCAGCCGAAAATGCCCCAGCGATCCAAATAGCGCTGATAAACGCGGAACTCTGTAGCACCCTCTTGGCATTATGCACCGCGAAGAATGGGCGGATGAGCAAGTCGTGTAGTGCGTACGGCAGAAGACCGAACGCCAAAACCGCCAAGACAATTCCAATATAATGGGCGGCCGCGCTACTCGTCTCCCCTCGTGTGAATAGGAGCTCAGTGCCAAGGGGCCCGAGGCAAATGATGCCCGCCATTACGGGTATCAGAAAAGCGCCTACGGCGAGGATGGCCTCGTTTAATTCGTCCGCGGCCGTTTCCTTGTCACCTCCAGCATAGTGTCCCGATAGTCTCTGCAAGAGAACGTTCGCCAAGCTTGCCGAGGCGACGGACTGTGCAACGAGCAGAAGGGTCCGCGCGTAAAAGAAAGCGGTATAGCCACGACCGTCGAATCCCAAAGCTTTTGCTGCGCTGCCTGCTTGAGTCGATATACCTGCGGTTACGAGGTTGGCAACTTGAAAAGAAGCGGCCGCCACTAAAGTGAAGAGTCCCGTTGCGACAGTTGCGCGGAGGCCGAGTCCGCGTAATGGAAATCGGTAGCTAAGCTTGAAGCCTATCGCGCGAAGAACGATGATGAGAAGTATTGCCTGGACTGCAGAACCCAGCAACGTCGAACCGCCTAAGAGCCAAATCTCCCAGGGGCGTACGGACTCCGGCGCGTTCGTTTGGACGGTGCCGACCACAATGATGGGTATACAGGCCAAGATCACAACTACGCTGTTAACAGTTGGAATCCAGGCAACAGAGCTAAATCTACCCCGGGCATTCATTAGCTGTGAAGCGACGCTGTAGAGGGCGTAGAAGAAAATCTGCGGAATACACCACAGTGATAGATGTAATCCGAGCGATGACTGGGCTGCACCCCACGACGATCCACCCATTAGTCGGATTACAGTTGGGCTTAATGCGATGAGCGCGATCGTTACAAACAGCCCGAAGATTGCCCCGCCAAGGAGAAGCAAGCTTCCGTACTCGTCGCCGCGTTTTTCGGAGAACCGCGCGTGCCGAATTAATTGCGGGACGAAGACGAAACCCACAGTGCCGCCACCCAAAAGTAGGAATACTTGATTGGGTACCTGGTTAGCGATGTTGTACGAGTCTGCAACCAAGCCCGTCCCGATTGCCGCTGCCAGTGCAAGTGTGCGACCGAACCCGATCACGGTTGAGCCGAGAGTTCCGGCCGATGCACCAAGTGACGTTCGACCGATACCTGACGCACGTCTGGCGCCGTCGGTCACCGGTCAGACCGTGGTGGCCGTTGCATGATTCGGGTCAGCTCGTCCCTAAGAATCTGTCCGCTGCTCTCGAAGGTGAAACGTTGTAGCCACGGTTCAATGCCGCATACGGGGGTCCGCGGGGTTCGGAGGACCGCGGCGGCGTAATCCTCAGCGGTATTGCCAGTGGTTAACTCGCCGGTTAGGCCTGGTATCACAGCATCGGCGACGCCCATGCATTTAGACGAGACGACGCTCCGAAATCCCGCTGCGGCGGCCTCGATCAAGACGTTCCCGAAACCCTCTAGGACCGACGTTACGAGGACAATCGATCCTGCGGGACATTCATCAAACCAATTTTCGACCCAGCCGTGCATGACGGCATTAACGCCGGCGTCGCTTGCATGCGACACGACTTGGTCAATCAGAGGGCCGGCGCCGTAGAAGTGCAACGTGACGCCCCCGGGGAAGTGCGGGGAGAGGATGGCTGCGACATCCACAGCCAGGAGTGGTCGCTTTTGGGGAACCAGTCTGCCTGGAACAACCAAATCCAATCTGGCCGACTGCGGAATTCCGCCGGGGCGTTTAACGTGCCGGTTCTGGAGTTTCGCAAATGCCGGGTTCGGGACAACCGCGACCTTATCCATGGAAATTCCGTACTCCGATATTGCCTCGGCGCCGACGGCGTGCGAGACGGCAACAAGGAGATCGGCGGATCGATAAATGCGTCTAGCCAGCCGAACGTGATTTTGATGAGCTCCTGCGTACACCATCGACGGACCATTCGCGGGAATATGCTCGCTGATTACCACTAGCGGGCCTGCCGATCCCATTGAACGTGCGGCGGCGAGGGTGACGAGGTTGCAGTAAGGCATGAGTGCGACGACTACGTCCGCCGGTTCATTCCTCAGGAAGGTCGCTAGGTTACGTGCCTGTGCTACCACGCCGCCTTGAGGTGCCTTGACAAGGGACACACCTTCAGGCGTCGCGTCCGCTAACACGGAATGTGTCGTATAAACAGTGACATGATCACCCTCCCCAGCCAAATATCGTGCCCACTGCCATGCCACGAACTCAGCGCCGCCCCCTGACAGACATGGCACTGTGATCACGATTCTCATGCTGGCCAACTCATTCCGTGGAGATTGTCAGCCGGTCGAGTGCGGGGGCTAATGCCCAACATCAGTCCTCCGTTGTCGCGCGGTGGCTATGCCCAAGCTGTGGGACGGTTAGCAGTTTCTGAGGCCAAAAAGACAGGCGCGGCAAATCTCCGATGCCGGAGCGGCTTGCGCGGAAGGTTGCACGGATCAGAGTACTGCCTCGGCCCACTCGACCGTTCGGCGTAAACCTTCCTCGAATGACGTAAGTGGGTGGTAGCCAAGTAACCGTTCCGCCTTTGCGATATCGGCTTGCGAGTCCCGGACGTCGCCGGGGCGTGGAGGTCCGTATGTCGGACTGGGCAATGGACCAAGGATTTCGCCGAGCGTTGCCCACGCTTGGTTGAGCGATATGCGGCCACCGTTCGCGACATTGATGACTTCGCCGACTGCCCCCGGCGCGTCGATCGCACGGAGAACCCCGTCCACCACGTTGCCGATAAAGGTGAAGTCACGGGTCTGTTCGCCATCACCGTAGATAGTCGGTGAGGCGCCAGTCAGGCCGGCTTTTATGAAAAGCGAGAGAACACCCGAATAGGGCGACGAAGGCTGTTGTCGGGGACCAAAGACGTTGAAGTAGCGGATCGAGACCGTCTCCAGTCCATAGAGCCTGGTGAAAAGCTGGCAGTATGTCTCCCCGACATACTTCTGTAGCGCGTACGGCGAACGTGGGTTGGCTGGCATGTCTTCAACTTTCGGAAGCACCAGTGTGTCGCCGTAGGCCGATGACGACGCGGCGTAGACCACCCGGCGGACGCCCGCGTCGCGCGCAGCCAACAAGACGTTGAAGGTCCCGTTGATGTTCGCTTCGTGCGATGGCCGTGGCTCCGAAATGGACCGCGGAACAGATGGGATAGCGGCCTGATGAAGAACCACTTCGCAGTCACGGACCGCTGCCGCGGCCGTTGCCGGATCTGTAAGATCGCCATGGAGGAATTCGACGCCACGGGGTACGTTCTCGATGAGTCCAGTTATCAGGTTGTCGACAACGCGAACCTTATGGCCTTGGCTGAGTAGGGCCGTTGCCAGATGTGAGCCGATGAATCCGGCACCGCCAGTTATCAAGCAGTTAGTCAATGTCAACCTCTGTCCTCTAAGGTATCAGCTAAATGTCCAACAAACATACGTTCCTGAGTTCTCATGCCGCCGACCTGCACGAGCGACTGGCTGCTCGTACGGCCCGTACCGGGGTGATCGGCGTCGGCTACGTCGGTTTGCCGTTGGCGGTTGAATTTGGTCACGCGGGTTTCACCGCGGTCGGAATCGACGTAGACCAACACAAGTGCGCCATGGTCAACAGCGGTCGCTCTCATATCCAAGATGTACCTGATTCTGCGGTGTCCGCTTTGGTTGTGGCTGGGAGGCTGCTTGCGGTGCCCGATATGGCCGAGGCGGGCCAGTTGGACACCATCAACATCTGTGTCCCGACTCCGCTTCGCAAGACCAAGGATCCGGACCTTTCGTTCGTGGTGTCGGCCGCGAATGCGGTGAGAGATCATCTGCGCCCAGGGATGCTAGTGATACTCGAGTCGACAACTTACCCCGGCACCACCGACGAGGTCGTGCGCAGCATCTTGGAGGAGACCGGACTTAAGGCCGGAATTGACTTCTTTCTAGCATTCTCGCCCGAACGCGTTGATCCGGGGAACGCACATTGGAACACGAAAAACGTGCCGAAAGTCGTTGGCGGCCTGACACCGGACTGCTCAGCGCTAGCGGCCGAACTCTACGGGGCCTCCATTGATCAGGTCGTACAGGTCAGTTCTCCACGGGCGGCCGAGATGGTCAAGCTGCTCGAAAATACCTTTCGTGCCATCAACATTGGGCTGGTCAATGAACTTGCGTTGATGTGCGATCGCATTGGCATCGATGTTTGGGAAGTCATCGATGCAGCTGCGACAAAGCCTTTCGGATATATGCCTTTCTATCCGGGTCCGGGTCTTGGTGGCCACTGCATCCCCATCGATCCTTTCTATCTGTCCTGGAAGGTCAAAGAGGTCGGCTTCGAGGCTCGATTCATCGAGCTTGCGGGGCAGGTGAACGCAGCTATGCCGCACCACGTTCTCGACAAGATCACCGATGCGCTCAACGAACACGGCAAAGCAGTCAAGGGTGCGAATGTTCTCCTGATGGGGGTTTCCTATAAATCCGACGTAAATGACGTGCGGGAGTCCCCAGCCCTGGACGTGATGGCACTCCTGCTGAAGAAGGGCGCAAGGGTGAGCTATCACGATCCTTTCGTTCCGCAGATCGAAGCCGGGCGCTTGACCGGCGGTCGGCAAATGAAGTCGGTTCCGTACAGTCGCGAAGAAGTCGCATCGGCTGACTGCGTTGTGGTCCTCACGAATCATAAGTGTTTCGATTATGAAGAATTGGTTTCCGCCGCCCGTTTGATCGTCGACACGCGGAATGCGATCAAAGCCCCCGGTTCGAACGTGTTCCGACTCGGCGCGCCGAACCCTTAGGGCGGTCATCGCTCGACCGCTACGGTTTCGGGACGACCTCGTCGCTTGGTGATGGGACTTCAATGCGTGGGGAGCTGAATCTGTGAGTGCTGGAATGCGTAATTCCCCAAACCTTTCGAAGGTCGGCCAACTCCGACTGACGCCTTCGGCCATAGCGTTTTCCGCGGCGGTCCTTTTTGCGCTCGTAGGTTTGTGGTTGTTATGGCCAACGGCGATGTATGCGGCCGCCGTTGGAGGGGCACTTGTTCTGCCGCGTCGGACGTTGCCGGCGTTTGCGCTAACGCTTCTTGTGCTTCTGCCAGTCGGGTTTATGTCTATCCCGGTGATCTTGGGCGACTTTTTATCGCCAGCGGTGGTTGTCGTCGCGATCTGGATGATCCGGATAGCCTCGGCAGATCGAATGACGCGGTTGGTGCGGCAACCGATCCGGGGTGGGCTCGTCGCTGGATCACTCTTGGCCTTGCTGTTCGCCAGTTCGGTATTCAGCGATCGCAAGGAACTTACAGCAGCATGGATGGCGGTATTCCTGATCTGTGTCATCGCCCCAGCGATACTTGGTCAGGTCAGCGTGGACGATGTGTGGCCTGCCGTCCGCCGCACCTTTGCAGTCATTGGCATGTTCCTAGGCTGCCTGGCGCTCTCGGACTACCTTCTTCATCTGAATCCGTGGACGCAATTCTATGTCAGGCCCTACGAGATCTCGCGAGGCTTCCGCGCCGGCACAAGTCTAGGCCACCCGTTGACGACCTCGTTAGTAGCGAGCGTCGCCGCCCTGGTCTGCATTTTTCCGTCCGGGGCCACCCGTCGTTGGCCCTATAGATTCGGTGCGGCGGGCGCACTGATTGCTCTGATGCTAACTGTCTCACGCGGCGGAATCCTCGCGGTTGGCACGGGCGTCGTGGTTGGATTGCTTCCCGCTCTCCTGCGCGGCGGTGCGCAGGGTCGGCGGCGAGGTCGGGGTGCCAGCCTGATGCCGCTTGTTGTCGCTGCCGTCGCCCTCGCCGGGCTAGCGCTTTCGCCTCTCTTGAAAGACCGCAGCGCCTCATCGGTCGGTACTAGTTCGGCCATATACCGATCTGCGGTCGTCCAGAACGCCATGAAGATCATCGCTGAACGTCCGATCCTCGGATTCGGCCCCGGCACTTCGGAGCGGATATACGGCATGGCCTATGGCCGTTACGGATCGCTTGAGAATTCGGCATTTCAGCTAATGGTTTCCATGGGCGTGCCGGCATTTCTATTGCTATCGGTTGGATTTGGTGCGGTGATCGTCTCCGCGCTTGGGGTGTCTCGAGTTGGAGCGGCAGCGGGTATCGCGTCATTTCTTGTTTCGGTTGCTGGGTTCAATCTTATCGACACAGGGCCCGCGTTCTTTGCGCTCATTTCGCCGCTAATCGTCTGCGCGGTAATGCCGTGCCTGAACCCGGCACGGAATCAAGATTTGCCGCCGGGGCTTGAACTCCAGTCTGAGGGCGCCAGGCCAGGTTGATCTCTACTCTTTAACCCGCGCAGTCAAAGGGCTCAGGGGGGTTCGCTTCTCGTATTCACGACCACACCGGCAAGACCACTCGTCGCCCAGTCTGTGGCCGCATTCGCACGCCCAGCCTATTATCCGTCCCGGATTTCCGACAACCAATCCATGGGCTGGAACATCTTCGGTGACTACCGTTCCTGCACCGACGAATGCATGCGTTCCGATGGTTACTCCACAAACCACAACGACGCCGGCACCCAGGGTCGCGCCGGCTTGGACGCGGGTTGAAAGTAGTTCGTCACCTGAACGCTTGATTGCTGCACGGGGCCTTAAATCGTTTGTGAATACTACTCCGGGCCCTAGAAAAACATCATCTTCGACGGTGACGCCCTCAAACAATAAAACGCGGTTCTTGACCGTGACCCGGTTGCCAATCGTGACGCCACCTTCAACGTAGGCGTGATCGCAGATATTGCAGTCGCGCCCGACGCGCGCGCCGTCGAGGACGTGCGCAAAGGCCCAAATGCGTGTTCCTGCTCCAACATGGTCGCTTTCGCAAAGGCCATGGGGGTGAACAAAGACGTCCGAATTCATCTCAGCGTAGCTGCATCGAGGACAGCACTTCGCAGACCCGGTCCACTTGTGAAGTCGACAGCATCGGTGACATCGGCAGAGACAAGATGCGCTGAGCGGCGCGTTCGGCGACCGGCAGGGACTCCGTGAATCCCTCGTACGCCGGCTGGCGATGGCAGGGGATCGGATAATGAATGCCCCACCCGATGCCCTGGCGGTCTAGCTCAGCGGTTACCAACTCTCGATCCTCAACCTGCACGACCGCAAGGTGGTAAACGGGTTCCGAACCTGGATGTACCGCCACGGGTTTGGCTGAAACAGGAAGCTGCTCTCGGTAGCGGGCCATCGCGAGTGCACGCGCGGAGTTCGCCGTATCAAGAGTCGCCAGCTTAGCGGCCAAGAATGCCGCTTGGAGAGTGTCCAATCGACTGTTCCGTCCACGACAGTCGTGCTCGTACCGGCTGCTGTTTGCCCGACCGTGGTTCGCCAATCGTCGGACGTACCCAGCAAGCTCGCGATTTGATGTGACAACAGCGCCGCCATCACCGAGAGCACCCAAATTCTTACCAGGATAGAAGCTGAAGGCTGCCGCATCACCAATGCTCCCGGCTCGCCGACCATTCAACCGAGCTCCGTGCGACTGAGCGGCGTCCTCGATGATCGCGAGCTTATGTCGCTGGGCGATGGGCATCAACGCATCCATATCGGCCATCTGGCCGAACAAGTGGACTGCGATAACTGCGGCGGTCGCCGAGTTGACAGCAGCTGCAGCCGACTTCGGGTCAATCAACAGCGTGTCAGGCAAGACATCCACAAAACGCGGTCTTGCTCCTGCTGCGCACACAGCTTCTGCAGTCGCGATGAAGGTGTTAGCCGGCAGAATGACCTCGTCGCCTGGTCCTATACCGAGACCGCTCAAAATCAATTCGAGAGCGTCTGTGCCGTTGGCAACCCCGACGCACTCAGTGGCTTGGCAGTAACTTGCGAAATCGGCCTCAAACGCTTCGACCTCCGCGCCCCCGACGTAGCGGCCATGATGTAACAGCGCCTTGAAGGCAATCTCATATTCTGAGCGAAACGCACTGTTTACGGCGACAAGATCCAGGAACGGAACGGTATCAACGGTCATCAGCGGCCTTCCGAAAGGTGTTCGTCCGTTCGATCCCTGTAAGCCCGTGAATCTGCACGGGCCGGTCCGACATAATTGCTTCGTCGGCCGCTGACAGGACCCTCACGACCTCGAGCCCATCCTCTCCACTGGTCCGCGGTCGCCTTCCAGTTCGGATGCAGTCGATGAAGTGGCTGTCCTGAACCAGCAACGGTTCGACGAAGTCGACGTATGGCGACGTTATGTTGCCCGTCCGGTAACTGATGGGCATAGCCGGCGCGGGTCCGCTGTTCTCCCCAAACCCCACACCCTTGTCGTAAATCCGGATGCGTTCTGTGTCGGAAAGGTCGTCATACACGGCCATCTTGCGGTCGCCGACAACCGTAACTCGCCGCACTTTGCTCGGATGCAGCCAGCTGACATGAATGAAAGCCGAAGCAGTGGGAAAACCTAGCCGCAGATAGGCGTGATCCTCTTGCGGGCCGCTAAGGCTATTCTGGGCCCACACCGACACGGTCGTGGGGAACTCGTCGAGTAAGTACGCCAACATTGAAACGTCATGAGGCGCAAGGTCCCATATCACGTTGCAATCCCTCTGGTACAAGCCGAGATTCAAGCGCGAATCGTCGATGTAAAGAATCCTGCCGAGTTCACCCGACTGGATGATCGCCTTCAGTTGCTCAACGGCGGCGTTGTAGACGTAGGTGTGGCCCGTCATAAGAATTTTGGAGGATGCCTCGGCCGCCTCGACGATGGCCTCTGCCTCGGCCACGGATGTCGCCAAGGGCTTTTCAACCAAGGTGTGCAGGCCGGCGCGGAGGGCCTCGATGGCCAACGGGGCGTGAGTCTTCGGGGGGGTCGCGATTACAACTGCATCGAGGTCGGTGGCGACATCCGGAAGCGATGAGGCGAGGCGCGCTGAGGGGAAGCTTGCGCCGGCCGCGCGAAGGCGTTCGGAATCGCCTTCTACCACCGTCAGTTCGACACCGGGCAGGCTCGCCAACACGCGCGCATGTTTCGAACCCCAGTATCCATAGCCCACCAGGCCAACACGGACAGACTTCACTGTCATCCTCTGGTCAATTGAGTCATCTAAGACGCCCGCTAAGTCAACGCGGGCCCTAATGATAACCTGAGCGTCCAGTGGCTTCGAAGTCAGGGCCGATAGATTGCTGGTTATGGAATCGCATCGGATGGGTGTGGTGTGGCGAAGGAAGTTGAGCCGGGGAAGCATCTTCTTGTTGCCACTACCGGCGGACACTTAGCGCAGCTTGTGAAATTGTCCGCCGGCTTGGGATCTGATCCAGATTCCCTCTGGGTGACTTTTCGAACCCCCCAAAGCGAATCGTTGCTTGTCGGCAGACGCGTGTTTTTCGTCCCGTATGTAGGTTCCAGAGATCTTGGACCAGCTGCGAAGGCATTGGCGCTTATGATGAAGCATATCGAATGGCGAAAAGAATCCTTCGTTTCAGCTGTGTCGACGGGCGCGGCGGTTGGAGTAGTTGGACTTATCGCAGCCCGCTTACACGGTGTGCCCGCTTTTTACGTCGAAAGCGTGTCCCGGGTGGACGGACCGACCGTCAGTGGGCGTATCGCGAGCGTTGTTCCGGGCATCCAGACTTACTGTCAACATGAGGGGTGGGCAAGTCGCCGGTGGAAGTATCGCCCCGGGATGTTACTCGACGGCTATGCCAAGTGCACTCGCGCCGAGAATCCGCGGCCTCGACTGTTCGTGACCCTGGGCACCAATAAGAGCTATCGATTCGACGCTCTGGTGGATGCAGTTCTAGCGACCGGTCTTGCCGACGAGCGAACGGTCTGGCAGCTTGGTATGACAAAACGAGAAGGGCTGCCGGGCACCGTTTTGGAGCATCTGTCTTCAGAAGAATTCGAGATGTGCGCCCGTGATGCGGACGTAGTGATAACGCACGCAGGCGTTGGCACGTTGATGAACCTTTTGGATATGGGGATTTACCCGTTAGTAGTGCCGCGGAGGGCTAGGAGGCGGGAAGCGGTTGACGACCATCAGTCGCAAATTGCAGACCTACTGGCACGACGTGACATCGCACTCATCGCTGAAGCGGATGAGTTAGGCCCCGATGCGATAATTACGGCGTCGGCCGCTCAAATTATTCCTTGATTGACGGCAACCAAGGCGCCTAGCTCGCAGTCAGCGCAGGATCACTTCGCACCGTCCCCGCGCAGGACCGCTGGAACGGTTCTAACCAAGATGCCGAAATCCTTCGCCAAAGAACGTTGTTCGACATAGTCGACGTCGAGTTGCAGCGCATCAAGCGTGCTGACGGTACTGCGACCACTGACCGGTCAAGTCCAGGGACGTGGTGTACGAGTGAGGTTCCTCGCGTGACCCTTCAGGTGGCAGTCTAGTGCGGCGTGTCCGAAATAGTTTTACGGTGAGGTTTTGGGATAATCATGCATGCGAATTGCACCGCTGGCATTGCGTGATGGTGACCGGGAGACGCTGGTGTCGTTGACGCGGTCCTCGACGGTGGCTGCGGGTGCGG
>CAISDL010000041.1 GCA_903884065.1 uncultured Actinomycetes bacterium | reverse complement strand
GATTGACGGGTCGATCTTCACCACCGAGGACTCGTGCACGACCATGTACGGGGAGAAGGTGCCCAGCAGGGTCATCGGGAACACCGGCTTACCGTCGGTGGTGTGGATCCGGTGGGTGCCGTCGGCGATGGCGACGCCGCCGAGAAGGCCGGCGCCTAGGTCACACAGGTTGCGCAGGCCGGCCTGACACGACGGGCACTTGCCGCAGGACGGGATGAACGACATCACGACGTGGTCGCCGACGGCGACACTCTCCACACCCTCGCCGACCTCGATGACGATGCCCGCACCCTCATGACCGCCGAGAACGGGGAAGCCCAGCATCGGAATGCCGCCGGTCACCAGGTGGTGATCGGAGTGGCACATGCCCGAGGCTTCCATTTGCACCTTGACCTCGCCGGCCACCGGGTCGCCGATCTCGATCTCCTCGATCGTCCACGGCTGGTTGAACTCACGGATGACCGCGCCTTTTGTCTTCACTGCAAACCTCCGCTTGACGATTGGGTTCGACCTAGAACGTGTTCTCGATCACGTAAAACAATCCTATGACCTGACGGGTGTCAAGTCACCAGATGGGTACCGGTGATCGCCCCAGCGGGTAGTAGCCGGGCAGCTTCTCGCCGGCCAGGCTGCGCTGGATGCGTTCCTGCATGCCCGTGGACAGCTTCCCGGTCTTCATCAGCTCCAGATAGAGCTTCTGCACGTGGCCGAAGTCGAAGAAGTCCCGCTGCCACTCGATGAGCGCCCCCCCATTCGGCCCGGCGATGAGCCGGAACCAACTGCCGCCGATGCCGTAGATCTCCTGGCTCGTGCCGTCGGCATCGGTGGCGACCTGCTTCCAGAAGCCGACGACCTCGCCGATCTTGTCGTCGATGAGCACCTTCTGGTACGGGTAGCTCCAGCCCTGAAGCCCGAACATCTCCAGGCCGAGGGCGATCTCGCGGATCTCGTCCTTGCCGACACACATGACGTCCTCTTTGGGGCCGATGTTCCAGCCATAGGTGGCGTCGTCGGCGTAGAACTCGGCCAGCGGGGTCCAGTCGCCGTTGCGCTCCGCCTGGCGGTTGGTCTCCAGCCACCGCTGCACGAAGTCCTCCAGTTGCTCGCGGGACAGGGCGGCCATCAGTTCTCCTTCTCGACAATCACAAGTGCTCGGGTGGGGCAGCTTTCAACGGCGCGCTGGATCTCGGCGCGCGCGTCCTCGGGCGGCTCGGCCTCCAGAATCTCCACGGTGCCGCGTTTGGGAACCCGGAAGAAATCCGGCGCCTCCAGTTCACACATGGCGTGGCCCTGGCACAGGTCAAGCTCGACCTCGACGTGGTAGTTACCCATCGGCGTTGCGCCTGCGGTAGCGGACCCGGGCCGGGCGGGCCAGTTGAACCACCATCTTCGAATGGTCGTTGCGGTAGCTCTCGGATGGCTGAGTCATCTCGAAGTCGCACTCCCGCAACAACACCGAGAAGATCGCCTTGATCTGCATCGTGCCGAACGCGGCACCGACGCAGCGGTGCCGACCCGCTCCGAACGGGATCCACGTCCAGCGGTGCAGCACATCCTCCTCGCGCGGTTTGTCATAGCGGCCCGGGTCGAACGACTCAGGGTCGGGAAAGTCCGCGGCGATGCGGTTGGAGATCGCCGGAGAGGCGGCGACGAAGTCGCCCGAGTGGATCGCGTGTCCCTCGACCTCGAACTCGTCCTGGGCCACCCGCATCAGGATGATCAGCGGCGGGTGCAGCCGCAGCGTCTCCTTGATGACGTTCTCCAGCAACGGAATTTGGCGCAGCGCATGGAAACTCACCTCCTGGCCGTCGGCGTAGAGATCGTCGAGTTCCCGGGTCACCTCGGCGTGGATCTCCGGGTGGCGCATCAGTTCGATCAGCGTCCAGGCCGAGGTGCCTGAGCTGGTGTGGTGGCCGGCGAACATCAGCGAGATGAACATGCCGGTGATCTCGTCGGCGGAGAACCGGAGATTGCCGTCGTCGCCGGGGATCGACACCAGCACGTCGAGCATGTCGCGCTTGCTCTTGTCCTCCGGTGGGTTGGCGATCCGGCCGTTCATGATCTCCTGCACGAGGTGCACCAGACCCGCGCGGGCTTCGTCGCGAACCCGGAAACTCTCGATCGGCAGGTACGGATCGACATAACACAGCGGGTCGGTCCCGCGCTCGAGCAGGTGGTACAACTCTGCGAATCGGGAGTCGAGTTGCTCGCGGAACTTCCGGCCGATCAGGCAGGCCGTCGAGGTGTAGATGGTCAGTTCTCCGAAGAACTCCAGCAGGTCGATGTCGCCGTCGTCGCCCCAGTTCTCGATCATCCGGCGCACCTCGCGCTCGATGGTCCTGGCGTGGCTCTTCATGTGGTCGCCGCGCAGTGCCGAGTTGTGCAGCATCTCCTTGCGCCGCTCGGGGCTGGCGTCGAACACCACGCCCTGACCGAAGATCGGCGTCATGAAGGGGTAGGCCTGAGCCTGGTCGAGATCCTCGTCGGCGGCGCGGAAGAAGAACTCGTTCGCCTCCGCCCCGGTCAGCAGGATCACCTTCTTGCCCGCGAGTTGGAAATAGCCGACATCGCCGCACTCGTCGCGCACCCGCTGCATCAGGGCGATCGGATCGGTGCGGAACTCCTCCAGGTGGCCGTGCTCGTCCTCGCCGCCCGAGACCCGTTGTGCTTCTTTGACGGGTGTGCTCATCGCTCCTCCGGGTACTTCAGTTGCTGACGCTCTCTCGGCGCATCCGACAGCGGCGCCTCGGGCTGAATCTCCATCGACACGACGAACCCGCCGCGCGGGGTCTCGGCGACAAAAGCGATCGCACGGGCGAGGTCGCCGGCGCGCAGAAAGTACGAATGCCGGGCCTGACCCCATGTGGCCCAGTCCTCCAGCGCCGGGCCGACGGTCTCCGGCGGCAGGCTCCAGCCCATTTCGGTCTGGGTGGGGCCGGGGTGCACCACCGATGCCCGCACCCCGGTGCCTTCCAATTCCATCTGCAGGTTGGTCACCATCGCGGCCAGGCCGGCTTTGGCGGCGCCGTAGGCACCCATGTGCGGGCGCTGCCGAAGGGCCACATCGGAGCCGATGAAGATCACGTCGCCCCGTTGGCGTTTCACCATCCCGGGCAGCACCGCGGTCGCCAGCCGGTTGGCACCGATCAGGTGGATCTGGATCTGCGCCTCGAAGTCGTCGGTGCCGGTCTCGTACAGGCGGCCGAAGAAGGTGTCCCCGGCCCCGGCGACGAGGATCTCGATAACGCCCAGTTCCTCCTCGGCCCGGTTGACGAACTGTGTGACCGAGTCGGGGTCGGTGACGTCGAGTGGCAGCGCGATGGCCTCGCCGCCGTCGGCGCGGATCTGCTCGGCAAGCTGTTCGCACTTCTCGACGCGGCGCGCTCCGAGCGCCACCGGGAAACCGCGCGAGGCCAGTTCGGTGGCGGTCGCGGCGCCGATGCCCGACGAAGCGCCGGCGATGAGGGTGGGCCGGCGAGCGGGGTGCGGATCGAATCTGGGCATCAGGGGATCAGGCCTTCGTCACGGTGATGGGGAGATGGGCGAAACCGCGGACGCTGCTGGAGTGCACCCGCACCGCACCCGCGTCGTCGACCTCGTAGCCGCGGATCCGCTCGAACATCTCGGTCAGCGCCACCCGGGCTTCCATCCGCGCCAGGTGGGCGCCCAGGCAGAAATGCGCACCACTGCCGAAGCTCAGCAGCTTCGAGCCGATGTCGCGACCGATGCGGAAGTCGTCGGGGTCGTCGAACACCCGCTCGTCGCGGTGCGCCGACCCCGGTGCCAGCAGCAGGGTGTCGCCCGCGCGCAGGGTGGTTCCGTAGAACTCGATGTCGGAGTCCACCAGCCGCGCCAGGATCTGGCTGGAGGTGTCGTAGCGCAGGGTCTCCTCGATCCACAGCGGGATCCGGGAGTGGTCGGCGTACACCGCCGCCAGCTGACCGGGGTTCACCCCGCCCCAATACACCGCATTGCCAAGCAGTTTCGTGGTGGTCTCGTTACCGGCGACCACCATGAGGAACAGGAACGCCATGATCTCGTCGTCGGCGAGTCGGTCGCCGTCGATCTCGGCCTCCAGCAGCGCCGAGGTCAGGTCGTCGTGCGGCTTCTTGCGCCGCTGCTTGACCATGTCGGCGTAGTACACGAGCAGTTCCATCGCGGCGACGAGGGCGGACTTCGGGACGTCGGTCACGCCGTCCTCGCGGTGCATCACCGCATCGGCCAGTGCGCGCAGGTGCTGACGGTCCTCCACCGGCACACCGACGAGTTCGGAGATCACGTCCATCGGCAGCTTGCCGGCGAATTCGGTGATGTAGTCGAAGGATTCGTTCTCCAAGGCGGTGTCGAGATGCATCCTGGTCAGTTCCAACACCCGCGACTCGAGTTCACGGATGCGCCGCGGCGTGAAGCCCTTCGACACCAGCGTCCGCAGCCGCAGATGGGCCGGGTCGTCCATCGCCAGGAACGACATGGTCCGGTACGCCTCCGGTGTCCGCGAGATCGGATCCAGCGAGACGCCCAGCTTGTTGGACAGCGCGGTGCTGTTGCGAAAACCGTTGTGCACGTCGGCATGCCGGGTCAGCGCCCAGAAGTTGAGTTCGTCGTTGCGGTAGAGCGGCGCTTCGTCGCGCAGCCGCTTGTAGTAGGGGTAGGGGTCTTCGTGGAAGTGGTAGTCGTACGGGTCCAGAACCAGATCGACGGTGTCGGCCGACATCAGTCGTCCGCCGGATTCAGGATGAGGCCCACCACGTACCCGAGGCGGTCGGCGATCTGGCGGTAGGTCAGCACTCCGCTGCCGGCGTGCACCAGTGCGCCGAAGTAGGTCATCTCCAGCGCCGAGACGGTCCGGGCGTCGGCGTCGGGGCCGAGTGCGGACTTGATCCGCTGGTGGATCTCCGCGCCGATCTGCTCGCGCACCGGACGCACCGCGGCGTCAGTGCTCAGCAGTGCGGTGGTGCAGGCGGCGGCGACCTCGGGTTCGTCGGCGACGACGAGGGCCAGGCTGCGCAAGGCCTGCTGCACCCGGCTGATCCGGGTGTCGTTGACGTCGGTGAAGAACGGCACCTGGCGCACCAGGTCCAGGTACACCTCGGCGACGAGATGGTTCTTCGAGGAGAAGTAGGTGTACGCGGTGGCGGGTGCGACGTGGGCGCGAGCAGCCACAGCGCGCACGGTCAGGTCCTCGTAGGACGACTCCCGCAGCGTCTCCAGGGCCGCCTGCACCAGTTTGCGGACGGTCTCCTCCTGGCGCGGACGTCGCGTCGCGCCGGTGCGTTCGGGCGCTACCGCCACGCCGTCGCTGGACACATGTCCACCGTAGGGCGACGGACCGTGCCGACGCAAGTGTTGTGCTGAACCAGCACGTCACACGGTGCATAGTCTGGTGTTCCCTTGCACTTGCGTTGGCTGTGTGGCTATGGTTCGACCGGGCTATGTCGGACAGGTGTCCATGAGGAGGCGCGGATGGCGATCGCGGCCGAACGCAACAGCGATCTCTACATCGACGGGGTGCTGACCCCCGGTGGCGGCGGACGGTTCGCGACCGTCAACCCCGCCACCGAGGAGGTCCTGGGAACGGCCGCCAACGCCGACGAACGTGACATGGACCGTGCCATCGCCGCCGCCCGTCGAGCCTTCGACGAGAGCGACTGGTCGACCAACACCGAGTTGCGGGTTCGGTGCATCCGGCAACTGCGCGAGGCCATGCGGGCCAACATCGAAGCGCTTCGCGAGATCACCATGGCCGAGGTGGGCGCCCCGCGCATGCTGACCGCGATGGCTCAGTTGGAAGGCCCGGTCGAGGACCTGAACTTCTCCGCCGAGACCGCCGAGTCCTACCCCTGGCGCACCGACCTCGGCGTCGCCGCCCCGATGGGCATCAAGACCCGGCGGACGCTGGTTCGCGAGGCCGTCGGCGTGGTCGGCGCCATCACGCCGTGGAACTTCCCGCATCAGATCAATCTCGCCAAGATCGGCCCGGCCCTGGCGGCCGGCAACACCGTCGTGCTCAAACCGGCACCCGACACCCCCTGGTGCGCAGCGGTTCTCGGCGAACTGGCCGCCGAACACACCGATCTGCCACCCGGGGTGCTCAATATCGTCACCTCCGAGGACCACGGAGTCGGGGCGCTGCTGACCAGTGATCCGCGGGTGGACATGGTGTCGTTCACCGGATCGACCGCGACGGGCCGGGCCGTCATGGCCGCCGCCGCGCCGACGCTGAAGAAGGTGTTCCTGGAACTGGGCGGCAAATCGGCGTTCCTGGTCCTCGACGACGCCGATCTGGCCGCCGCGTGTGCGATGGCGGGATTCACCGCGTCGATGCACGCCGGACAGGGCTGCGCGATCACCACCCGACTGGTGGTGCCGCGGGCGCACTACGACGACGCCGTCGCGGCGGCCGCGGCGACGATGTCGGGCATCAAGCCGGGCGACCCGACCAAGCCCGGAACCATCTGCGGCCCAGTCATTTCCGCGAGCCAGCGCGACCGGGTGCAGTCCTATCTCGATCTGGCGATCGCTGAGGGTGGAAGGTTCGCCTGCGGTGGCGGCCGGCCCGCCGATCGGGACCGGGGGTTCTTCATCGAACCGACCGTCATCGCCGGACTGGACAACACCGCGCGGGTGGCGCGCGAGGAGATCTTCGGCCCGGTGCTCACCGTCATTGCCCACGACGGCGACGACGACGCCGTGCGCATCGCCAACGACTCGCCCTACGGACTGTCCGGCACGGTGTTCAGCGCCGACCCGCAACGCGCCCAGTCAGTGGCCGACCGGCTTCGGGTCGGCACCGTCAACGTTAATGGCGGCGTGTGGTATTCGGCCGACGTGCCGTTCGGCGGCTACAAGCAGTCCGGGGTCGGGCGGGAGATGGGCGTGGCAGGCTTCGAGGAGTACCTCGAACTGAAAGCCATTGCGACAGCGGTGTAACCGCCGCCGGAAGAGGAGAAGACAGTGGGAGAGTTCGACGACAAGGTGGCCATCGTCACCGGTGCCGGCGGCGGGATCGGTCAGGCCTACGCCGAGGCGATCGCCCGCGAGGGCGCAGCGGTGGTGGTGGCCGACATCAATGCCGAAGGCGCCGAACAGGTTGCCGCCGGGATCTCGGCAGCGGGCGGCAGGGCCATCGCCGTCGCGGTCGACGTGTCCGACCCGGCCTCTGCCGCGGCGATGGCCGAGCGCACCATCGCCGAGTTCGGCGGCATCGACTTCCTGGTGAACAACGCCGCGATCTTCGGCGGCATGAAACTGGACATGCTGCTGACTGTCGACTGGGACTACTACAAGAGGTTCATGAGCGTGAACCTCGACGGCGCGCTGGTCTGCACCCGGGCCGTCTACACGAACATGGCATCGCGGGGCGGCGGCGCGATCATCAACCAGTCCTCCACCGCGGCCTGGCTGTACGCGAATTACTACGGCCTGGCCAAGGTCGGCATCAACGGCCTGACCCAGCAACTGTCCCGCGAGTTGGGCTGGCAGAAGATCCGGATCAACGCGATCGCCCCCGGACCGATCGACACCGAAGCCAACCGGACCACCACGCCGGCGGCGATGGTCGACGACATCGTGAAGCGAATCCCGCTCAGCCGCATGGGGCAACCCGACGACCTGGTGGGGATGTGCCTGTTCCTGCTGTCCGATCAGGCCAAGTGGATCACCGGGCAGATCTTCAACGTCGACGGCGGACAGATCATCCGGCCATGAGTGAACAGAGTCTCGGCTACGTCGGACTGGGCAGCATGGGCGCCCCGATGGCCATGCGTCTGGTCAGCTGGCCCGGCGGGCTGACCGTCTATGACGTCCGCGACGAGGTGATGGTCCCGTTCGCCGACGCCGGCGCTATCGTCGCCGCCGGCCTTGAACAGGTCGCCGCGGCGGACCTGATCAGCATCACCGTGCTCGACGACGCCCAGGTGCGGGAGGTGGTCTCGGCCCTGGCTCCGCACGTTGCGCCCGGAACCGTCATCGCCATCCACTCGACCATCGCCGACACCACGGCCGAGGAACTGGCCGCCGACCTCGCGCCGCACGGGATCCACGTCATCGACGCCCCGGTCAGCGGTGGCGCGGGCGCGGCCCAGAAGGGTGAACTGGCCACCATGGTCGGCGCACCGCGGGAGGTGTACGAACGCATCAAACCGGTGTTCAAGCAGTGGGCGTCGCTGGTCATCCACGCCGGCGAACCCGGTGCGGGAACCCGGATGAAACTGGCCCGGAACATGTTGACCTTCACCGGTTTCGCCGCGGCTTGTGAGGCGATGAGACTGGCCGAGCGGTCCGGGCTGGACCTGCAGGCACTGGGCCGCGTCGTGCGGCACACCGACGCCCTGACCATGGGCCCGGGCGCGATCATGATCCGCGACAACACCCACGAGATCGACCCCGGCCACTGGCTCTACGACACCTTCACTCATACCCGCGGTCTGGGGGAGAAGGACCTGAACCTGGCCCTGGCACTGGGTGATTCGCTCGATGTCGACCTACCGTTGGCGCGCATCGCGCTGCGCAACCTGGCTGCCGGGCTCGGTGTGCCGCATCGAGAGGAGTAGGCAATGGACGAACTGCGCCGCAAGGGCCTGGCGAAGATGAACGAGGTCTACGGCTGGGAGATGCCGGACCTGCCCGGCGACTACTTCGCGTTGACCGTGGACCACCTCTTCGCCGACATCTGGAGCAGGCCCGGGCTGTCGATGCGGGACAAGCGGATCATGACCCTGTCGGTGGTGACCGCCCTCGGCCTGCCCGACCTCGCCGAAATCCAGGTCAACGCGGCACTGGGCAACGAGGAGCTGACCGAGGACGAGTTACGGGAGATGGCGATCTTCATCACCCACTACGTCGGTTTCCCGCTCGGCTCGACCTTCAACAACGTCGTCGAGAAAGTCGCCGCTAAGCGGCGCAAGAAGTCACCCTCCGACGGCTAGCGAGAAGGCGACGCCGCCGGCCAGGACCGCCAATGCGCAGACGCCCAGTGTCACGACCGCGAAGGGCCACGCGGTCTTTCGGGTACTGAGTCGGACGATGGTTGCCACCAGTCCGATCGCACCCGCCAGTGCGGCCAGACCTACCCCGGACATCACCGAGGTGACCGCACCGTCGACGCTGCAACTCTCCGGCGGGCAGTGGTCGAGGAAGGCCAAGACGAACACCCCGAAGAAGCCCGAGGCCACGACGAGCAGACCGGTCAGAACCAGAACGACGACCGAGACCGCGACATCCGTCGCGTTACGCGGCGGCCGGGGCGGCGGCACCGGGTAGCCCATCTGGGAATCGTAGGCGCGGGCGCACGCTGGATGGCCGGTGGTGGCTAGGGTGTGACATCGTGCGCGTCCTCGTGATCGGATCCGGTGCCCGCGAACACGCCCTGCTCCTGGGCCTGCGCAAGGACCCGGCGGTGGAATTCCTGGCCGTCGCGCCCGGCAATGCGGGAACCGGTGCGATCGCCTCCCAGTACGACGTCGACGTCAACTCCCCCGGGGACGTCACCGCGCTGGCGAGGAGGGTCGACGCCGACCTGGTGGTGATCGGGCCGGAGGTGCCCCTGGTCCGCGGGCTGGCCGACGCACTCCGGGCGGCGGGCATCGCCTGCTTCGGGCCGTCGCAGGAGGCGGCCCGTATCGAGGGATCCAAAGCCTTCGCCAAGGACGTGATGACCGCCGCGGGAGTGCGCACCGCGGTGAGCGAGACGGTGGCCACCCCGACCGCACTGGATGCCGCGCTGGACCGGTTCGGTCCGCCCGCGGGGCAGCAGGCCTGGGTGGTCAAGGACGACGGACTGGCAGCCGGTAAGGGGGTGGTGGTCACCGCCGACCGCGAGACCGCCCGCGCGCACGCCGCCGAGTTGCTGGAGTCCGGAAATCCGGTGCTGCTGGAATCCTTCCTCGACGGCCCCGAGGTGTCGCTGTTCTGTCTGGTCGACGGCAGCACGGTCGTGCCGCTATTGCCCGCTCAGGACTTCAAGCGGGTGGGTGACGGCGACTCGGGGCCCAACACCGGGGGGATGGGCGCCTACGCGCCGTTGCCCTGGTTGCCCGCCGATGTGACGGCTGCGATCGTGCGCGACGTCGTGGAACCCGTTGCCGCCGAGATGGTTCGGCGGGGGTGCCCGTTCTCCGGGCTGCTCTACGCCGGACTGGCCATCACCTCCGCGGGACCATCGGTCGTGGAGTTCAACTGCCGCTTCGGTGATCCGGAGACCCAGGCCGTCCTGGCCCTGCTGGAGTCGCCGCTGGGCGAACTTCTACACGCCACCGCCACCGGTGCGCTGGCTGACGTCCCGCCGTTGCGGTGGCACGACGGGTACGCGGTCACCGTGGTACTGGCGGCCGAGAACTACCCCGGCCGGCCCCGGGTGGGTGACGTGATCGCCGGCGCGGACGCGGAGGGAGTCCTGCACGCCGGGACGACACGACGCGACGACGGAGCCGTCGTCTCCTCCGGTGGCCGGGTGCTGTCGGTGGTCGGAACCGGACCGGACCTCAGCGCGGCCCGAGATACGGCCTACCGGATCATTGCATCAATCCGGCTGCCCGGCAGCCACTTTCGCACCGACATCGCCCTGGCGGCAGCGCAGGGTCGGGTCACGCTGTGAACGGGCCGGACCTGCGGGCCGCATTCCGGTCGGAACGGTCCGACGTGCTGGCGTTCTGCGACTCGCTGGCGCCGGCCGACTGGCGGATGAACAGCATGGCCCAGGGGTGGAGCATCACCGACGTCGTGGCGCACCTGGGATCGGGATGCCATGCCCTGTTCGGCCGCCAGGCGCTCAAACTCATGCGCGGCACCGACATCGAACAGGTCAATGACGAGTTGGTCGCCGCGCGCCATGACCGCCCGCCCGTCGAGGTGCTCGCCGAATACCGAAGGTGGAGCAGAGTTTTCGGTGCGGTGATTCCCGCCGTGCGAACCCCGCTGGGACGCGTCCGGATGCCGCTGGCCGAACTCGGCCGCTTCCCGGCACGACTGCTGCCCAGTGCGCTGGTGTTCGACCACCACACCCACCTGCGCCACGACATGGCTCCCGCCCTGGGTCGGCCCGCACCGGAAACCGACGCCAACCGGATGGCTGCGGTGTTGGAGTGGATGACGGCCGTCCTGGCCAACCAGTTGACCGCTGCTCGGCCGGGATGGCTCGACCGCCCACTGGCCCTGACACTGGCCGGCCCGGGCGGTGGTTCGTGGCGGGTTGACACCTCCGGCGCGGTGACTGCGGGGCGTACCGAGCCGGCGGCGGCGCACATCACCGGGGTCGCGCTGGAGTTTCCGGAATGGGGCACCCGACGCGCGGATTGGCGCGATCGCGACGTCGCGATCACCGGGGACCTCGAGTACGCCGAGACCTTCCTCGACGCGGTCGACATCGTCTGACGCCGCCGAACTCGGCACACGGGCGGGGCGTCAGGCCGTCAGCAGCGGTGCCATCCAGGCGATCTCGGCGGGCAGTTGCGAACTCCAGAACGCGCCGTCGTGCCCGCCCGGGGAGAACCCGCCGGCCGGCGGGTTGGGCAACTGGGCGATGAACGCCTTGGTCGCCGCAGAGAACGGATCGCCGTCGCCGCAATCGATGCGGACCGGGATCGATGCCAGAGCCGGCAATCCCCACACACTGTTGGCGGCGTAGTCGTCGGGCCCGTCGAAAGCCCCCGGTGCGCTCGCGCCGGAGGAGAACCACAGGGCCGGGCTCACCGCGCAGATCGCCGCGGTACGGGCCGGGCCGAGTCGAGCACCGAGCAGCAGCGCGCCGTAACCGCCCATCGACCAGCCCATGAAGCCCACCCGGGAGGTGTCCAGACCCTGCTCGCCGAGCATGGGTAGCAGTTCGTCGAGCACCATCGACCCGGAGTCCTCCCCGGAGGCGCGGCGGTGCCAGTAGCTGCCGCCGCCGTCGACGGCGACCACGGCGAACGGCGGGAGCCCGGCCCGGACCGCCTGATCGAGTCCGGCCTCGACGCCGCCGGCCATCACCGACGCCGCACTGCTGCCTTTGCCGTGCAGGGCGATGACCGGCCGCAGCGGCTGGGTCTGGCCCGGCGGGCGGGCGATCGCCCAGTTCGTCGGAGCGCCGCCGCGGGCGGGGGAGACGAACGTTCCGGTGAGCATGGTGGGCGCGGCCGCCGGGGTAGCCCCCGCCCGGGTCGCGGTGGTCGCCGTGCCCAGGACCGCGGCGCCCGCGGCGCCGGCGCCCAGGCGCAGCACAGAACGTCGGGTGATGTCGGACATTCCGCCATCCTGCCAGCGTCGATGTCCCGGCCGCCTCACGAGCCACATCTTCCGGCAATCGACCATGCCGCCGCAGTGCTGCTGGCAGCATGGCGAAGATGACCGCAGCGGTGACGCCGAAGGGGGAGCGCCGTCGGTACGCGCTCGTCTGCGCCGCCGCTGAGTTGTTGTGCGAGGGCGGATTCGACGCCGTGCGTCACCGTGCGGTCGCCGACCGTGCGGGTTTGCCACTCGCATCGACGACCTACTACTTCTCCTCGCTGGAAGAGCTGATCGAGACGGCGGTCGACCACCTGGGCACCGCGGAGGTCAGTGCGCTGCGGGCCCGCATCCAGGAGTTGCCCCGGCGCCGGCGGGGCGCCGAGGCCGCGGCGGACCTTCTGGTCGACCTGCTCGCCGGTGAACCGAGCCGCGATCAGCTCATCTCCCGCTACGAGCGGTACATCGCCTGCGCCCGCCATCCGGAACTGCGGGACGTCGAACGCCGGCTGCTGCAACATCGCATCGACGCCGTGGGTG
>CAISDL010000040.1 GCA_903884065.1 uncultured Actinomycetes bacterium | reverse complement strand
GGCGTGCCGTCGAGGGCAAGCCAGCGCGCAATGCCGTCCGGACCGATCGCGCACACTTTGTTGCTGACGGTGATGTGGGTGTGCAGGTTCGGATCGCCGGCGCGGGAGTCGCGGTGATCGAAGGCCGCGATGATCAAGCCCGTCGTGTCGACTTGGGCCACCGCGCGCGACCCCATCCGGGTGAACGCCGCATGCTCTTCCAGGAACTCGATCGCCACCTCGACCGCACGCCGATGGGCCTGCTCGATCTGCCGGGCGAGCGCGCGCGGGGCCAACGCCCACACCACCGATACCGACTTCACCGGGGTGAAGGTCAGGTCATAGCCCGCCACAGCCTTCGTCATCGACGCCGACTGCCGCGCGACGAAACCCGACAACTCCCGGGCATCAAAAGGTGCGCGGCCGTGCTCCTCGGCGAACATCTCCCGACCCAGCATCGACCGGATTTCCGCGCGCATCTCTTCAGGAATCTCGGCAAAACGCTCCGCACCGACGCTGATGTTGTAGGCGCCGTAGGCCTCGCGCAGCCGGCGGATGAACACGTTCTCCCCCGCGTCGACGCGAAAGGGACGCCCCAAACGCGACGCGGCCGCGGCGACAGCGGCCCCACGGTCGAGCAGAGCCTCGGCGATCTTCTCGGCGTTGGGGTGCAGGCCCTCACCGAAGAGCGCCTTCATTTGAGGCTCGGTGACCTCCGAGCCCTCAGCCACCGTCCAGTTCTCGGCGACCAACGGATCCCCCGGATCTCGGCCCACTGGTTGACCCAGTGACGCCAGTCCGCGGCCCATCCATCGCCCTGGCGTCTCCCCCTTCGACGAGTAGTAATCCGCCAAAGACGCGCGGCCGCGACGGGTGTCATCCAACGCCACGACTTGCCGGATCAGGTACTGATATCCATCACCGGCAGTGAGCTTGTGCAGAGTCATCAACTCGACATCACCAACCCTCGATTTCAGGCGATGCTAACCCGTGACCTGATTGCAAGAGGTGTGCTGGGGATGTTTTGAAAAATGTTGGGGAGCAAAGGGATTGATAGGGAATAAACGGGATGGATGACTAGAGCTTGAAATGTAGTGAACGGAGGAACGGTGCTGCAAGTGATGGGTGAAAGCTTTAGCGTGGAGTGCTATGGCGTATACGAATGCGACAAGAAGGACGCGCGCGGCCGTTCGAGAAGCTGCGCTCGTTTCGCGACGCGGGAAACTCGACGAGGCGCGAGCGAACCTGTGTGATCTCAACAGCTTCTTCAACGCCACCCACCAACTCGCGTCAGTCGACTTATGGCTCGACTCGAAACTTGCCGACCTTCACGCACGGGCCGAAGCGCGACGCACCGAATGTCGCGCCAAGGCCGGCGCCGCGCTTGCCGACATGCGCGACCGTGGTCTGACGCTCGGCGAGATCGCGCGAATGTCCGGTATGCCCGAGGAAGCCCTGCGCGGCTACACGGACGAGACGAGCTGATGATCGCCGAGATACAGGACGCTCTGCTACCCGAGGCGCCTGGGAACGGAGCCGCCCCGCCGCCGGGACCGGCCGTACTGAGGTCGGTGGGTAACCAAGCGTCCAGCTACGGACGACGCGACTTGCAGATCCTCACTCACTCCGAAACGCCGACCTCCTATCTCTCGTCGTCCGTCGCCTGGCGGGCGCCCGGTCGCGGTCATGGCAGTCAGAATTCAAGGACCCTGGCGCGGTTTCAAGAGCAGTCGTTTGTGCGCGGCCGCCCCGGTTTCGGGCGTGGGCTATAGGAGCTAGTGCTGTCGGCCCAGACCCGGTAACTTGTGGCTGGCTCCACCGATGTCTGCCGGACTCAGATCGCCGTTGCGGCTAGGGTGCCACTGCGCAGCGAGGCCGGCCTAGCGCTCGGCGATTGAGCTGCCTGGCTTCGGTCTGCGGTTTTTCAGGCTTGAGGCTTTACCGCGCTCAGGGCAGCCGTGGCCGCCCCCGGACCGGTGGCGCTAGCAGTTTCGCCTAGGGGGCCTAGACCAGTCAGTACTGGATCCCAAACTGAACTCTTGGACTCGGTGCTGTCGAATACATGTCGGTGGCACGGTCCACACTCGGAGCTATGTCTCAGACAGCGCCCGGATCGGCGATTGCATTGGCGGGTGAACACCCGTACGTGCGGCGCGCCATCGAATTGGTTGGCCAGATCCTGATCGGCTCGGTGGAGTCCCGCACCACCTTCGAAGCCTTTTTGCGCGGAGGTCTCGTGCAGGTTCCGCTTTTCGATGGCCAAATTCCCCTTTTGATGGCGGAAGGTTGGCAATGTTGCCGGAAAGTTGTTAGGACGGCCGCCGCCACTGTAGTAGTACCCCCACAACGACGGCGGCGGGCGGCTGTTCCCTCCTGCCCCCTGCCTAGGTGGAGCTCCGCGGCACATTCTCGACTGTCGTGGGGTCGATTCGCTGCGCTAGCAGTGGTCGGCTAATGGCCAACCCACCAATGCGAGTCGCGCGGCTACTTGGTTGATCTCGTTGATGTTGGGTTCCTTGGCGATGACAGCCTTGACGGCTTGTCGGAGCTGAGCCTCTGTGACGGGGCTGTCGGGATGGCTTTGTTTGAGGATGACCCAGGTCGCCCGGACCACCTCGTCCTCCTCTAGGGATCGAGCTAGCAGCGCCAGTAGTGGGTAGTAGTCCGTGGGCGGGACGCCGTCGGGATATCCCTTGTGGATCCAGTCGAGGACGGACTGGAAGTAGTTCGACGATTTCGACTCGGCTCTGGTCATCACGCCCTCATTTCTTGGGGAACATGGGGAACAGGTCGACTCCGAAGTGGTGGATGATCGTCGACCGGGTGATCCACGCGACCGCGGTGACGATCACGAAACCAACCACGAGGAACAGCAGGATGCCGAGGTACTTCAGCGGCGGGTTCGCCTTATGGACGAGGTGGTCGGCTTCTTCGCCGCCGGCGCCAAACGAGTACGCCAGCATGCCGGTTGCGAACAACGCGGGAAGGCCGGCGCCGAGAACCAGGCCGACGAGAAGCACCGTGAAGATGGATTCCAGATAGTGCATCAGGTTTCCTTTCCGCCGTCAGACGGAGGCTGTTTTCTTGGTTGTGGTGCTGCTGGTCGCGGCGTCGCGAACCTCGGCGGGGACAACGGAATTCGTGGTCTCGTCCCAGTCGGCGTTGACGTTGCTGTGGTCGACCTTCTGCTGCTGGGCACGCCACCACATGTAGCCAGACAGCGCCACCAGGATCAGGAAGATCACGCCGTCGCCGGCCAGCCGTGAGTCGGTGATGTCTTTGACGAGGTAGGACAGCCAGTACGACAGGGCCCCGACGAGGGCTGCGGCCGGCAGGGTGATCAGCCAGGCAACCGCCATTCGTCCGGCGACCGCCCAGCGGACTTGCGCACCGGGCTTGCCGACGCCGCTGCCCAGGATCGAGCCGGTCGCGACGTGGGTGGTCGACAGCGCCATGCCGGCGGCACTGGAGCTGAGGATGATCGCCGCCGAGGAGGCTTCGGCGGCCAGGCCCTGCGGGGACTCGATCTCGACCAGGCCCTTACCCAGAGTCCGGATCACCCGCCAGCCACCGAGGTAGGTGCCCAATCCGATGGCCAGCGCACAGGACGCGATGATCCACAGCGGTAAACCGTCGTTCTTGACGTCGCCGGTGAGGTGTCCGGTGGTGATCAAGGCGAGTGCGATCACGCCCATGGTCTTCTGGGCGTCGTTGGTGCCGTGGGCGAGGGCGACCAGCGAGGCGGTGGCGATCTGGCCCCAGCGGAAGCCCGCTTCCCGTCGCCGGTGCAGCACCTTGCGGGTGATCCGGTAGACCAGCCAGGTTCCGCAGGCGGCGACCAGGCCGGCGATCACCGGCGCGGCCAAAGCGGGGATCAAAACCTTCTGGGTGACGCCGGGCCAGTTCACGCCGCTGAACCCGAGTGCGGCCAGCCCGGCTCCGATCAGCCCGCCGAACAGCGCGTGTGAGGAGCTCGACGGGATGCCGAACAGCCAGGTCAGAAGGTTCCACAGGATGCCGCCGATGAGGCCGGCGAAAATGATGGTCAAGCCCATCGACGCGTCGATCCCCGGGAGCAGTTGCCCGGTCTTGGAGTCCTGGACCTTCAGCACCGACGTGGTCACCGTGATGGCCACTTCGACGGACAGGAACGCGCCGACCAGATTGAGGAGGCCGGCCAGCAGCACGGCTACTTTGGGTTTGAGGGCGCCGGTCGCGATCGACGTCGCCATCGCGTTACCCGTGTCATGGAACCCGTTGGTGAAGTCGAACGCCAGCGCGGTGGCGATCAACAGCACCAGAATGATCGCTTCGGTACTCACCGGCTCATTCTGGGCGGGTTGGGGGCAAGGACGCCAACCCAGTTCGGTGACGACGACGACTGTTCATCTGCACTTCAGCCGCCGTGAATGTCGTGTTTCCTCTGCCGGTCGAAACCTGGAACGAGGGCTGCCGCGTTGCAACGGGTTTCTGCCCCTGAGCCCGTGGTGAATGGGTGGTGAACTTCTTCCATCTGCTGATGGTCCGGTGGCTCTGATACGGCACACTTCGAGGGTGACCGCTAAGTCGCGCATGCATGCGGTGTTGGAATGGCTTCGTGCCGGCTATCCGGGAGGGGTCCCGGGTCCCGATCGGGTTCCCCTGCTGGCCCTGCTGCGTTCGACCCCCTTGACCGATGACGAGATCAAAGAAGTCGTGCGGGAGATCGCTGCGGTTGAAGCCGGCGCCCCGGCTGGGCATCTGGTCGACTACGACGAGATCGAGAGGTTCGTCGAGGGCGTGGCCCATCACGACGGCGGTCCCGAGAACGTCAAGCGGGTCGCCGCTCAACTCGCGGCCGCCGGCTGGCCGCTGGCCGGCATCGACACCGACGAGATCTGGACCGAGGAAGCAGCCGTCAAGGGCTGAGCGTGACCAGCCTGTGTGGCCGAAAGGCAGAACAGGTTCAACTGCCTCAGGACGGGAACGCCACCGAGGTGAGGCGGGAAGAGCGGAGGATTCTGGTTTGGTGGATCCGGTGCGCGGTTCAGCCAATCTTGTGGTGCGAGTCGTCGAGTTCGGGGTTGCAGGGGTTAACGAAATAGCTCGGCTGGGGGGCGACCTCTTGCTGGCTGCGTTGTTGTCGGGGCTGAGCAAGACCGGCCAGGGCGAGGCAGTGGATGTGCCCGCCGATCCCGTGGAGAGCGATCACGCTGTAGAAGCAGAACTCTCACCGGCGGAGTTGATCAGCCGGGGTCTGCTCGTTGGCGAAGGCCGCTACACCCGGCTGGAAGTTGCGAAGCACGCTGGTGTCAGTCTGGATGAGGCGCGTCGACTGTGGCGGGCGTTGGGATTTCCCGAAGTCGATGACCAGCAGCGGGTATTCACGGGTGCGGATGTCGCCGCCTTGACCGATGCGGCTGCGCTCATCAAGGCCGGCATCGTCGACAGCGACGCGTTGGTGGAACTGGCTCGCCCCCTGGGTAACCTGATGTCACGCTTGGCCGCAGCCCAGACGCATTTCATTTCCGAAGTTCTGGGCTCCCGCCTTGCCGAGGGTCTCACCGCTCAGGACCCCCAGATGCCCCGGATATTGGCCGCCCAGGCTCTGACGACGACGCGCGAACTGCTACCGGTACTTGAACTCACCACGGTTCACGCCTGGCGACGACATCTTGCCGCGGAGTTGGGGCGGGAACTGATTCCGAGCGCATACGGCTTCGGAGCCGATGCGGAGCGCAGGCCGGCGGTGGTGGGTTTTATCGACATCACCGGGTATACGCGCATTTCCCGCAACGTCGATCTCGCCGAACTTGCCGCACTGCTCAACCGGTTCGAAACGGCCGTGCTCGATGTGGTGGTCGAACACGGCGGCCGGGTGATCAAGAATCTCGGCGATGAAATTCTCTTCGTGATCGAAGATCCACTATCAGCCGCGGAGGCCGCGCTGCGGTTGCTCGACGTGTTCGGCGCGGACGAGACCCTCCCTCCAATCCATGGGGGACTCGCGTTTGGGCCGGTGCTGTACCGCGGTGGCGACGTTTACGGTCCCGTGGTCAACGTCGCCGCTCGACTCTCAAGTCTCGCCCGCAAGGAAACCATGCGGATCGACCATGCGTTGGCCAACGAGCTTGAGGGCGTCAAGCAGTTCGAGGTGACGGGCCGGCCGCCGCGCCGTGTGCGCGGCTACCTTCAACTGCCCAGCTACCGACTGCGGCGAGCAAAGAAGCGCTGACGTGCCGCCGCGCCCGACACCTGGCTTGCCGAGGATCGACCGATCCGCTCCGGCCGAGGGGAAATCCGCGTCAACCGAAGAGGGTGTGTCGTAATGGGAACCACGTCTGAGTCCGACTCGAAGACTTCACTTCATGTGGAGGTTGAGCGCAAATTCGATGTGCTCGACTCGACGCCCTCCCCGTCCTTTGACGGCCTTGACGTCGTCGCTACCGTACGGCGGGAACCGACTCTGACCCTGACTGCCGTGTACTTCGACACTCCGGGCCGTGATTTGGCTGCCCACCGGGTCACGTTGCGCCGCCGCACCGGCGGTAGCGACGCCGGGTGGCACCTGAAGCTTCCCGGCGAGGATGCGGAGCGAACGGAGATCCACGCTGACTTCACCGGTGGTCCAGAAGATGACGTGCCCGCCGCGCTGCGCGACGTCATCTTGGCCATCGTGCGGGATCGTCCACTCCTGCCGGTGGCTCGGATCACCAACCAGCGCGCCACCGCGGTGCTCTGCGGCGCCGACGGAAACGCGCTCGCGGAGTTTTGCGACGACCATGTCACCGCTTCGGTAGCAGGAAGTGACACCGAACAGCGTTGGCGGGAATGGGAACTAGAGCTGTCCGAGGACGCCATCAAGCGCGGGACTGCCGATACCGAACTTTTGAGGCGGTTGAGCAGAAGCCTGCGTCAGGCCGGCGCAGCGAAGTCCAAGCACACCTCGAAACTCGCCCGGACTCTCGGCCCGTCTGCGAGCGTGTACCGACCGATCTTGGATCCGGGGCTTCCAGCGCGGCGGGCAGTGGCCGAGCAGATCGAGGCACTGCTGAGCTGGGATCGCGCGGTGCGCGCCGACATGGAGGACTCCGTCCATCAGATGCGGGTCGCTATCCGCACCATCCGCAGCCTCCTGCAGTCCTCACCGGCCTCGTTCGGACCGCCTGATCACGGTGCGCTTCTCGACGAGCTTCGCGAGCTGGCTGCAATGCTTGGCGCCGCCCGCGATGCCGAAGTGCTCGCCGACCGCTACCGCCACGCTCTCGATGCGCTTCCCCAGGAGCTGCTGCGCGGTCCGGTCCGTGAGCGCCTGGTCGACGGATCACGGGACCGCTATCGTGCCGAACTGGGTAAGGCCCTGAGCGCGATGCGATCTCAACGCTATTTCCGGCTCCTCGACAGACTTGAAGCCCTCGTCCTTACCGAACCGGGCGGCCCGGCGGTAGTCAAAAAGAATGTTTCCAAGACCGCCGTGGAGAAGGACTACAAGCGGGTCCACCAGCGCGTGGAGGCCGCTGCTGCCGCCGACCTTGCCCACCGCGACGCAGCACTGCACGCCGTGCGCAAGAGCGCCAAGAGACTGCGTTACGCCGCCGAGGCCAACGGCGCCAAGAAGGTGGCCCGCGCAGCTCGAACGATTCAAACCCTGCTCGGCGATCACCACGACAGCGTTGTCAGCCGCGATCACCTCATCGAGCAGGCCGACCATGCCCATGCCGCGGGAGACGACACCTTCACCTATGGCCTGCTCTATGAACAGGAAGCCCACCTCGCGGATCGCAGCGAGCAGCAACTCGAGGCGGTGTTGAAGTCCCTGCGCCGGGCCGTCGAAGCGGCACTCTGATACGGCGGGCGGATCCGATGACGCGGAGGTTAATAAATCAGGTACCCGTCATGAAATCCTCTGCCGAGCAGCCGAATTGACCCACCCCAGCGTCCTACGCTTCGTGGGTCGCACGCCGCGGGCCGGAGGGAATTCGAAACATGCATCGGTTGATCCAAGGCCCGCTCGTGCTGTCCTCGGTGGTGGTCTTGCTCGCCGTGCAGGCCTGCGCGCGGCCCGCGCCTACCGCCCTGCCCGTCATGGAGGGTGGTCAGGCGCAGTCGCCGGGCGCGCCACTGGTGCTAAGCCCGAACGAACGGATCGCCGCCGACTCCACCAAGCACGTTGTCGTGCTGTTCATGCAGAACAACAGCTTCAACAAGCTTTTCGGTCTGTGGGACCAGGCGAACGGAGATCCCGTCGACAACATCGCGCGGGCGGACCCCTCGGCGACCATCCAGATCGGTCAGGACGGCAAGCCCTTGGGCTGCCTGCCCATGAACGATCTCAACCTCCAACCCGGCGCGATGACCGGCCCGCCCGCCTGCATTGCCACCGCGGGTGGGGAGTCCTACAGGTCGGCCTTCCGGAACTCCCCGTTCCTGCTCAACGACGTGCTGCCGGCCGGGGCCGTCACCTGCCCGCCGCCGGGTACCGATGCCTCGCTGGCCAAGTTCGCCCAGCTGCCCGCGGACAACGGGGTGCCGGCGAATTCCCCCGGCGCCCAGGCCGGCGGGTGCACGCGCGATCTGGTGCACCGGTTCTATCAGGAGCAGTTCCAACTCAACGACGGCAAGATGAACCGCTTCGCGCTCGGCAGCGACGCCGCCGGCCTGGTGATGGGGCACTACGACACCCGCGAACTGGGCACCTACAAGTATCTGACCGGGGCCGACGGCCCGAAATTCGCGGTGGCCGACAAGTTCTTCGCCGGTGTGTTCGGCGGGTCGTTCGCCAACGGGCAGTGGCTGATCAGCGCCACCCTGCCGCAGTGGCCCGGCGCGCCGGACCTGCTGCGGTCGGTGCTCGACGAGAACGGTATGCCGAAAAGCCACGAGCCCGCCGAGGGGGATTCCCTCGGCCAGTACAACCTGTACCAGTCGCCCAGCCCGGACGGGCTCAAGGACGGCCAGCTGACCCAGGCTTGCGGTGCAGCGCGCACCGATCCGCAGCGGCTGTGCGGAGATTGGGTGGTCAACACCAGTTTCTCGGTGCAATGGCCCTACCCGCCCGGGTCGGTGAAGGAGCGGCTCGTCCCGCTGTTGACGTACCCGACGATCGGTGACCGGCTCAATGACGCCGGGATCGATTGGGCGTGGTACTCCGGCGGCTGGTCCAACGCCAACGGCTTGACCGACCAACCGGGCTGGACCAACGGGGACTCCGCAACACCTCGCAGCTACACCGACCACGACGGCAAGCCGGCGAGCAATCCCCAGGGCTGTTCGGATCCGACCTCCGACCCGAGCACCACCTGGCCGCTGTGCCCGGACGTGGACTTCCAGTTCCATCACCAGTCGTTCAACTACTTCTACAACTGGTCCCAGGAGACCCCGCAGACCAGCGAGAACCGCGCCCGCAACCTGCAGGACATGGCGGCGTGGTACCCCCAGGTTCAGGGCCAGACCTGCGGTCTCAAGCCGGTGTCCTTCGTTCAGGAACTCGGCACCCGCAACCAGCACCCCGGCTACGGCAGCGCCTATGTCGGTGACGAACAGATCGCCACCGCGCTGCGGTCCATCTACGAAGGTCCGTGCGCCGAGGACACCCTCACCATCGTCACCTACGACGAGTTCGGCGGCGCCTGGGACCACGTGCCCCCGCCGGGCCAGGGGCCCACCACCACGGGTGCCCACGACGAATTCGGCCCGGGGACCCGCGTTCCCACCCTGTTCGTGTCCAACCGTCTGCCCCGCAGTGGGGTCGACTCCACCACCTATGACCTCGCCTCGGTCATCGGCACCATCACCGCGAAGTACGGACTTCAACCGCTCAACCGGCGCGACTCCGAGCAGGCCAGCATCTGGTCAGCCTGGTCCGCCCTCAGGAAATGAAAGGCGGGCAAACCACATGGCACCCAACCTGATTCGATCGCTGTCGTGCATCCTCACCGCGGTCGCGATGACCACGGCGATGACGACGGCCTGCTCGCAGCCGCAGCCGGCGGCGCCGGTAGTCGGGGCCGACCAACCGGCGCCCACCCCCGGTACGCCGGCCGCGCTCGGGGATGTCCCGGCCCTGGACCGGAACGGGTGGTCTGACAGCGTCTACGACAAACTCACCGGACTGATCTCCGAATCCGCCGGGCAGGGCAAGACGGTGGTCTTCGACTTCGACAACACCACCCAGGCCCGCGACATCGGCGAGGCGGTGCTGGCACTGGTCCAGCAGAACGGCGTGATCGACCCGCGGACACTGTCGCAGCAGATGTTCCCGCCGTTCACCGGAGCCGACGGCAAGCCCGCCGCGGTGTCCGACGGCGTCTTCGACTACTACGAGGCGGTGCTGGACTCCGGCGGGGAGGCCGATCCGTTCCGCGAATACTCGTCGCTGCCGATGCCGGCTTCGGCCTTCGCCGGTCGCACCGTCGCTGACTTCGTCACCCAGACCGCGGCGGTCTACGACGGCGGTTCCGGCGCCGCCGACCTGACCTCGGGCATGCAGTCCAAGATCCTCGGTGCCGGCCGGCCGTTCATCTATCCGCAGATGGCTGACCTTTACGGCAATCTGCGGGCCCACGGCTATGACGTGTGGGTGGTCTCTGCCGGGGTGGGCTGGGCGGTGCGGTGGATGGTGCAGAACGCCCTCAACCCCGCCATCGTCGCCAAGTACGGGCAGGACGCCGCCCTGCCCCTCGACCGTGTCGTGGCGATCAGCATGCTGATGAAGGATCGCTCCACCGGCAAGCTGGTCTCGGACTACCAACTCACCCACCGAACACCGGATCCGGCCTATATCAATCTCGAGCCTGCTCGGATCTCCCAGCTGGAGATCCTCGGACTGCCCGACGGACTGGAATCCTGGCGGGGCGGCAAGGCCGGGGCCATCGACAACATCATCACCCGCGGTGAGGTGTTCCTGGTGGCCGGCGATTCGATGGGCGATGTCGAGATGCTCAACCGCGCGCCGAACCGCCTGGTGATCAGCCGGATGAACAAGCCCGACCTGGCGGCCGGCTTCGCCGCCGAGATCGCCAAGGCACCTGATGCGAACTGGATGCTGCAACCGGCGATCAACACCGCACCGGCCGGATTTCTGTCGAGCAAATGCGAGATGGCCACCAGGACCGGCGCCGACACCGAGGAGACCGCCAAGAATGACAAGTCACTGGCCACCCTGGAAGGCACCGGACGGCTGGGGTCCTTCGTTGACTGCTAACCGCACACTGGCCATCCTGACCGGCCTCACCCTGCTGCTGGCGCCGGCGTGCGCCAAGCCGCAGAGCACGCCGGCCGCCGCACCGCCGTGCCCGCCGCAGAACGAACGCTACTGCGCCGCCGCCACCGGGGACCTGCTCGACGTGCGCCTGGCCGATCTGAAGCCGACCCAGCCCTCCCTGGGCTACGACGAGGTGTATTACCGGCTTGGCCGCTACACCCTGGGCCCGGACCCGCGCCGGGAACTGCTCGACGCGTGGTGCGCCACCAACGGCCAGACGGGACTGAAATCGGCGGGGACCGACGCCTCGATCACCGAACCTGCGTCGTTTGACTGCACGATCCCCGTCGGTTCGGAGACACCGGAGAGCACCACGGCGATGAAGACCGGTGTGATCGGACCAGGCGGTCAGGTGTACCTCACCGACGGCCACCACACGCTGACCTCCTTCTGGGAGGCCCCCGGCGGGGGACCCGAGACCCGCATCCGGCTGAAGGTCACCGGGAACATGTCCACGCTGGCCGTGGGTGATTTCTGGCCGCAGATGCGCGACCGCGGGTGGACCTGGCTGCAGGACGTCAACGGCAAACCCGTTGATCCCCAGCAACTTCCGGCCAGTCTCGGGCTGAAGCAGTTCGCCAACGACCAGTACCGGGGCACACTCTATTTCGTCCGCGACGTCGGTTATGAACAGAACGACGACAGCCCCGCGTTCCAGGAGTTCTACTGGGGCCAGTGGCTGCGGTCCCAGACCGACCCCGGCCTGCAGCCCGCCGACTTCACGCTCACCGAGATGCCCTCATACCTGACCCTGGTGGGCAATATCGGCAAGGCGATCGTCGCACTGCCTGCCGACACCGAGATCGCCAACTCCCGTGACGCCGCTGCACTCGGCAAGCTCGACGAGTTCGGTGAGAAGGCCTTCAGGGCGCTCTCCGAGCCCGTCGATTCCACCAAGCCCGGCAAGCTCGCTCTCGCCCTGGCCTACAAGACGACACGCTAGTCGCGACAGTCCGATGCCCTCACCAGTGACTCGCCGCACCTTTCTCGGCGCGACTGCTGCTGCGGCGGCCGTCGGAGTGGGTGCGATCACCCTGGAGAAGTCAGCCAACGCCAATGCGCCGCTTGCGGTTCCGCCGACGGAGCCTCCGCTGGCGAAGGCCGCTTTGCCGGAATTGGTTGCCGCCGCTCAGCAAGAGGGCCGGCTCACCCTCATCGCGGTGCCGTCGACATGGGCCAATTACGGGAGGATCATCGCTGCATTCGAGGCCGAGTACGGCATCAAGGTCACCGTCCAGTCCCCGAACGCCACTTCGGCCCAGGAACTGACCGCGCTACGCCTGATGCGCGGACAGCAGCGGCTTCCCGACGTCATTGAGGTGGGGCCCTCCTTCGCCCAGCAAGCCGTCGAGCAGGGTCTGGTCCAGCCCTATAAGTGCAGCGCTTGGGACCTCATCCCGCCCGACCTCAAGCATCCCGACGGACTGTGGACCGGCCCGTACTACGGCCTCATCTCCTTCGGGGTGAACACCGATCGCGTTCCCGATCCCCCGGAAAGCTGGGCTGATCTCACCAAGCCCGCCTACCGCGGCATGGTCGCGACCAATGGCGATCCCCGCCAGGCCACCTCACCGCTGAACGCCGTATGGGCCGCAGCCCTGGCCAACGGCGGTTCACTGGACGACATCACGCCCGGAATCGACTACTTCGGCCGACTCAGCCGTCAGGGCAACTACATCCCCCTGCAAGCCAATGTCGGCAATCTGGCCAACCAGCAGGTCCTGATCGGTATCGACTGGTCGTTCAACATGCCGGGGGCGGCCGCGGTCCTGGAGAAGTCGGGTCTCACCCTCAGCCCGACCGTGCCCTCCGACGGCGTCATGGGCGGAATGTATTGCGACGCCATCAGCAACGGCGCCCCGCACCCCAATGCCGCCAAGCTGTGGATCGAATGGCTCACCAGCGGAAAGGGGGCGCTGATGTACCTCGACGGCGGTGCCATCCCGGCGCTCTACCCGGTCCTCGTCAAACAGGGCAAAGTTCCGGCCGACATCCAGGCCGAGCTGCCGCCGATCGCCGAACTGAGCGCCCTGCGTTTCCCGAGCAAGGACCAGACCGCGAAAGCCACCGCCGCTGTCGGGACTCGATGGAACAGGGCCGTCGGATGAGACGCCGTCGCCTGCCGGACTGGGTCGGCATCGTTCCGTTTCTGCTCACGGCCTTTCTGTTCCTCATCTGGCCGGCGTACTCAGTCGTGCTCCAGGCCTTTCAGGGACCCGGCGGCGGGTTCACCCTGGACAACATCGCCACCGCCACCGAAGCCCAATACCGCAGCGCATTCCTCACCAGCGCCCTGCTCTCGCTTTTGACCGCCCTGATCGGAGGAGTTGTCGGCACCCTGCTGACCTACGCCGTCTCCACCCTGCAGCGGCCGCGCTTCCTGAAGTCGGCGATGTCGACATTCTCCGGGGTGGCGTCCCAATTCGGTGGCGTCCCGTTGGCATTCGCCTTCGTCGCCTCAATCGGCTCGGCCGGCCTGGTCACCAACCTGCTCGGCAAGGTCGGACTCGACCTTTACGGAACCGGTTTCAGCCTGCTCAGCTTCAGCGGACTGGCCATCGTCTACCTGTACTTCCAGATCCCGCTGATGCTCATCATCATGACCCCGGCCGTCGAGGGCCTTCGGCAATCATGGCGAGAAGCCGCAGAAGGGTTGGGGGCCAGCACCTTCCAGTACTGGGCCCGCGTCGGCATCCCCCTGCTCGCCCCGGCCTTCATCGGGGGGGTGGTCCTGCTCTTCGCGAACGCCTTTGCCGCCTACGCCACCGCGCAGGTCCTCACCTCCGGCTCGGTGAACCTGGTGCCGATCCAGATCGGCTACTTCGTCCAAGGCAACGTCTTCGCCGGCCAAAGTCAGGTCGGCTACGCACTGGCCCTCGGGATGATCGTGGTGGTCTCGCTGGCCCTGGCGGTCAACATCGCCCTGCAGCGCCGCGTCTCGCGGTGGGCCTCGTGACGGGCACCCGAGTGCGGACCGCCCACTTGGGCCGCTGGGCGGTGGTCATCGGCTGCATCGTATTTTTCGCCGCACCCCTGATCTCGCTCGCGCTGTTCAGCTTCACCGCAAAGAACGGCTGGAGCGCCGACGCCTACACCGCGATCGCCAAAGACCCCCAGTTCTGGAAGTCGGTCGGACTGAGTCTGATGCTCGCCTTCGTCACGACGGTGCTGTCGCTGCTGCTGATGGTTCCCACCGTGCTGTGGGTGCACCTGCGCGCCCCCCGCTACCGGGGACTGGTCGAGGCCACCACCCTCATGGTCTTCGCAGTTCCGCCGATCACCCTGGTCATCGGCGCCACCGGGCTACTGCTGGGAATCGTTCCGGCGCTGCTGGGATCGCCGTTCGTCCTCGTCCCCTTCTACATTGTGCTCAGCTTCGCCTTCACCTATCGTGCGCTGGACACCGGAGTGAAGGCCGTCGACCTGCGCACACTGATGGATGCCGCACAAAGCCTCGGTGCTGGAACGATCCTCACACTGTTCCGGGTGATCCTGCCGAACCTGCGCACCGCGATCCTCGGAGCAGCCTTCCTGACCATCACCGTCGTCCTCGGCGAATACGTGCTGTCATCCCTATTCCTCTACAACACCCTGCCGGTCTACATGGCAGACATCGGCACCTCCCAAGCACAAGGCGCGGCTGCTTTGGCGCTCATCACCGTCCTGTTCACCTGGCTTCTCCTCATCGCAGTCTCCGCACTGTCGCGGCGACTCGGCGGTGGGCGCGTAGCCACCACGATCGCGAGCCCCTGACCCATGACCAACGTGCGTGTCGAGAACATCCGAAAGACCTACGGCGACTTCGTCGCGCTCGATGACCTGAGTCTGGATATGGCAGACGGCGAGTTCGTCAGCTTCCTGGGCCCGAGCGGGTGCGGCAAGACCACCGCGCTGCGGATCGTCGCCGGGTTCGAAACCGCCGACAGCGGAAGGGTATTCATCGACGGAACATCGGTCGACTCAGTCCCGCCGAACCGGCGCAACATGGGCATGGTGTTCCAGAACTACAGCCTATTCCCGAACATGTCGGCCATCGACAACGTCGCGTTCGGCCTGCGTGTGCGCAAGCAGTCCGCCGACAGCGCCCGCCGGCAAGCGCGCGAGATGATTGAACTCGTCGGGCTGTCCGGCAAGGAGAAGAACTACCCCCACCAGATGTCGGGCGGGCAGCAACAACGGGTAGCTCTGGCTCGCGCCCTCGCCATCGAACCGCGGGTCCTGCTGCTCGACGAACCGCTCTCGGCCCTGGACGCCAAAGTCCGCGTCAGCCTCCGCAACGAGATCCGCGTCATCCAGAAGGAACTGGGCATCAGCACGATTTTCGTCACCCACGACCAGGAAGAGGCGCTCACGATATCCGACCGCATCGCCGTGCTCTCCCAAGGCAGACTGGAGCAGTTCGCGACGCCCGAGGAAATCTACCGCCGACCGGCCTCGGCATTCGTCGCGGGATTCGTCGGGGAATCCAACCGCTTCGCCGGGGTAGTCGTCGGCGCCGACGGGATCGTCGAGATCGGCGGCACACCCGTCAGAGTCGCGGCCGCAGCTTCACGGCCCGCGGGAACATCGGTTGAAGTCCTCGTCCGGCCCGAATCGACCGCGCTGGACCGCGCCGGCGAAGCGGGTATCCCCGCAACGGTGGTCAGCCAGCAGTTCCAGGGAGCGCGGATCCGCTTCCTCGTACATCCCAGACACCTGCCCGACCCCACCGCGGTGATCATCAGCGACGTCAGTGGCGGACGTCACGACAACTGGGTGAGCGGGACCGAGGTCAGCATCACCATCGACGGCGAGTCAGCCCTCGTCCACCCACGCTGAGCATCACCAGCACAGGATTCGGGAGAACCATGCGAACAACCCCCCAGTGCTGGTTGACCGATATGGACGGCGTCCTGGTCCACGAGGACCAAGCCCTTCCCGGGGCCGCGGAATTTCTTCAGCGACTAGCTGAGCGGCAGCGCCGCTTCCTGGTGCTGACCAATAACTCCATCTACACACCCCGCGACCTGGCGGCCCGGCTGGCTCGATCGGGTCTCGAGGTACCCGAGTCGGCGATCTGGACCTCCGCACTGGCAACCGCGTCCTTCCTCGATGATCAACTTCCCAACGGATCGGCCTATGTCATCGGCGAAGCCGGCCTCACCACTGCTCTGCACGGAATCGGGTACACCCTCACCGACAGCGCCCCGGATTTCGTCGTGTTGGGCGAGACCCGGACCTACTCCTTCGAGGCGATCACCAAGGCCGTCCGACTGATCGGCGACGGTGCCCGCTTCATCGCGACGAACCCCGATGTCACCGGACCGTCGGCGGATGGCCCGCTGCCGGCCACCGGATCGGTAGCGGCCCTGATTAGCAAAGCATCCGGTCGCACGCCCTACTTCGTCGGCAAACCCAACCCGATGATGTTCCGCAGCGCACTCAATCGCATTGAGGCGCATTCGGAAAGCACGTTCATGGTGGGTGACCGGATGGACACCGACGTGGTCGCCGGTATCGAAGCGGGTCTCGAGACGATTCTGGTGCTGACCGGATCCACCACCGCCAGCGATGTCGAACGATATCCATTCCGCCCGGCGCGCATCCTTCCCTCGATCGCCGAAGCGATCGAACTGATCTGACCCACGCAGGCTCCGCCGACCAGAGAGCGCGGCCCGCGTTCAGCCGGAGGGAAGAACCCGGCTGATAGTCGGTCCCGCTTTCGCCGCCGGTTCGTCGGGGCCCTCTTTGTCGGAGCGGGCTGCCCTGCGGCTGCTTCAGTTACAGAACGCCAGGCGTTCAAACTGGACAACCGTACGGTCCTCGGATTCGCCACGAAAAGCGGAAAAGCTCTCTCGTCATCGTTGCCGGAACAGCCGCCAATTCGGAGCTCGGTGAGAAGCGCGTTCGCCGTCGAAAAGCGGAACTACAGGTGCGTTGTGGGCGGAGCCCCTGAACTCAGAACGCGGTCTTCAGTCACACGACGGGGTGTTGTCGACACCCACGGTGTCGGCCTTGAGTTCGTTGATCGGTTGCGTTGTCCAGGAGCCGATCCGTCGGGCGGTGCTCCACGCTGCCCAGGCCAGCGCCGCGACGAGTGCTTCGTCTGTTGTCAGCAGCTGTCGCGCGGCCCCGACGTCGGCGTCTGTGACCTGATGCGGTGCGAGGCTTGTCAGTAGGGCGAGCCGCGTCGACGGTCGGAGCTCCTCGGGTAGGTGGTCGGTGTATTCGGTTGTCCAACTGCTGCTGAGGGGTTTGGGTTCGCCGTGCCAGGTCTGCAGGGCTTGCTGAACGGCGGCCCGGCTGGGTTCAGCCAGATGGTCGGCGTTGTCCAGGCAGTCGGTCATCGCCGCGAAGGCGCGGGAGATCGGCGGGTTGGCGGCCGCCCAGGCGAGATCGGAGGGTAGGGGACTCTGTGGAAGCCGTTCGACGGACAGTCCCGGCGGGTGGGTGCGGCGGGCCGTTCGGGCCAGCGCGCGGCCGGCGGCGCGACGCAGCAATGACTGGGTTCGCGGTCCGCCGGGCAGGAAGGTCTCATCGAGAAGGACCAGGACCATTCGGGCGGTGAAGTGGAATGCCATTGCGGTTCCGATACATTCGGCGGCTTCGTGGTGCCCGAAGGGTGGCGGGGGGCCTGAGGGGGCGGCCGTCCCACGTGCCCAGGCGACCAGCGGCGCGTTCTCGCCGACAGGATCGTCATCGGCGAGGATTGCTGCAGCGGTGCCGGCTTCGCCGGCCGCGTAAAGCATGGTGGTGTGTGCGTCGACGCACCACGGGCAGCGCAGGCCGGCCGACACCGACGCTGCGATGGTCTCCTTGCGGGCGCGGGGGACTTCACCGGCGAGCAGGGTCTCGCGCAGGACCGCCCATCCGGCGGCCAGCAGGCCTTCGTGCGGGGACCACATCATCACCGGCTCGGGTAGGCGGCCGAAGTCGCGGCCGGCCTCGGCGTAGATTTCGGCGACGGTCCCGGTGGCCTTGCGCGGGTCGACTGCCTGGATGTGGTTGATGAATTTCATCGGGGGTCCCTTTCGTTGGTCCCGTTGGACGTTGCCCCGGCGATGGTCAGGGCTGCGGCGATCGCTGCGCGGCCGCGGTCACCCGCGCTCTGATCGTCGAGAAGCTGTCGGGCCCAATTGACTTCCATCGCATAGGCGTGCAGTTGGAAGGCCAACTGGGCAGGGTCGACGTCCTCGCGGAGCTGGTCCAGCTCTCTGGCCGCCTCGATCTCGGTGACGATCGCGGCGATTCCCGCGCCCACGACCTCGGCGACCCGGTCACGGACCGGCCCCGGCCGGGAATCCATGTCCGCGGATGCCGCGGCGAAGAAGCATCCTCCCGGAAAGGTGTCGCCCTCCAGATACCGGATCCAGTGGCCCATCAGGGCCCGTAGCCGATCCAGGCCCGGCTCCGCCGACAACGCAGGCTGATACACGTCGCGCGCGAAGATGCCGGCCGCAGCGTCGACGGCGGCCAACTGCAGCCGTTCCTTGGCGCCGAAGTGGCGGAACAGACCGGATTTGCTCATCCCGAGTTGGTCGGCCAGGACTCCGATCGACAAGCCCGACAGACCTGTCACCGACGCGGTGTCCATCGCGGCGCGCAGGATCTGCTCGCGCGTCTGCCGGCCGGATGCCGCGCTAGGCATTGACCGCACCGCGTTCACGCGACGTGGCCCCGGCCGTGAAAGCGGCGACCAGAGGCGCATAGCGCTCAAGGGCCGCCAATACGTCATCGGCCCCGGCGGAGGGGAGGGCCAGCACCACCTCGTCAACGCCGGCCGCCCGGTAGGCCTCGAGGGTGGCGCGATCACCGGAGGAGGAATACACGCAGACCTGAGCTGTTGCCGGGTCCCGGTCGGCCCGCTCAAACGCCGCGTGCAACGCCGGTAAAGCCGACAGGATGTCGCTGTGGCCCTCGATCGGCTGCCAGCCATCGCCGTGCTGGGCGATCACGTCGAACGCCGCCGAACTGCGGCGGCAGCCGAAGAGCACCGGGACCGAGTTGACGGGCTTGGGCCAGGCCCACGACGGCGGCACCGCCGCGTAGGTCCCGCTGTAGGCGGCCGGCTCACTGGCCCAGAGCGCCCGCATCGCGGCGAGTTTGTCCACCGCCACCGCGATGCGGTCGGCGAAGGGCACTCCGTGGTCGGCCAGTTCCTCGACGTTCCACCCGAATCCCACGCCGAGAACAAAGCGGCCGTTCGACAGGCGGTCGATTGACGCGACCTGCTTGGCCAGCAGGATCGGATCGTGCACTCCGACCAGGCAGGCGCCGGTCCCGACCCGCAACGTGGTGGTCACCGCCGCGGCGGCCGCCAGTGCGACGAACGGGTCGTAGCACCGCAGGTACCAGTCCGGCAGTTCGCCGCCTGGCCACGGCGTCTGCCTGCTGGTCGGCACATGGGTCTTCTCCGGCACGAATAGCCCGTCGAAGCCGCGTTGCTCGGCCCACACCGCCACCGATTGCGGCGGGGGTGTCCGGTCGGTCACGAACTGCATCAGTGAGATACGCACCCAGGCCCCTCGAATAAGCATGAACGATCGTGCTTTATGGAAAAGCTACCTGCAGCGGCCCGAATGTCAAGGCCGGAGGTGTTCGCGGGGCGAGTGGCCTCGCGTTGAACCGGGCCCTCCACCGACTCAGTCGAGCAGCAACCGGGGGTTCGCCGCCGACTGTCGTCTCTGTCCCGGCGTCCTCGGCGGCCTAGATCTGCCAGTCCTGGGCTCCGTCGTTCTGGGTGTAGAGCCCGCCGTCGGTGTTCTTGACCACGACAGGATCTCCGCTGCCGAAATTGTCGTAGAACCACTGGGCGTTGGCCGGGCTGAGGTTGATGCAGCCGTGGCTGACATTCCTTGCTCCCTGAGCGGCTGTCGACCACGGCGCGCCATGTACGAAGATGCCGGCGTTGGAAAGTCGGGCGGCATCCTTGACGTCGATTCGATAGCCCTCCGGCGCATCGACCCGCAGCCCGAATGTCGAGGAGTCCATCACGATGTCGGCGAACTTCTCCAACACGTAGTAGGTGCCGTTGGGTGTTTCCCACTCGGGTTTGCCCAGTGAAACCGGGAACGTCTTCACCAATGTGCCGTTGCGCACGATGGCCATCTGCTTGGTGGTGTCATCGACGGTCGCGACCAGTGATTCGCCCACGCGGAAGCTGGACCGGGTACCGCCGGCGTCGATGGTGACCCGCGTGCCCCCGGGCCAGAAGTCGATCGGCCGCCAGCGCACCTGGGTGTCGCTCATCCAGTAGAACTTCCCCGGCACCGCAGGAGTGGACGAGATGTGGATGGCGCTCTCGGCAATCGGCCGGTCGGCGATGGGGCGCTGAAAGTTGATGACGATCGGCTTCGCGACCCCGACCTGCGAGCCGTTGACCGGGTTGAAGGACGGCGGCATGAAGGGCGGCTCGCCGATGAACGGAAGCGGATTCTGGCCAGCGGCAATGCCCCCCCAACCCGCCGCCGGTACAGCAACCGGCGCGGCAGGCAGCGGCAGTTCTGCCAGTGGTTCGGTGGCCGAGGGCGCAGACGGGTAGCCCGGCGGGGCAACGTCGGGCTCAGCGGAGGCCGGCGGGCTAGCCAGGAACAAAGCCGCGAACATCCCGATCGCCACCATCGCGATGACCCTTCGGATAGACGTCGGTGCAAGCATGGTCGACCTCCTTGTGCGCGGCGATGTTTCATTCGCGCAGCGACTTCTCAGTGGGTGATGTGAACAGTCAATCCACCTCCCCGCCCGTGGCCGGGCCAACTGTCAGGACGATGACACAAGCGACCGGACCGGTAAGCGGAGTGGCGCGGGCACTGCCTGCGATGAAGCTCCCAGCCCGAGGAAGGCGAACCGCTCTGTGCCGGAATAGAAGCCGCGGCTTCAGCCAGCCGTCGCTCGGAGCCCGTCAGGATCGAGAATCGTTATTCCCGCGTAGCGGATCGCAATGAGGCCATCGCGCTCGAACTCCTTGAGGATCTTGTTCAGCGATGGGCGTTGCACGCCGAGCATCGCGGCGACGGTGCGCTGCGCGAGTTGGACGGACCCTTCGTCGGCTTCGTCAAGCAGTAGTTGCGCCACCTGCGCCGGGAGTGGACGACCGAGCATGGCGATCAATCGGGACTGGCCGGAGGAAACCCGCTGGGCGACCGAGGAGATCGACTTTCCTATGCGCCTGGCTGTCGGCTTGGGGCCGAACGCATCGAGCGGTCAAATCCGCGGGTACCAGCCCCCGACCAGCACTAGCTTAGCTTGTGCCCCGCGTTTCAGCGCCCGTCCGACAGATGTCGTCCCTCAGTGAGAGGGTGGTTAACTGTTGCTGCGGCATATTTGCGAAGTCTGCGGGACTGTGTTGACGACGGTTGAGAATCCGGCCAGTCGCGACGGTTGAAAAGTAGGCCACCCAATCAGATTGGATGGGTGATCTCCTTGGAAGACTGGGCCTTGATTCGGCATCTTCACCGCAGCGAAGGGCTGTCGCAGCGGGCTATC
>CAISDL010000039.1 GCA_903884065.1 uncultured Actinomycetes bacterium | reverse complement strand
TGCCGGGCAGGCCTTCATCGAGTTGGCCCGCTACGCCGGAGCGCTGGGTTCGGCATACAGTGCCTATACGAGCACCGATTCTGTCAACAGCACGACGTTCGGGTGAGCGTGTGAAGCGTTGACGGCGAGGGCGCCCGCTACCGCTTGAACCAGGCCCGCAGTGTGGCCGGCTCGCGGGTGTAGGACTCATACATCTCGTCGTGGAACAGCGTCGCTCCGTTGAGTTTGTCGTCGCCCGCCCACATCGCCCGGATGCGGACCGTGCCACGGAGAAAGATGTCATGCCGGTCCAGGCTCACGCGCCGCTGCCAGCCCTGCGCCTCGGCGAGTTCGGCCACGGTATTGCGCTCGTCGGTCGCGGTGGTCATTGATCTCTCCTTGATTGAGCGGTTCGGTCCGAGGGTACTAGTCGTGATTCCCCGCCCTTGCGAGGTGCGCGACGGTCGGTGCCGTCCCGATTACACCCCTCGCGCCCGCCCGACCAATTCCACGGTTGCCGAACGCAATTCGCCGACCGAGTCCAGTCGGCGGCCGAAACCCACGCGGGTGTAGGCACCCCCGCGTCCCGTGCTGACCTTCAGATCCAGGCCGTAGCGGTCGACGCCGGTGCACACCGCCGACTCGGCATCGGGATAGCCGCCCAGCACCCGGGCCATCTCGGCGAGCGCGGGGGAGTGGTCGGCGTTGAGGTGCTCCACCGCGCCGGCGGCGTGCGGGGCCAGTGGATCGGCCACGGCCGCGGCGTAGTCGGTTGCCCGCGCAGAGTCCATCCGGCCGTAGCCGCCGACCCAGCGCACGCGTTGCACCCGCAGGACCCACACCGTGAAGTCGCTGTAGTCGACGTAGTACCTGGCCGCCGGAACAGCCGCGACATGGGCGGCGCGGGCGGCGTCCAATTCGGCGCCCTGCGGCTTCTCCACCACACCGGCCAGGGTGATTCGCGGGCTGGCCAACGGGTCGGCCTCGCCGTGCGGGGCAACCACCGCCAGGCTGGCCCGGGGGTCGGCCGCCAGATTGCGCCCGTGCTCGGCCAGGTGTGACACGCACAGCACCGGTGCGCCGCCGAGAAGTCCATAGGTCACGAACGACGCCCACGGATCACCCGTCGCGGTCAGGCTGGCGAGAGTGCCGGTGTTGGTGGAGGCGGCGATGGTGCGGGCCTCCTCGGCCGCCGACGGCCGCGTCGGGTCGGCGAGGTCGGTCAGCGGTGGCGCCATGCTGGGCGCATCGCCGGGGTCGCCATGATCGCGGGAGGCCACGTCGGCGACGATACCCGCACCCCGGCCGGGCGGCCGCGCGTTCACGACGCGATGCTGATCGGGCTTGCAGTCGTGAAACCGGCCACCTGCCAGAGGAATTCGAAAACGTCCGCAGGGATCGCCCAACCGGAGTGTGATGGCGGTGTGCGTGAGACGCGGTTTAGGTGGTGAGACCGTGGGCATTTCTGGCCGTTTCCGGGTCGGGGCGCTGACCGCCGTGTTTCTGATGGCCGGATGCGGCGGCATTCCCGGGCCGGACACCGGGCGGATGACCGTCAGCTACGGAGACGCCACCAGTGCGGACGCGATCGAGGGGCGAGCGTTGATGAAGAACGCCCACCTTCTCGAAGACCTCGCCGCCGACGTCAACGATTCGCTGAAACTGGGCTCCGACATCGCGTTGGTGGGGGAGCAGTGCGGATCGGCGAACGCTTTCTGGAACAGTGCCGAACGGCGCGTCAAGATCTGTTACGAACTTGCTGATCTGAATCTGCGACTCTTCGAAGAGGACCCGGATCATGAGCGCGCCCACCCCGGCCATCACGACACCGATCCTGCCCAGGCCGCACTCAATGCCACGGTCGGCACGTTCTTTCATGAACTCGGGCATGCGGTGATCGCGCTCTACGACCTGCCGATCACCGGGCGCGAGGAAGACGTGGCCGACCAACTCGCGGCGTTCGCGATTCTCGAGCCCTACGATCTTTTGAAACAGTTCCCGAACGCGGCCGGAGTGGCGGGGGATTACGCCCTGATGTTCAAGCTGTGGGCCGGCAACCGCAGCGAGGTCAGCCGGACCGACTTCGCCGCGGCGCACTCCCTCAACGAGACCCGCATGTTCAATCTCAAGTGCTGGATCTACGGGTCGGACCCCGTCGCACATGCCGACATGGTCGAGGACGGCAGACTGCCGGAGGATCGGGCCGCCGGCTGCCCGGAGGAGTTCCAGCGGCTGAGCCGGGCCTGGGACACACTGCTGGCCCCGCATCTCAAATAGTGCGCACCGCTACTTGAGCAGAACCGCGCCCATCAGCACGCCGGCCGTCAGTGCCACGATCGTCACCGGGATGCCGAACCGAACGAATGTCTTCGTCGAATAGCCGCCGGGACCCATGACCATCAGGTTGGTCTGGTGGGCGATCGGGTTGAGGAACGTCAGCGAGATGCAGGTGCCTATCAGCGTTAGCAGGATCGCCGGGTTCAAGCCGGCGTCGTGGGCGACGGTGATCGCGACCGGGGTGAGGATCGCGGCGGCGGCGGCGTTGGTGACCACGTTGGTGACCACCGTGGTGACGACTGCGAAGACGAGGGCCACCAGGACGGCCTCTCCGCCGGAGAGCCGGGTGATCCAGGTCGCGATGATGGCGCCCAGACCGCTCTTCATGACGATGGTGCCCAGACCGATGGAGCCGGCGATGATCGCGAGAATGTTCCAGTTCAGCGCCCGCGCGGCGGACCGGGGCGTCAACACCTTGGTCAGCACCATCAGGGTGGCCCCGGCCGTCGCGATCAACTCCACCGGTGCCAGCCCGAACGAACTGGACAGGATGACACCCAGCAGGATGAGCATGGCGGCTTTCGTCTTGCCGGTCTGCGGGGCCTTACCCGTCACTTCCCGCCACAGGCCGACCATCGGGTGATCGGTGAGCACATCGGCGGAGGGGGCCGTCACCAGGCACATCTCCCCGGGCCTGGCCTCTGTCTTGCGCAGGGACTTGGTGGTCTGGGCGGCCACCACCATGATCTCCTCGTCCTCTTCGAGTTCCTGCAACGCTGTCGACTCGGCGCCGGACACCGACACCAGGTAGAGGTTCTGGCGTGCCAGGCCGAACCGCGGGCTGCCCCACAGCATCCGAACCCCGGCCTCGGTGGCGCGGTAGATCAGCACGTCGCCGGCCTCCAGGCGGGTGTCGATGGAAACCTTCTCGCCCAGCCGGCGCACCTTCTCCAGCTGAAACTCGGGGGTGGATTCGATGCCCAGTTCGCTGGCGGTGCGGCCGATGCTGTTGGCCACGTCGGACAACGGGATCTCGGCCCGCCAGCCCAGCTCGTTGGCCTCGGCCTTCGGCTGCTCGCGGACCAGCAGGGGCGCGGTGAGCACCAGCACCACCCACCCGGCGAGTGCCACCGGGACGGCCACCGGGACGAACGAGAACATCGACAGGTTGACGCCGAGCGGTTTGGCGATGCCGGCGATGAGCAGATTCGAGCTGGTACCGATAAGGGTCGCGGACCCGGCCAGGGTGGTGGCGTGGGCGATCGGCAGCAGTACGCCGCGCGCCGGGATACCGGACTGCTGCTCGAGCTCCTTGGTCGCGGGAATGAGCATGGCCATGATCGGCGTCGTGTTGATCAATGCGGACATCACCCCGACCGGGGGGATCAGCCGGATCAGGGTCTCCCTGACCGAGTCGACGCCGGACAGCAGCCGGTAGGTCACCCGGGAGACCACACCGGTGTAGAACACCCCTTTGGCGATGACGAGCATGGCCGCGATGGTGATCACGCCGCCGTTGCTCAGACCGGCGAACAACTCCGAGGGTGTGGCGATCCCGATGAAGCCGGCCACCAGCAGTGCGCAGATCAGCGCGAGAACCGCCGGGGCCCGTCCGCTGACGATGACCGCCAGCGTGATGACGACGATGATCGCCGCGACGATTGGCATGGCCGTCATTATGGGCGTCAACCCGTCGTTCACCGAGCGTTCACCGATAGTCGGTTTCGACTCACTGCCTGCCCGGCCGTTTGACGACGGCGGTACCTTGTCGTGCATGAGTCAGGACACGAACTTCGCCGAGCAGGAACGCGCCCGTCTGGAGGCCGAACTGGCCGACCTGCGCAAGCGCCGCGACCAGTTGCGCGCCGACCTGGTTGCCGACGCCGACACCGTCGGCGATCGCGGGGATGCGGCCGACGCGCTACAGCGCGCCGAGGATCTCGGCGGTGTGGAGGAGCAGATCAGCCGGCTGGCCTACCTGCTGGCCGGTGGTGACGCCACCATCGAGGGACAGCTGCCCAACGGCACCGAGGTGAAGCTTCGGTGGCCGGACGGTGAGGAGGTCGCGATGCGGGTGGTCAACTACATCGAGGAGACTCCGGCCGGCGCCGAGGACACCACCCTGACCGCCGACAGCCCGCTGGGCCTGGCGCTCTACGGGCGCAAGGCCGGCGAGACCATCACCTACCGGACGCCTCGCGGAGAGTTGCAGGTCGACCTGCTGGCCATCGAGCTTCCCTGATGAAGGCGGTCAGGGTCACCAGTCTGGGCGGCCCGGAGGCCGTCGAGATTCTTGAGGTCGACGACCCGTCCGCAGACGGCGGCATCGTGGTGGATGTGCACGCCGCCGGCGTCGCCTTCCCCGACGCGCTGCTGACCCGCGGGCTGTACCAGTACCGTCCGGACCCGCCGTTCACGCTCGGCGCGGAGTTGGCCGGGGTCGTCCGCTCGGCCCCCGACGGAGCACACGTTCGCGCCGGCGACCGGGTGGTCGCATTGACGATGATCGGTGGTGCGATGGCCGAGACGGCGGTGATCGACGCCGAACGGGTCTTCCCGCTGCCCGATAACGTCAGCTTCGAATCCGGTGCGGGGCTGCTGTTCAACGACCTCACGGTGTACTTCGCGCTGACCGTGCGCGGCCGGCTCGCGCCGGGTGAGACGGTGCTGGTGCATGGGGCTGCCGGCGGGATCGGCACCTCGACGCTGCGGCTTGCGCCCGCGCTCGGAGCCGGCCGGGTGATCGCGGTGGTCAGCACCGAGGACAAGGTGGAGGTGGCCCGGGCCGCCGGAGCGACCGACGTGGTGCTTGCCGACGGCTTCAAGGACGCGGTGGCCGAACTCACCGCGGGCAAGGGCGTCGACGTCGTGATGGATCCCGTCGGCGGGGACCGCTTCACCGATTCCCTGCGATCCCTGGCGCCGGCCGGTCGGCTGTTGGTGGTCGGTTTCACCGGCGGGGAGATCCCGACGGTGAAGGTGAACCGGCTGCTGCTCAATAACGTCGACGTCGTCGGTGTGGGCTGGGGCGCCTGGACGATGCGCCACCCCGGGGCGCTGCAGGAGCAGTGGGACGGGCTGGCGGTGCTGCTGAAGTCCGGCCGGCTGGCCGCACCGCAGCCGGAGGTCTACCCGCTCGAGCAGGCCGCCGCCGCGGTGGCATCGCTGGAGAACCGGACTGCCAGAGGCAAGGTCGTCCTGAGGGTTCGCTGAGCCGCACCCGACCGGATGGCACGCCGGTGCCGTGGTTTGGCATTGTCGTGGGGGTGCACGGTTCCGAAGAGCAGGCCTTCGCCACCGGGACGTTCCGCGAACTCGGCGGCTCCAACCCATCGGTGCTGGCCTATCTGCGGGAGGGCGGCGACGAGGTGATGCTCTGCGTCAACAACCTCTCCCGGACGAAGGGCGCATGAGCCCGATCTCCGACCTGCCCTGGAACCAGTGGCTGCCCCTGCAACGCTGGTACGCCGGACGCAACCGCACCCTGTCCTCGGCGGGGCTGCACAGCGCGGTCGCCCTGCCCGGCGGGTTGGAGCTGGCACTGGTCGACGTGGTGTACACCGGCGGCCCATCGGAGCGCTATCAGGTTGTGGTGCAATGGGATACGCCGCCGCTGGCGGAGTACGAGCAGTCGGCCACCATCGGGACCGTTGATCAGCACACCGCCTACGACGCCCTCTACCAGGCGGATTCGGCGCGTCTGCTGTTGTCGCTCATCGATTCCTCCGCCGCGATCGGAGAGGTGCGGTTCGCCAAGGAGCCCGGAGCGGTGCTGCCCGCCGACGCGGCCGCGCGGGTCGCCGAGGCCGAGCAGAGCAACACCAGCGTGGTCTTCGAGGAGCGGGCGATTCTGAAGCTGTTCCGCCGGGTGGGCTGCGGAATCGACCCCGATATCGAGCTGAACCGGGTGCTTGCCCGCGCCGGCAATCCGCACGTGGCCCGACTGCTGGGATCCTTCGCAACCACCGACGACGGCCAACCGTGCCCGCTCGGCATGGTCACCGCCTATGCCGCCAACTCGGCGCAGGGCTGGGACATGGCGACCGCCAGCACGCGAGACCTGTATGCCGAGGGCGGCCCGTACGCCGACGAGGTGGGCGGCGACTTCGCCGGGGAGTCCTTCCTGCTCGGTGCGGCGGTGGCATCGGTGCACGCCGATCTCGCACGGGCGCTGGGCACCTCGACCGCCGCGCTGCCCGTCGCGGCCATGCGCGCCCGACTGGCCGCCGCGGCGTCCGGTGTACCGGAGTTGGCGCAGTACGTGACCGCGATCGAGGAGCGCTACGCCACGCTGGCCGACGAGCCGGTCACGGTTCAACGCGTACACGGAGACCTGCACCTCGGGCAGGTGCTCCGGACCCCGGACACCTGGCTGCTGATCGACTTCGAGGGAGAGCCGGGCCAGCCGCTTTCCCAACGCCGCCAACCGGATTCGCCGCTGCGGGACGCGGCGGGCATGCTGCGGTCGTTCGCCTATGCGGCCTATCAGCCGCTGGACGACTCGGTCGACAAGGCAGTCGACCGCCAGTTGGAGGCGCGGGCCCGAGAGTGGGTGGACCGCAACCGGGCGGCGTTCTGTGACGGTTATGCGGCGGCCTCGGACGTCGATCCGCGCGCACACGCCGATGTTCTCGCCGCCTACGAACTCGACAAGGCCGTCTACGAAGCCGGGTACGAGGCGCGTCACCGCCCCGGTTGGCTGCACATCCCGCTGCGGTCGATCGCCCGGCTCCTCGGGTGACGCGGAGACCTACACTCGCTCCCATGAGGGCACTCGCTCCCACGAGGGCAGGGATGCGCCGTGGAATCCGCATGCTGGGTGCCGCGCTGGCGTTGACGGCCGCGAGCACGGCCGGCCCCGGGTCCGCCCAGCCAGCCCCGCAGATCCCCGGCTATGCGCACGTGGTCGTCGTCGTCGAGGAAAACCACAGCGCCGACTCGGTTCTCGGGAACAAGTCCGCGCCGTTCATCAACTCCCTGGCGGCCGGCGGTGCCCTGATGACCCAGTCCTACGCCGTCACGCATCCCAGTCAGCCGAACTATCTGGCGCTGTTCGCCGGTGACACCTTCGGGGTGGAATCCGACGCCTGCCCGCTGAACCTCGGCGATGCGCCGAACCTGGCATCGGAGTTGCTCGCCGCCGGCCACACCTTCGCCGGGTTCTCCGAAGGCCTGCCGGCTGCGGGCTCGCCGGTGTGCAACGCGGGTGGCTACGCGCGCAAGCACGCGCCCTGGGTGAATTTCACCAACGTTCCGGCGAGCGCGTCCCAACCACTGGGCGCCTTCACCGGTGACGGTTCGCTGCCGACGGTGTCCTTCGTCGTCCCCGACCTGGACAACGACATGCACGACGGCAGCATCGCCGAGGGCGACGCTTGGCTGGCCGCGCACCTGAGCGGATACGCGAATTGGGCCACGGCGAACAACAGTCTGCTGATCGTCACCTGGGACGAGGACGACAACCGTGCGGACAACCGCATCGCCACGATCGTTTACGGCGCCGGAGTCCGTCCGGGCAGCTACGACGTCCCGATCAACCACTACTCGGTGCTGTCCACGATCCAGGAGATCTACGGATTGCCCAAGACCGCCCTGGCCGCGTCGGCCGCGCCGATCACCGGGATCTGGGCAGGCTGAGTCGACGGGTCGGTCGCCCCGCCCCGAGGCATAACAGAATTGCCCACCTCCGAGCGACAAGCGGTGTCGCTCGGAGGTGGGCAAAACACCTAGCGGTCGGCTGCTGTCAGCGGCGGGGAGCCGAGGCCGGCGTTGCCCCGGGTTGTCAGACCGCCGGTCTACGGTGGTCGGCGATGGCTTTCCATATTCACCGCGCGGAGCGCACCGACATCCTCGCTGACGGGCTGGGGGACCTGCTGGCCACGGCTCCTGCCGACCCGTTCGCCGAAGACCTCGTCGTGGTGCCCGCGCGTGGGGTGGAGCGTTGGCTGTCCCAGCGGCTCTCGCACGTGCTGGGCCGCGGAACGGGGTCCGACGGGGTGTGCGCCGCGGTGGCCTTCCGTTCGCCGGGCTCCCTCATCGCCGAGGTCACCGGAACCCGGGAGGACGATCCGTGGTCGCCCGAGGTCATCACCTGGCCGCTGCTGGAGGTGATCGACGCCAGCCTCGACGAGCCGTGGTGCCACACGCTGGCCAACCACCTGGGGCACTTCAGCACCGGAGTCGAGAAGGAGCTGCGGCAGGGGCGTCGGTACGCCGTCGCACGCCGGCTGGCCGGCTTGCTCATCTCCTATGCGCGCCAGCGCCCGGAGTTGCTTGCCGGTTGGCTTGCCGGCGACACCCCGAGACTCGATGACGACCTGGCCTGGCAGCCGGAGCTGTGGCGGCGGTTGGTCGCCGTGATGGGCATCGACCCGCCGCATATCCGCCATGCGAAAACCCTTGTGCAGCTCCGGGATTCTGGGTGCGCCCTGCCGCAGCGGATCTCACTGTTCGGCTACACCAGGCTGTCGGCGACCGACATCGAATTGCTCGGGGCGTTGGCCACCCACCACGAGGTGCACCTGTGGCTGCCGCACCCGAGCGCCGAATTGTGGACCGCGCTGTCCGACCTGCACGGCACCGTCCCGCGCCGGGAGGACCAAAGCCACCTGCGCGTCGACCACCCTCTGCTGGCCACCCTGGGGCGGGATCTGCGGGAGTTCCAACGCAGCCTGCCGACCGCTCGCTCGACCGACGAATCCCTGCCCGCCGATCCCCGCCCGGACTTCCTGCTGGGCTGGCTGCAGGCCGACATCGCCGCCAACCTCCCGGCGCCGAAGGGCCGCATCCACCAACCGGGTGATCGCTCGGTTCAGGTGCACAGCTGCCACGGTCCGGCCCGCCAGATCGAGGTGCTGCGGGAAGTGCTGCTGGGTCTGCTGGCAGACGACGAAACCCTGGAGCCCCGCGACATCTTGGTGATGTGCCCGGACATCGAACGCTATGCGCCGTTGATCGCCGCCGACTTCGGCCTCGGGGAGGTGGTGCCCGGGGCCCACCCGGCCCATCGGCTGCGGGTCCGGCTGGCCGACAGATCCCTGGTACAGACCAATCCGCTGCTGGCTTTGGCTGCGCAGTTGCTCAGCCTGGCCATTAGCAGGGTCACTGCCAGCGAGGTGCTCAACATCGCCAACTCAGCCCCGGTACGGGACCGGTTCGACTTCACCGACGACGACTTGGAGAACATCACCACCTGGGTCAAGCAGTCCAACATCCGGTGGGGCTTCGACCGTGAACACCGGATGCCCTTCGGGGTGGACTTCATTCAGAACACCTGGCAGTTCGGGTTGGACCGCATTCTGGCCGGGGTCGCCATGTCGGATGACTCCCAGGCGTGGATCGACACCACCCTGCCGTTGGACGACGTGGGCAGCAATCGGGTCGAACTAGCCGGTCGGCTGGCCGAATTCGCGGCACGGCTGCGTCAGGCGGTGGACTCGCTGACCGGGAGCCGGACCGTGCGCGAGTGGCTGACCGCGCTGACCGATGGTGTCGTCCAGATCGCGCGGGTGGCTGACACCGACGCCTGGCAGCTCAGCCAGCTGCAGCGGGAGTTCAACGAGTTGCTTCGCAGGGCCGGTAACCGGGCCGACACCCAACTGCGGATCACCGATGTGAACGCACTGCTGCACCACCAGTTGGCCGGGCGGCCAACCCGCGCCAACTTCCGCACCGGCACCCTGACCGTGTGCACCATGGTGCCGATGCGCTCGGTGCCGCACCGGGTGGTGTGTCTGGTGGGTCTTGATGACACCGTCTTTCCCCGGCTTGGCAGCTCCGACGGCGACGACGCGCTGGCCCGCGAACCGATGACCGGCGAGCGCGATGTCCGCTCCGAGGACCGTCAGCTTCTTCTCGACGCCGTGTGCGCGGCCACCGAGAAACTGGTCATCACCTACACCGGCGCCAATGAGCTCACCGGCAAGGACCGCCCGCCCGCCGTCCCGCTGATGGAACTGCTCGACGCACTCGACGCGACGACCGAGGAGCAGGTTCGCGCCCGCATCCTCATCCGGCATCCGTTGCAGCCCTTCGACATCAAGAACGTCACCCCGGGCAGGCTCGGCGTCCCGGATCGACCCTTCACGTTCGACGCCACCGCGTTGTCCGCCGCGCTAGCCATGGCCGCCGAGCGCCCTCCGCAACCGGACTTCTTCGCCGCTCCGCTGCCGGGGGCCCCGGCCGCAGATGTCGCACTCGCCGAGCTGCTGGCCTTCTACCGCAACCCGATCCGCGGTTTCTTCTCCGAGTTGGATTTCACCCTGCCCCGCGATTTCGACGGCATCGACGACGCCATGCCGGTGCAGGTGGACAACCTGCAGAAGTGGGTGGTCGGCGACCGAATGCTGACCGACATCGTCGCCGGGATGGACCCGCAGCAGGCCCGCCAGGCGGAGTGGCGCCGCGGGCTGCTCCCGCCGGGCTGGCTGGGCGCCCACACCGTCAACGAATTACGTGACCAGGCAACACAACTCGCAACGGCGGCCGCACATCACCGGGTCGGAGATCCGCAGGCCTATGACGTCGACGTCGACCTGGGCAACGGCCGCCGGCTGACTGGCACGGTGCCCCAGGTCTTCGGCGAGCGCACGGTGTCGCTGACCTTTTCCAAGCTCGACGGCCAGCACCTGCTCGCGGCCTGGATTCCGTTGCTGGCCTTGGCGTCCGCCATTCCGGACCGGGACTGGTCGGCGGTGTGCATCGGGCGGGCCAACAAGGGAGAGGGTCTGGCCCAGCGCGTGCTGCGCCGCCCGCAGGAGGAGCCCCGCGCGATCCTGCGCACGCTGGCGGACATGCTCGACGCCGGCCGGCGCGAGCCGCTTCCGCTGCCGGTCAAGACCTCCTACGCGTGGGCCGCGGCGCGCTTCGAGGCGGCGGGCGGAAGCTACCGGCGCCGCCCGCCGAGTCCAGAGGGGGAGGCTCGCAAGAAGTGGAAATACGAGCGCGACGAGCCTGCGGTACAACGGATCTGGGGCAAGGAAGCCGACCTGGAGGTACTGCTGACCGCGCCGTCTCCTGCTGAGGAGGTCGACGGCGAGAGCACCCGGCTGGGCGCCTACGCCGCGCGCCTGTGGCTGCCGATGCTGAATGCCGAAGGGACGCTGGGCTGATGGAACGCTTCGAGCTGTGCGGTCCGCTTCCGCGGCACCGGTCCACCACGGTGCTGGAGGCCAGCGCCGGTACCGGCAAAACCTTCACCCTGGCGGGGCTGGTCAGCCGCTATGTCGCCGAAGGCGTTGCGGCGCTGGACCAAATGCTGCTGATAACGTTCAGCCGGTCGGCCACCCAGGAGCTTCGGGAGCGGATCCGCGAGGCGTTGCAGGACGCGGTGCGGGCGATCGACGAGCCGGCCACCGCCGATGGCAACGACTTGCTCAAGCACCTCATCGACGCCGATTCCGGCGAATTGGCGGAGCGCAAACGGCGACTGCGGGCGGCACTGGCCGGGTTCGATGCCGCCACCATCGCCACCATCCACCAGTTCTGCAACCTCGTGTTGAACTCTCTCGGGGTGGCGGGCGACACCGATGCCGGTGTGGAACTGGTGGAGAGCCTGGAGGATCTGGTTGCCGAGATCGTCGACGACCTGTACCTGAGGCACTTCGGGAACTCCTCGGATAAGCCGAAGATCAGCCGGCCGGAGGCCATGGAGATGGCCCGTGCCATCGCCGACCAGCCCGGTACTCAGTTGAGGCCGGTCAACGCCCACCCAGACACCGAGCCGGCCGTTCGTCTGCGTTTCGCCGAGGACTTCGTGGCCGAACTGGACCGGCGAAAGCGGCAGCGCGGCATCCTCGGGTACGACGACCTGCTGACCCGCCTCGCCAGCGCGCTCGACTTCCCGGCATCCCCGGCCGCCGCACGGATGCACGGCCGTTGGTCGGTGGTGATGGTCGATGAGTTCCAGGACACCGACCCGGTGCAGTGGCAGGTGATCGACCGTGCATTCCGGGGCCGATCGACGCTGATCCTCATCGGCGATCCCAAGCAGGCCATCTATGCGTTCCGTGGCGGTGACATCGTCACCTACCTGGAAGCGGCCCGCACCGCCGGTGACCGGTTCACCCTCGGGGTCAACTACCGCAGCGACGATGTGCTGCTGCAGCGGCTGCAGATCCTGATGGGCGGAGCCGAGCTCGGCGACCCTGACATCGTGGTGCGCGATGTACAGGCCGAGTACCACGGGCACCGACTCTCGGATGCCCCGCACAACGACCCGTTCCGGCTGCGGGTGGTGACCCGTGACCAATTCGGCCTGAGCGGCACCGAAACGCTGAAGTCGGAAATCCTGCGCCCGCACATCTTCGCCGACATGGCCGCCGACATCCGCGCCCTGCTGGCCAGCGGCGCCCGTTATGACGGCCGCCCGCTCAAGGCCCGCGACATCGCCGTCATCACCGCCCATTCCGGCGCCCGGGAATGCTTCAATGCGCTACTCGCCGCCGGAGTGCCGGCGGTCTACACCGGCGATACCGACGTGCTGCTGTCCCCGGCGGCGGACGACTGGCTGTGTCTGCTTGAGGCCGTCGACCAGCCGCACCGGCCGGGAATGGTGCGGGCTGCGGCGGCGACGATGTTCTTCCGCAACACCGCCGCGGACCTGGCCCTCGGTGGCGACGCGCTGACCGACCGGGTCGGCGACACGTTGCGGCAGTGGGCCGATCATGCCCGCGAGGCAGGTGTGGCCGCAGTCTTCGAGGCGGCGAAGCTGGCAGGCATGGGCCGCGACGTGCTGTCCTGGGCCGGCGGTGAACGTGATATGACCGACATGGCCCACGTCACCGAATTGCTGCAGGAGACTGCCCAGCGCGAGCACTTCAGCCTCGGCGCCCTGCGCGACTGGCTGCGCACCCAGCGCGACGCGGGCACCCGTGCCAAGGAACGCAGCCGACGCCTGGACAGCGAAGCCGAGGCCGTCCAGGTGATGACGGTCTGGGGCAGCAAGGGACTGCAGTTCCCGATCGTCTACCTGCCGCTCGCCTTCAACCGGCACATGCGTTCCGAAGACCTGGTGCGCTTCCACGACGGGGCGCAGCGCTGCCTGCACGTCGGCGGCAAGCAGAGCCCGGAGTTGGCGCTTGCGCAGGGGGCCGGTGACGATGAGGCCCGCGGTGAGGAACTGCGGTTGTGTTACGTGGCGCTTACCCGGGCCCAGTCCCAGGTGGTGGCGTGGTGGGCGCCCTCCTGGGACGAACCCAACGGCGGACTGTCGCGACTGCTGCGCGGCCGCGGCCCCGGAGAGGCCGTCGTTCCGGTGCGGTGCGAGCCGGCGAAAATCGAATGCGCCGAAGCGCTTCCGCTGCTGCGGCGCTGGGAGAAACTCGACGCCTTGACTATCGAGCGTTCGGTGGCGGCGCCCGGGGCAGCCCTGCCGGCATCCGCGCCGCCACCCGATCTGGGCGTCCGGCATTTTCACCGCGGCATCGACACCGCATGGCGGCGCACCTCGTATTCCGGTCTGGTCCGATCGGCGCAGGAGGCGATCGGGGTCAGCAGCGAACCGGAGATCGTCGAGCTCGACGACGAGGTAGCCGACATCGCGCTCACCACCCCGGCCGCGGGCGCCGACGTCCCCTCGCCGATGGCGGATCTGCCCGCCGGCGCCAAGTTCGGCAGCCTGGTGCACGCGGTGCTGGAGACCGCCGATCCCCTGGCAGCCGATCTCGCGGCCGAACTGGAGACCCAGATCGACAAACACTCGGTGTGGTGGCCGGTGGACGCGGCAGCCGCAGACCTCGCCGCCGCCCTGGTGCCCATGCACGACACCCCCCTGGGTCCCCTTGCCGACGACCTCACGCTGCGGCAGATCAGCCTCGCTGATCGGTTGTGCGAGATGGACTTCGAGTTCCCATTGGCCGGCGGGGATCTGCGGTCCTCCGCGCCCGAGATCCGGCTGGCCGACGTCGGGCGGCTGCTCGGCCACCACCTGCCGGCCGACGATCCGCTGGCCTCCTACGCCGACCGCCTCACCGACGCGGCGTTGGGCCGCCAACCGCTGCGCGGTTACCTCAGCGGCTCGGTGGACGTCGTGCTGCGAATCCGGTCCGGACCCGGGCAGGCGGATCACCGCTACGTGGTGGTCGACTACAAGACCAACTGGCTCGGGGAGCCCGGGCGGCCACTGACCGCAGCCGATTACACCCCCGCACGGATGGCCGAAGCCATGCTGCACTCGGACTACCCGCTGCAGGCGCTGTTGTACAGCGTTGTGCTGCATCGCTTTCTGCGCTGGCGCCAGCCGGGCTACGACCCCGATCGGCACCTCGGCGGGGTGTTGTATCTGTTCCTGCGCGGCATGTGCGGGGCGGACACCCCGATGGCCGACGGCCAGCCTGCCGGGGTGTTCGGCTGGAGGCCGCCGACGTCGCTGGTGATCGCACTCTCGGATCTTCTCGACGGCCGCGAGGTCGCCGCATGAGCGCGCCGGTGGCCGACGCCGCGGACTGGCGGCGCAGCACCTCGGCGCGCGGTCTGCTGCGCACCTTCAACGACGCCGGACTACTGGAGGCCGCTGATGTCCTTGTGGCGCAGCGCCTGACCGAATTGGCCAAGGAGGCCGACGAGCGGGTCGCCCTGGCGATCGCGTTCGTGGTGCGCGCCGTGCGGGGCGGATCGGTGTGCGTCGACCTGTCCGGGATTCCCCAGCAGGTCGGCGCGCCCGAACTGCCGTGGCCGGATCCGGTGGAGTGGCTGGCCGCGGTGTCGGGCAGCGCGCTGGTCGCCGAGCCGACGGTGCTGCACCTCGACGGCGGCCTGGTGTATCTGGACCGCTATTGGATCGAGGAATGCCGGGTCGCCGAGGATGTGCGCGCCTTGGCGGCCGAGACCAGGTCCGGGCCGGCCGTCGACATCGACCGGCTGTTCCCCACCGCCTACGCCGAACAGCGCGGCGCGGCCGAGGTGGCGCTGTCCCGGGCGCTGACCGTGCTGACCGGTGGACCCGGCACCGGCAAGACCACCACCGTCGCGCGACTGCTGGCACTGCTCGCCGAGCAGGCCGAGTTGGCGGGCGGCCCGCCGTTGCGGATCGCGCTGGCCGCCCCGACCGGCAAGGCCGCCGCACGCCTGCTGGAGGCCGTGCAGGCCGAGGTCGGCGCGCTCGAGGCGGCCGACCGCGACCGTCTCCCGGAGTTGCGGGCGACTACCCTGCACCGGCTGCTGGGCAGCCGCCCCGACACGTCGTCGCGCTTCCGGCACAACCGCGACAACCGGCTTCCGCATGACGTGATCGTCGTCGACGAGACGTCGATGGTGTCGCTGACCATGATGGCCCGGCTGCTGGAGGCCGTACGGCCGGATTCACGGCTGCTGCTGGTGGGCGACCCGGACCAGTTGGCATCGGTGGAAGCCGGCGCAGTCTTGGCCGATCTGGTCGACGGACTGGCCGGCATCGACGACGGCCCGATCGCCCGGCTGGTCACCTCGCACCGCTTCGGCGAGTCGATCGGTGCGCTGGCGAGCGCGATCCGCTCCGGGGATGCCGATACCGCTCTGGAGTTGCTGGCCGCCGGTGGCGAGCACATCGAATGGGCCGACACCGATCATCCGGCCGGTATTCTGCGCAAAGTCCTTGTCCCGCAGGCACTTGCACTCCGGGAGGCGGCGGTGCTCGGCAACGGCGCCGAGGCGCTGCGCACACTGGAGCGGCACCGCATGTTGTGCGCGCACCGCCGTGGGCCGTTCGGGGTGGACTACTGGAACCGCCAGACCGAGCGGTGGCTGGCCGAACAGACCGACACGCCGCTGTGGGCGGCCTGGTACGTCGGACGTCCGGTTCTTTTGACCGCCAACGACTACGGCTCGGGTCTGTACAACGGCGACACCGGGGTGACGGTGCTGCGCGACGGCACGTTGCGGGCCGTGATGGCGGTCCCGGCTCCCGATGGGTCGGGCCCGCTGGAGTTCGCCACCAGCCGACTCGCCGATGTCGAGACCATGCACGCCATGACCATTCACAAGAGCCAGGGCAGCCAGGCCGGAGAGGTCACCGTGCTGGTGCCGCCGGTGGACTCCCGGTTGCTGACCCGCGAACTGCTCTACACCGCCGTCACCCGGGCGAGGGACAAGATCCGGCTGATCGGCACCGCCGATCAGGTTCGGGCGGCCATCGACCGCCGGGCAGTCCGGGCCACCGGGCTCAGCCGCCGACTGCGGGCGTCGGGGTAGGCGTCACAGCCGGTGCAGCGTGACGTCCCCTAGTCCGCCCTCGACCTCTGCGGTCATATACGTACAGAACGGCTGGCGGCGGCGGTCGGTGGGAGAACCGGGATTGAGCAGCCGCAATCCGTTCGCGGCCGAGGTGTCCCACGGGATGTGGCTGTGGCCGAACACCAGCACGTCGGTGTCCGGGTAGCGCGCCGCCATCCGGGCTTCCCGGCCGGCCGAGGCGCCCGTCTCGTGAACCACGGTGAACCGCACTCCCGCCAGGGTGACGTCGGCGCGCTCGGGCAGGCGGCCCCGCAACGCCGGGCCGTCGTTGTTCCCCCAGCAGCCGATCAGTCGGGCCGACCGCGTCTCCAATTCGTCCAGCAACCCGGCGGAGACCCAGTCCCCGGCGTGGATCACCACGTCAGCGGCCTCCACCTCGGTCCACACCGGTGCCGGCAGGTCGCGGCCGCGATGGGGGAGGTGCGTGTCGGAGATCAGCACCAGGCGCATGCATCACGGTAACCGTGGCCGCTGCGCCCATCGCGGCCTACGCTCGGAATGAGGAACGAGGGCAGCATGAGTACAGATCACATCGACCAAGGCGACATCAACGACGTCGAGAAGCGCTGGCACGATCCGGCGATGGTCCGGGCGGCGGTGAAATACGTCCTCGTCGTGATCGCACTGGCGGCAGCCGCCTTCACCGCAACCGCGGTGTGGCATTCCGTGCTGGCCGGAGTGCTGGTGCCGGGAATCCTGTTCTTCGGCGGCATCGGGGCGTTCGTTCAGACCTACCGGGTCTGGCGCGTCGAAGGGGTGTGGCCGATCTGGCAGGCCGCGGGCTGGTTCCTGCTGCTGCTGTTCCTGGTATGTCTGGGCGTGCCGTTCGCCGTCGCGGCCTGATACTCGTCGGGTGAGTTCTGCACCCGAACAACCGCTGTCCGGTGTCCGCATCGTCGAGATCTCGAGTTTCGTCGCCGTCCCACTGGCCGGCATGACGCTGGCGCAACTCGGTGCCGAGGTGGTTCGCATCGACCCGGTCGGCGGAGCCGCCGACTATCACCGGTGGCCGCTGGCTGCCGGTGGGGACAGCATCTACTGGGCCGGGCTGAACAAGGGCAAGCGGTCGATGGAGGTCGACATGCGGTCGCCGGACGGCCGGCACCTTGTCCGGCGTCTGATCGCGGCCGCCGGTGTGCTGATCACCAATGTGGCCGGCCGGCAATGGCATTCCTATGAGGAACTCAGTGCGCTGCGGCCCGACCTCATCCACCTCGAGGTCCTTGGCCGCGCCGACGAGACCACCGGGGTCGACTACACCGTCAACGCCGCCACCGGATTCCCGCTGGTCACCGGCCCGGCCGGCCACGTCGGCCCGGTCAACCACGTGATGCCGTCCTGGGATGTGAGCTGCGGGCTGTACGCCGCGCTGGCAATCCTCGCCGCACTGCGGCGCCGCGATGCCACCGGGCGGGGCAGCCACATCCGCCTGCCGTTGGACGACGTCGCGCTGGCCACCGCGGCCAACCTCGGATTCCTCACCGAGGCGATGGTCAACGGTGATACGCGGCCCCGGCTGGGCAACGCCATCTACGGTCAGTACGGCCGGGACTTCACGACCAGCGACGGCGAGTCGTTCATGGTGGTGGCGCTGACCGCCCGGCACTTCCGAGATCTGACTGAATTGACCGGCACCACCGAAACCGTTGCTGCCCTTGCCGATGCGCTCAGCGCCGACTTCACCGACGAAGGCCAGCGCTACGAACACCGGGCAGCGCTCAACGAGCTGTTCGCGGAGTGGTTCGGATCGCACAACGCCGTCGAGGTCAGCGCCGCCCTGGCCGCCAGTTCGGTGCTGTGGGACCGCTACCAGAGTTTCGCCGAGGTGGCCGACAGCCCACGGGTGACGGAGAATCCGCTCTTCGCGCCATTGCAGCAGGACCGTATCGGAACCTACCTCGCGCCCGGGCTACCCATGTCCGTCGACGGCGCGCACATCCCCGCCGCCGCGGCGCCGGCACTCGGCGACGACAATCTGACGGTTCCGGCCGATTGGCTCGGTGAATGACGACCAGCGTGCTGGCCGGCCTGCTGACGGTGACGTCCGTCGGCGACGACGTGTTCACCGGACCGGTCAACGGTCCCGCCGGCAAGCGTGCCTATGGCGGCCACCTGGGTGCGCAAACCTTCGCCGCGGCCTGCGGCACCGTGCCCACCGACCGGGTGCCCACCGCCCTGCATGTCCAGTTCCTGCGCGGCGGGGACGCCGGGGAGCCGGTGCGCTACTCGGTCGAGCGGACCCACGACGGCCGAACCGCCTCATCGCGGCGGGTGCTCGGCCACCAGGGCGACCGGCTGCTGATCAGTGCCACAGCACTTTTCGCGATCCCGGACGCCGGCCCCCGGCACTCCGACCGCTCGGCGACGGGGGATCCCGAACAGTGGACCCGCACCGGGCCGATCGGGCCGGCACCGGCGCTGCCGCTCGAAGAGATCGACATCAGGATCGATGATGAGGGCAGCGGGACCGAGTTCGTCCGCCGATTGTGGTGGCGGGTCACCGCCGCGCTGCCCGACGACCCTCGGCTGCACGCCGCCATCGCGGTGTGCGTCACCGACATCTACGGCGTGGACCCGGTGCTGGCCGTGCACGGCCACTCGATGACCGACCGCAGCCACCACGCTGCCACCACCGACTCGTCGATCTGGTTTCACCGCAACGTCTGTGCGCACAAGTGGAACCTGCTGGAGTCGCGGTCGCCGGCTGCCGATCGTGGACGCGGGGTGATGACTGCCGGCATGTTCGGCGCGGACGGGACGCGGGTGGCGACGCTGGTCCACGAGGGCCAGGCCGTCACCCGGGCCTAGCCGCTAAGCCGCGCTGCGCCAGCGCGCCTGGTACGCCGCTACTTCGTGCGGCTCATCCATCGCCGCGTTCATCATCGCCTTCTCGCGGCGGATGACCGCCCGCATGGTCAGCGAGATGAGCGCGATGAGGACCGTGCCCGCGAAGATGATGAAGAGGGGTGTGGTGGAAAAATTTTGCATCATGGGTGTCTCCCGATCCACGTTGGCCTTGCCAGCGCCTGCGTCCATGTCGGAAAGCCGACGCTGACTTCAATGGTGGGAGCAGGTGTC
>CAISDL010000038.1 GCA_903884065.1 uncultured Actinomycetes bacterium | reverse complement strand
GCGATTCCTTCTGGCGCGCGGCAGGACGGCATCAGGTTAGCGCCCCGCGGCGGAGGGTGGATGAACTTGGGCGCAGTCCGTTCCGGGGCCTATCCCATCGGCCAGCTGCCGGTGCTAGGGTCCGCTCAGTTTCTTTTCAGAGTTTTTCTATAAATCACCCAGGAAGGTGCCGCTATGGATGCGAGCAAGTTTGTCGGTCGAGTGGGTGGTTTGGCGGTCGCTCTCGGTGTAGGCGCCGGCGCCTTCAGCGGTTCGGCCGTGGCCTGGGCCGACGACTCCTCGACGGGATCCGACGCCTCCGCAGGTTCTTCGGCAGCCTCATCCTCCTCGGACTCGGGTTCTTCGACTGCCCGACACTCACGTGGCACCACGTCGGGCACCCGGGGCGCGTCGCGGCCCGCGACGGCGCGTTCCGTTGCCGACGCCCCGTCGTCCAAAGCCGCGGTCAAGCCGCGATCGACGCCAGCACCCGCGGCCGTCGAGCCCGTGCCGGTCGCGATCAACGACATCCCGGTCACTGAACCGGTGGTTACCCACGCGCCCGCGACGAGCCCGGTGGCCGAGTCCGTGCCGAGCAGCGCCCCAGCGGTGAATGTCGTTGCCCCGGTGGCTGACTCGCTTCCCGTACCGGAAGTCACCGCACCCGCCTCAGCTCCCGTGTCGAGCGCCTCAGCCCCCGTGTCGAGCATTGTGACTGCTGCGGCCGCACCGCTCGCTGACCCCGGCGCAGGCGGCAATCCTGCCGTTCCGGCAAGTTCGCCACTCGAGTGGACTCTGCTGGGGTACACCCGGCGCGACTCCGCCGTGGCGAAGGCCGCGGCAGCGCTCCCGTCGGCGGCAACTCCCGCCGCCGCCGCCGCTCTGACACTGCCCCTGATCCTGGGCCCCAGCGGCGTGCCGGTTCCGTCGACGAACTACCTCGACACCGTGATGAAATTCTACCTGCGGTCGGGCAGCACTCCGCCGTATGCGTCTCCGCAGCCGGAGCTGGTGTTCACCCCCGAAGGCCTGTACCCCATCACCGGTGTCAAGAGCCTGCCGCTGAATACCTCGGTCGATCAGGGACTCGCCATTCTCTCGGACGCTCTGACGAAGGTGGCTCCCGGAACACCGACGACGGTGTTCGGCTACTCGCAGAGCGCGATCATCGGCTCGCTGCTGCAGGCCGGATACGTCCCGTCGCCGCCGGTCAACTCGGATCCCGCACCGACCATCCCGGTCGGGCTGCGCGACTACATCAACTTCGTCTTCGTCGGCAACGAGATGAACCCCAACGGCGGCTTCCTGTCCCGGTTCCCCAACCTCGACCTGCCGAGCCTCGGCATTCCATTCTACGGGCCGACACCCGAAAATGCTTACCCCACAACGAACTACGCCCGGGAGTATGACGGCTTCGCCGACTTCCCCCGGTACCCGATCAACTTCCTGTCCGACCTCAATGCCGGACTCGGGATCGTGTTCGTGCACACCCAGTACGTGCCCGCGCCGGATTGCAGGGGCAACTACTGCCTGACCCAGCAGCAGGTCGATGACGCCATTGCCCTGCCCACCACGTCCCCGACGCAGAAGTACTACTTCATACCCACCGCGAACCTGCCGCTGCTGGAGCCGCTCCGGTTGATCCCGTTCCTCGGGAATCCGATTGCCGACCTCCTTCAGCCGGCATTGAAGGTGATCGTCAACCTGGGCTACGGCGATCCGGCGCACGGGTTCGCAACGGCTACCCAGCCGGACGCCAACGTGCTGGTTCCGTTCGGGCTGTTCCCGGATGTCAGCCCGGCCGAGGTGGTCAGCCAGCTGGTCGCCGGGGTGAAGCAGGGCATCCACGATTTCGTGGCCGACTTCGGTCCGCAGGGTTCGATCGCCAAGCAGATCTCCGCGCTCGCGCAACCGAACTCGTCGTTGTCGCCGGCGACGTCGGGTGACTTCATTTCGACGGTGCAGCATGTGATCACCGCTGTCACCGAGCGAATCTCCACGTCTGCAGCCAGTCTGTACGCGGCCCTACTGCCGACGGCGGACATCATCAACGCGATCGTGACGATTCTGCCGGGCTACAACATCAACCTGGCTCTGAGTGGGATCCAGCAGGCGCTCCGCGGCGAGGTGATCGCCGGCCTGACCAACGCGATCGGCCTGCCCATCGCGGCCGACGTCGGGCTGGTAACCACGGCCGGCCTCGTCGGGGTGCTGGCCTGGGCACAAGCCATCGCGGGAGTCGTCGGCCCGACTGCCAGCATCGCCGCCTAGCGGTCTGGTAAACATCTGACATGGCCCAGCCCACGGTCGCCGAATACACCCTGACGCGGCTGGCCGCGCTGGGCATCAACAAGGTCTTCGGGGTTCCCGGCGACTACGCCTTCCCGGTGGACGACGCCGTCGAGACTGTCGCCGGACTCGAGTGGGTGGCGTGCGCCAACGAGCTCAACGCGGCCTACGCGGCCGACGGCTACGCCCGCGTCCGCGGGGCCGCGATTCTCTCGACCACCTACGGCGTGGGCGAGCTGTCGGCCCTCAACGGCGTCATGGGGTCAAGGGCGCACCGGCTGCCGGTGTTCCACATCGTCGGCATGCCCAGTGAGCGCATCCAGCGCCTGAAGCTGATCACCCACCACAACCTCGGCGACACCAACTACGACCGCTACCACGACATCTCGTCGTCGGCGTGCTGTGTGTCGGCCAAGCTCACCCCGGACAACTGCATCGACGAACTCGAGCGGGTGATCCGCGAGGCGCTGCGCCAGTCGATGCCGGCCTACATCGTGATCTCCGATGTCAACGGACTGATGCCGGTGATCGGCAAGCCCGTGAAGGGCGCGCCGCTGACGAAGCTCAAACGCCAGCGCAGCGACGAGACCGAGTTGGCGGCCGCCGTGGCGGCGATCCTGGCCAAGCTCTCCGCCGCGCGGAATCCGGTCGCCACCATCACCACGCTGACCGCCCGTTACGGCGTCGCCGGCAAGGCCGCCAAGCTCATCGGCAAGGCCAACATCCCGGTCGCGCTGACGCCCTACGACAAGGGCGTGATCGACGAGTCGACGCCGCAGTACATTGGTCTGTACGCGGCAGGCTCCTCGCAGCCGCCGGCGGTGCGCGACATCGTGGAGCAGGCCGATCTGATCCTCGACATCGGCGGGGTCATGCTGACCGAGCTCAACACCGCGTTGTGGAGCACGGTTCTGGACACCGATCGGGCGATCTGCATCCGCGACAACTGGATTCGCAACGGCACCGACGTCTATCTCAACGTCGCGATCGAGGATGTTCTCGACGCACTCACCAAGAAGGTCAAACCGCGCAGCCGCGATGAGGCGCCGGCCTGCGGCGAGCTGGAGATGACCGGCGCGGGCGACGACCCGACCGCCTCGTCGAACTTCTACCCGCGGCTGCAGCGCCGGCTGCGCGCCGACGACACCCTGGTGATCGAGACCGGCACCTGCATGCTGCACCTCAACGGAATGCGGCTGCCGGCCGGCGTCGACGCTCAGGGGCAGGGACTGTGGGGGTCGATCGGCTGGGCCACCCCGGCCACCCTCGGCATCACGATGGCCAAGACCAAGGGGCGCACCTGGCTGGTGACCGGCGACGGATCCCATCAGATGACACTCAACGAGCTCGCCGTCATGGGGCGCTACGGCGTCGCACCGCGGATCTTCGTGCTCAACAACGGCCTCTACGGGGTCGAGGACGTCATCAGCGAGCGCGGGCACGCCTACGACGATCTCGCCCCGGTTGACTACCACCGGCTGCCCGAGGCATTCGGCTGCCGGAACTGGTTGTGCGCCAAGGTGTCCACCGTCGCCGAACTGGAGAAGGTACTCGACGACATCGAGGGCCATGCCGGTGCCGCCTATGTCGAGGTGATGATCCCCGATGAGGAGAGCCAGCCGCTGCCCGAGCATGTGATCGACCGGGGCTACAAGCTGCAGACCCCGGGGCAGGCTTAGGCGCTACCTCAGCGCGACCGCGACCGCTGTGAGCACCGGCCGGCCGGAATCGTCGACGAGCGTCAGCCGGTCGCCGGCGATGCTGAAGCCGCGCACAGCGTCCAACGCCGCGACGATCGCCTGCTCCTGCTGCATCGTCTCGGGGGGTCCGGCCATCATCGTCGAGGCCACCTGGGTGAAGGTCAGTGCGCTGCCGTCGAGGGTGTAGCCGCCCATCAGCCGGTTGACTCCGCCGGAACCGGCGAACCGACCGTCCTGGCCGTTGAGCACCAGCTGCGGTTCACGAATCTGATCAGCCACCGCGACGGGCTGGCCGCCCACCTCGAGGAGCTTCCAGTAGGTGTCGGTCAGCGAGACATCCGGCGTCGGCGGCGGCGGGTCCGTCGCCACCGAATCCACCACGAGTTCGATCGGCGCCGGGTTGAGCGGATCGACCGAGTTGCGCTCGGTCGTCGTGAACAACAGCCGGTCGCCCAGGGTCAGCTGGGCGCGCGCGGCGTAGAGCGACCCGGGCCGCACCGCCGCAGTCGGGTAGACCAGCGTGAACGGAGTCGGTGTCTGCCGGTCTTTGACCTCGAACTGCGTCTGCGCCAGCGTCACCGCGGGTGCGTCGGCCAGCGAGACGTCCTCCAGGGTGACGGTCAGCAAGGTGCCCGCGCGCAGCGCGGCGGGCTCGCGAAGAACCACCGTCCCGGTCAATGTCTGGGAGTCGGCCACGGAGTCTCCTTCGTCGGCGCCGGCTGTGGCGCAACCGAACAGCGACAAGACCGCAGCGATCAGGAGAATGAGACGCGTCCGCATGCCGGCCTTCCTGTCGACGAACCACGAAGATTACCCTCGTCGGACGAGCTAGTCCTTGCGCGCCGCCCGTCCGGCGGCGCTGCGGTCAGCGGAGAACGAGTCGTCGGTCCACGGTTCGTCGAGCAGCCACACCGACATCGCCAGGGCCCGGGCGGCGCAGCCGAAGTACAGGTTGGGCAGCGCCACCTGGCGGTGCAGGGCATTGGGAATGAACGCGCTGAAGCACAGGATGTCGCTGTCGTAGACGTAGCTGCCGAACCCGTGGCCGGTGGCGTTCTGGGTGAACTCCGCACCGTTGAGCGTCAACGCCAACTCGATGCCCTCGGCCGGCGTGGCGGCCACGAACGGGAAGCGCTGCAGGACGAACAGGCCGTTGCCGTACAGCGGGTGGGCCTGGGTGCCCATCACCTGGCACAGCGAGGAACGCTCACCGAAGGGGAACTCCACGGTGAGGGCCTGCCCGCTGCTGGAGGCGCCGAGCGACGGCGGCTGCATCATGAACTCGTTCACGGCGGCGGCGAACTCCGCCGGGGGCCACTGACAGGGGGCCTTGCCCTCCTGCAGGAAGACGTTGACGGCGTAGATCAACTGATCGGGCTCCGGCCGAAGGCCGTTCTGCGGGTGCCCGCTGAAAGCCGCTTCGGCCCCGAGTGCCTCGGCCAGGGCCGGCCCCAGCAGGCGGGCCTCGGCGATCTGCAACACCGCCGCCGAGCCCAGGATCGCGCCCATCCACTCGGCGTTCTGCTCGTGGACCCGGGCCAGCGAATACAGACTCAACGTCCGCGCATCGCGGTCGTACACCGGCGCCGACAGGGCAGCAAAGCGCATCGGCCCCTCGTTGATCTGCGACAGCGCGTCCTCGGACAGGTCGATGTCGGCCAACAGGTCGGTGCGCACGCGGATCGCATAACCCGTCTCGCCGTCGGGCCCGTCATCCTCGCTGATGATCTCGATGGTCTGGGCGTTCTGGTCGGCCCACCAGGTGAAGCCCTGCGGGGTGCGGATCGACCACTGGTCGTCGACCTGCAACTGCTCGCGGTAGAGCCAGTCGATGGTCTGCTCGCCGGCGTTCACGGCGCCCCCTTCGGGTCCTCGGGTGTGACGTCGAGGCCACCGTAGCGCCGAACACCGACGAGGCGGGGCGCGGCCGGGTGTTTCGTTCTTCCCTTTCCGCCGGCCCGCAGCGCTGCCGCGGCGCACCGATCAGTGACGCGGTGGCGGCGGGTTGGCGATCACCGGCAAGGGGCCGGTGTAGCCGATGCGCTCCTGCGCGATCTCCAGGACGCGGCCGCGAACCAGATACCAGCCCCCGGCCAGCAGTGGGATCAGGATCAGCAGGCTGGCGACGGTCCAGGTGCCGATCGGGCGGTTGAAGGCCATCAGAATCAGCACGCCGAGCAGGAACGCCAGGGTGACGTATCCGGTGTACGGCGATCCCCAGAGCTGAAACGTCGGACGGTTCAGCCGGCCCTGCTTCGACCAGCGGTACAGCTGGAGCTGACAGATGACGATCGTCGCCCAGGACGAGAGAATGCCCAGCGATGCGACGTTCAGGACGATCTCGAAGGCCATCGTCGGCACCACACCGTTGAGCAGCACGCCCAACAGCCCGATGGAAGCCGTCAGGCAGATCCCGCCGTAGGGCACACCGCGCCGCGACATCAGCCCGGTGAACTTCGGCGCACTGCCGTTCATGGACATCGAGCGCAGGATGCGGCCGGTGGAGTACAGACCGGCGTTGAGGCTGGAGAAGGCCGCCGTCATCACGACGATGTTCATCATCGTGCCGCCGCCTTCAATGCCGATCTTGCCGAAGAACGTCACGAACGGACTTTCGCCGGCCGAGTAGTCGGTGTAGGGCAGCAGCAGCGCAAGCAGAAACAGCGATCCGACATAGAACAGCGCGATTCGGGCGATGACGGAGTTGATGGCCCGCGGCATCACCTTTTCCGGCTCGGCCGTCTCACCGGCCGCCGTGCCGACGAGTTCCACTGCGGCATAGGCGAAGACGACGCCTGACGTCACCACGACCAGTGGAAGCATGCCGACCGGGAAGAGTCCGCCGTTTGCGGCCATCACGCTGAAGCCGGTGGCATGTCCGTCGATCTCATAGCGGCCGCCCAGGAAGACGGTCCCGGCGACCAGGAACGCCAGCAGCGCAACCACTTTGATGATCGCGGCCCAGAACTCGAACTCGCCGAATAGGGCCACCGAGACCATGTTCAGGCTGAACACCAGCGCCAGCGCGATCAGCGCGATCAGCCACTGCGGGACGGTGTCGAACGCCCGCCAGAACCGGGCATAGGTGGCGATCGCGGTGCAGTCGACGATGGTGGTCATGGCCCAGTTGAGGAAGTACATCCATCCGGCCACGTAGGCGGCCTTCTCGCCGAGGAACTCCCGAGCGTAGGAGACGAACGATCCCGACGACGGCCGGTGCAGGACCAGCTCGCCCATCGCACGGAGGATGAAGAACACGAAGATCCCGCAGATGCCGTAGACGATGAACAGTCCGGGCCCGGCGCTGGCGAGGCGCCCACCGGCGCCGAGAAACAGGCCGGTACCGATCGCCCCGCCGATCGCGATCATCTGCAGCTGGCGAGGTTTGAGACTCTTGTGGTAGCCCGCGTCCTCGACGCTGAGCGCGGACAACTCCGCAGCAGACTCCGGCATCGCTGTCATGGCCGAGCCTCCTGAGCCTGATCGACGGTGCTGTCGTGCGGCGGCGTCGGAATGTCCCGGAAGGTGAAGACGAACCCGAATACCGCGACCGCGGCGGCGATCGCGTACCCGATCACCGAGTACCAGCCGGCGCGCTGATATGCCGTCACCGCGACGATGCCCATGGCGACGAACACCATGAACATCCCGATCAGCGGCGTCTTGGCTTTGAAGTCCACCAGGCGCACGACACACACCTCCCTGACTGGGCGTCCACAACGAGCCACAAGTAAATCCGGACCGGCAGAACCCTGGCGCAATTACCGGAAAACGTTTTCCTGGCCGTAACAAGCAGGCACGCTGCCCCCCGTCCCGCACGGCCTCCGTTACGCGACCGTGATTCCGTCCCCGATCCCGCCAATCATTTCGACAATGATCTACGCAATCTGTGAAGCGTCCGCGCAGCGAAAGACCAAGTGACACTGCACTGTGGTCTAGAACACCTTCTGAATTACGTTGGAGCTGTGGCAAATACTTGTTCCACAGCGCTCTTCGCGCTGGGATCGGGCTTGCACCACGAACTGCGGGAACGCGGGTTCGGAAACGCATTGACCTGCAAATTCACGCTTTCCGCGCGTTCGCCGCCGAACAGCGGTTATGAAGGCTCCAGATCGCACGGAGCGCAACAATATTCGCTGCCGTCAGCAAACAGGGTGGATTTCACCTCACGAATGAATCTGTGCTCCAAGATTTTTCCGCTGCGCTGTGTCGATTTATTCTGTTAGCACTATGAAAAAATTTGCGCTAGCCACGATTACCGCCGGCTTGATTGCAACGTCGTCGGCAACGGCTTCAGCTGTACCCACCGTCGGCGTGAACGGCCTGAGCCCCAACGCAAGGGCGCTCATGCAGTACATCATCGCCACCTACCCCGGTGTGCTGTCCATCGGCGGCGTGCGTCCGGACTCGCGTCCGGATCATCCCAGCGGCCACGCCCTGGACATCATGATCGGCTCAGACATGGGTCTGGGCGACGCCATCAACGCCGACGTCCAGAGCCAGACCGGACGCTTCGGCGTTCAGTACACGATGTGGCGGGTGGCAGATCACTTCAACCACGTCCACGTGACGGTCGCCTAACGGGGCGATGCCGCCGACCATCGACGCCGAGCAGACCAACGTCGGCCCCGAACCACGACAAACTCGGCTGTGATGCGTTAACGTGCTGCTCAGACGGCTGAGGGGTCCGGCTCCTCGGTTCACCGGGGGAAGCGAGGGGCCGCCATGCCGGCAATCACGACGGGCGCGCGGGCGGCTGCCGCCGCGGCGATCGCGCTGGGGTTTTCACTGGCCGGACTGCCCGTCGGGATCGCGGGTGCCGACACCCCCGACGGCGGCGACGCCCACTCCTCGTCAGCCGATGCCGACGCCGGTGCGACAACCCCGGCGCGGCCCGGCAGGCAGGGCCGCGCAGCGCGGACGCCTCGAGCCGCTGATGGATCCCCGACGGCCATTGCGCAGCCGAACAGCGCGAGCGAGGCCCGGTCGGCTGCCGTCGAGGTGGCACCGCCAACCCGTCCCGCGCGGCAGCGCCCATCCGCCGCAATACCGCCCGCAACGCAAGACGCGCCGGTTGCCGTCGCCGCCAATGATCCACTCCCCCAGCCCATCCCCGCTGCCGTCGCCGAAGCCCCCGCCCCGGTCCACGCAGCGGTAATCACCCCTCCCGCGGTGATCTCCGAACCCCCGCCCTTCGACGCCGCCGTCCCGCAATGGGTTTCGGCCCGCGATTGGGTGCCCCCGGCTCCGGCAGTCGCACCCCCTCACGAAGTGCGCGGCGTGGCCTCGGCGGTCCAGAGCCTGCTCGACTCCGTCGGCACCATGCTGGCGAACCTGCCGGTAACCCCGTTCACCGACTTCGTGTCCGGTGCGCTGTGGCTGACGCGGCGCGCGCTGGTCCCGGTCGGCTCCGGCCTGGGCAGCCCGGCCGCGTGCGGCTCAACGTGCGCCAGCGAGGCCATCTCCGGACAGGTTCTGATCGTCACCAATGCCGTTGACGGCCAGGCTGGTTCGCTACGCGACGTACTCGCCCAGGCGTCCTCCGGCGATGTGATCCGGTTCGCGCCGAGGCTGCGCCACGCGACGCTGACACTGACCGAGGGCGAACTCGACGTCAACGAGTCGGTCCGGATCGAGGGCACCCAGCAGACCCTCGACGCCGCGGGGCAGTCGAGGATCATGCTGCTCGACGAGCCGGGGACGGCAATCTCGCTGAGCGGCTTGACTTTTCGCAATGGTTCCGCGGCCGGTGATCCAGTGCGAGGCACGATGGGCGGGGCCATCCTGGCCGACTCGGTGAACCTCGAGATCTGCGGATCGCGGTTCTCCGGCAATGCCGCGCTGGCGTCACAGCCTGGCCAACCCGACGATTCGTACATGCAATCCGGGCTCGGTGGCGCCATCGCGGCGACCAACAGCACGGTGTCGATCACCGACTCCGAGTTCACCGGCAATACGGCCGCCGGGGCCGACAACTCCAATGATCAACAGGCCAGCAGCGGCCTGGGCGGGGCGATCTTCGCGGCGAACTCGCCGATCACGATGCAGCGCACACGATTTCGGTCCAACTCCGCCGTCGGCGGATCCGGAGCGACTCCGATCGAGCCGTTCCCCACCGCCGAAGGCGGGTGGGGCGCCGGCGGGGCGATCTTCGCCGACGGCGCGTCGGTGGCGGTCACCAACGTGACGTTCGAGAAGAACAGCGCCACCGGGGGTGACGGGCTGTCGGGCTCGGCCTCCAACCCCTTCCGCAATGGCGTGGGAGCCGGCGGGAAAGCCTCCGGCGGAGCGCTGTGGATGGCGGGCCGGGGCCAATATGGCGGCGATCCCGTCCAACTGGACCTCACCAGGGTGGAGTTCACAGGGAACTCGGCCGTCGGCGGTTCCGCCGGCGCCCAGGGCCTGGCGGCACTGGGCCCCAATCAGGGTGGCCGGGTCGCGGGCGGCGCACTGGGCGCCGTCAACTGGGTTCAGGTCGCCATCAACGACGTCACCTTCGTGAAGAACCTCGGCGAGGGCGGCGGCGTGGGCGACAACGCGCCGGGTTCGGGGTCCAGAACCGGCACCGGCGGAGTAGTCCAGGGCGGTGCCGCGTTCCTGGACTCGCCCGCCTCGGTGGCCGCGACCCATCTGACCGTCGACCGCAACACCGCGCGGGGTGGCAAGGGCGCTGATTCGGCGGCCGGTTCGGGGACAGAGGCCGGCGAGGGTGGCTTCGCCTACTGCGGCGGCGTCCTGATCTCCAACTCGACGGGGGGCCTCAGCGAACAGCCCGCCACCATTCCGCTGACCATCTCCCAGTCGGTGATCACCGGCAATCGGGTCATCGGCGGCGAGCCGGGCGCCGGACCCGCTCCGGCCAATCGCCTGGGGGCCGGCGGACTCGCGCAGGGTGGCGGGATGACGCTGAGCGGCACGCTCCGCACCACGTTGATCGGGCTGCGATTCATCGGCAATGCCGCGATCGGCGGCCTGGGCAAGCCGGCCCAGGCCGGCGGGCTCATCAACCCGTATGGACAGTCCGTGGACCCCACCGCCACGCTGACGATCGTCAACAGCCTGTTCCGGAACAACCAGGCGCTCGGGGGCGACGACGCGACCAACCCCGTCTACCGCCGGACCCTGGCCGGCGGCTTCCTCAACAACAGCACCGGCACGCAGGTGTCGGGCTCCCGGTTCGTCGGCAACTCCGCCGTGGGCGGCAACGACACCGGCAGCGGGTACGCGGGCACGGCTGAGGGCGGCGGCATGTACACAGGTGGCCAGCAGCCGTCGATCACGTTGTCCGACACGACGTTCCAAGGGAATTCGGCGCTCGGCGGCCGACGGCTGGTGCCCGGAGAGTCGGCGGCGGATCCCTTCACCGGTGAGGCCTCCGGTGGCGCCTTCTACGGTGCCAACGGGGTGACCACGATCAATGGTGGCTCGTTCGTCCACAACCAGGCCACGGTGCGTATCCAGGGAGACCGGTCGGCCATGGGCGGCGCGGTCGCCCTCGACTACCCCACACAGCAATACAGCAACGAACTCACCACCAACGGGGTGCGGTTCTCCTCGAATACGGCGCAGTCGAAGACGGGCTCCGCCGGCGGCGGGGCCATCGCCCACAACGCCACGACCTTCACCGACAACTCGTCGACGTTCTCCGGCAACTCCGCCCGCTCGGGGCATTTCAGCGGGTCGGCGTACGGCGGGGCGCTGCTGCTCCAGCAGGTCACCACCCTCAACGGGACCACGGTGACGTTCAACAATGCGCTGGCCGACCAGGGTTACGGCGGCGGCGTTGCGGTGCCGCCGGGGCCGGACTACCTGACCCAGGCACTGACCACGATCCGCTTCAACCGGGCCAGTACCGAGGGCGACGATCTGTGGTGGCCGGCCACCACAGCCACGAACGACTGATAGTCCCGGCCCGCCGGCTGACAGGACCAGCCCTGCTGCGCGCGCCGGGACCGATGTGTCTTTTGCCCACCTCCGAGCGACAACGGCACCGAATCGGTGTCGGGCGGGCGGGACCGGCGCTCGTTGTCGCTCGGAGGTGGGCAAAAGTGTCATGGCAACAGCCAGCTTCTGCTGCGCCCCCGCGACGCGGGTGTCATCCCCCCGCGACGCGGGTGTCATCCCCCCGCGACGCTGTTGCAGCACGCCGGTATACCCTAGGGGGTATGAACCGCCTCGCCCTCCCCGTCCTGGCACTCGCCGTCATCCTCGGCGGCGGCCTGACCGGATGTTCCAACGACGCGACCGCCACCGCTGTGGAGCAGGCCGCGCCGGCGCCCGCCGGACAGATAGCACCCGGACGCGTCAACGTCGCCGAGTTCGGGGCGGTGATCGCTCAACCCGGGGTGCAGATCGTCGACATTCGCACCCCGCAGGAGTTCGACGACGGCCACATTCAGGGTGCGGTGAACATCCCGCTCCAGCAGTCCGACTTCGCCGACCGGGTTGCACGACTCGACCCGAAAGCCACCTACGCGGTCTACTGCCGCAGCAGCAGCCGTTCGAAGGCGGCCGTCGCCGAGATGCGCAGCGCCGGCCTCACCACCATCTACGAACTCGCCGGCGGCACCGTCGCCTGGACTGCCGACGGTCGGTCCCTGACCCGCTGACGAAGGTTGTCGGCACCCGAAACTCCATCCCAGCCCGCGCAGCGACGCGGCAATGGGAGGATGGGGAACGACCCTGACTCGGACCCAGACACGAGGATTCCCATGAGCATGTATGCGGTGACGAACCCGGCGACCGGTGAGGTCGTTCGCGAATACCCCACGGCCAGCGACGCCGAGATCGAACAGGCGATCGCCGCGGCGGCCGGGGCCTTCCGGACCTGGTCGAAGACCTCCACCGTCGCCGAGCGGGCCGCCCTGATCCGACGGGTCGGCGAACTGCACGTCGAACGCCGGCAGGAGCTGGCCGAGATCATCAACCGCGAGATGGGCAAGCCTGTGGACCAGGCGCTCGGCGAGGTGGACTTCAGCGCCGGGATCTACCAGTACTACGCGGACAACGCCGAACGCTTCCTGGCCGACGAGCCCGTCGATCTGATCGAGGGCGAGGGCACCGCGGTGATCCGGCGCCGGCCGGTCGGCGCGCTGCTGGGCATCATGCCGTGGAACTACCCCTACTACCAGGTCGCCCGGTTCGCCGGCCCGAACCTCGCGCTGGGCAACACCATCCTGCTCAAGCACGCCCCGCAGTGCCCGGAGTCCGCCGAAGCCATCCAGCAGATCTTCCACGACGCCGGCTACCCCGAGGGCGCCTACGTCAACATCTACGCGACCAACGAGCAGATCGCCGCGGCGATCGCCGATCCGCGGGTCCAGGGCGTGTCGCTCACCGGCTCGGAACGGGCCGGCACCGCGGTGGCCGAGATCGCCGGGCGCAACCTCAAGAAGGTGGTGCTCGAACTCGGCGGCTCGGACCCGTTCATCGTGTTCAGCACCGACGACCTCGACGCCACCGTGGACGCCGCGGTGGCCGGCCGCTTCGAGAACACCGGTCAGGCCTGCAACGCCGCGAAGCGATTCATCGTCGCCGACAACCTCTACGACGACTTCCTGGCCCGGTTCACCGCGAAGGTGCTCGAGACCGCCGAGGGCCTGGCGCCGCTGTCTTCGGCGGCCGCCGCCGAGAACCTCGCCGCGCAGGTGGACCGCGCGGTCGCCGACGGCGCCACCCTGGTGTCGGCCGGAGACCGCAACGGAGCCTTCTTCCCGCCGGGGGTGCTGACCGGGGTGACGCCGGATTCGCCGTCCTACCGTCAGGAACTGTTCGGACCGGTGGCGATGGTGTTCAAGGTCGGCTCCGAGGAGGAAGCCATCGAGATCGCCAACGACATCCCGTTCGGGCTCGGCTCCTATATCTTCACCACCGACCCGGCGCAGGCCGAACGGGTGGCCGACAAGATCGACGCCGGGATGGTGTTCGTCAACGTCGTCGGCGGCGAAGGTGTGGAGCTTCCGTTCGGCGGAGTCAAGCGCTCCGGTTTCGGCCGGGAGTTGGGCCGCTACGGCATCGAGGAATTCGTCAACAAGAAGTTGATCCGGACCGTCTAGCGCGGTGAGCACGTCGTCGGGCGCGGATCTTCCCTGGCGTGGTCCGGCGAACCCACCGGTCGAGGTCGACCGGCTACCGCTGTTCCGCGGACTGCGACCGCTCAAGAAGTGGCGTTATCTGGGCGTCTACGGACCTGACGTCCAGATGTGCGTGGGTATCGCACGGATCGGCGGGGCCTATCAGGCGTTCTGGGCCGTGCACAACCGCACCACCGACGCGTTCCGGGACCGGGCGGCGCTGTGGCCGATCGTCCACTTCGATCACACCTCGGCCCGGTTCGACGGCGTGGACGTCACCTACGAGCGGGCCGGCGCTCCGGTCGAAGTGGTCTCCCGGCACGGGAAGTACCCGATCTGGACCCGCAAGACTCCCGTCCACGTCACCGGCACCATCGACGGCATCGACATCGACTCCCACGGTCTGGTCGACGAGTCCGCCGGGCACCACGCGCGCGTGACCCGGTGGTCCTGGAGTGCCGGCTGTGGCACATCCGACACCGGTGCGGCGATCACCTGGAATCTTGTTGACGGGGTCCATGATTCGCCGAGGAATTCCGAACGCACCCTCTGGGTGGACGGCGTCCCACACGAGGTGGGTCCCGTCGAGTTCGCCACCGATCTGTCCCGGGTCGGCGAACTCGAATTCCACGCCGAGGCGGAGCGGGCCCGGCACGATCGGATGATCCTCATCGACAGCAAGTACCGCCAGCCGTTCGGCACCTTCACCGGTTCGATCGCGGGAATCACGCTGCGCGACGGATATGGAGTCATGGAGCGCCACGACGTTCGGTGGTGAGGGAGACGTGAGCACCGACGCCGACGAACTCTTCGCCACCTTCGCCGCCTGGGCCCAGGCGTGCGGCACCACCCTGTACCCGGCGCAGGAGGAAGCGCTCATCGAACTTCTCGGCGGCGCCAACGTCATCCTGGCCACCCCGACCGGTTCCGGGAAATCGCTGGTGGCCACCGGCGCGCAGTACGCCGCGCTGGCGGCCGAGCGGCGCAGCTACTACACCGCGCCGATCAAGGCTCTGGTCAGCGAGAAGTTCTTCGCCCTCTGCGCGATCTTCGGGGCGGCCAACGTGGGCATGCTGACCGGCGACGCCGCGGTCAACGCCGGCGCGCCGATCATCGCCTGCACCGCGGAGGTGCTGGCCAACATCGCGCTGCGGGAAGGCGGCCCGGAAGGCACAGGGGCCGACATCGGCCTGGTGGTGATGGACGAGTTCCACTTCTACGGCGACCCCGACCGCGGCTGGGCCTGGCAGGTGCCGCTACTGGAGCTGCCCAGGGCCCAGTTCCTGCTGATGTCGGCCACCCTCGGCGACGTGACGTTCCTGCGCGAGGATCTCACCCGTCGCACCGGTCGGCCTACCGCACTGGTCGCGAACACCGAACGCCCTGTGCCGCTGTACTACTCGTATGCGAGGACGCCGATGCACGAGACGATCGCCGAGCTGCTCGACACCCGGCAGTCCCCGGTCTACGTCGTGCACTTCACCCAGCAGTCGGCGCTGGAACGCGCGCAGGCGCTGATGAGCGTCAACGTGTGCACCAAGGAGGAGAAGGCGGCGATCGCCGAGCTGATCGGAGCGTTCCGGTTCTCCTCCGCGTTCGGCTCGACGCTGTCCCGGCTGGTGCGCCACTGCATCGGCGTGCATCACGCCGGCGGCGGGCAGTACCTGGTCGTGCCCACCTCATAGGGGGCACCAACGGGACTCAAGTCTGACCGCTGTTCAGCGCGCTTTCCGGTCCGCTCGCCGCTGTACCAGGAACACCGCGACCGTCACCAGGCACACCGCGAAGTAGACCATCATGAAGTACTTTCCGGGAAAGTCCGCCTCCGCTTGGACGCCCGCCACCCCGATGCCGATCATGCCGAGCAGGTAGGTCGCCGGGATGATGGCCAGCACGTACGGGGACAGTTCCCGGGCCTTGCGGCTGATCAGCAAGTACAGAAATCCGGTCAGCAAGTTCGAGATCCCGAAGGCACCCAGCAGGAAGAACTGATCTG
>CAISDL010000037.1 GCA_903884065.1 uncultured Actinomycetes bacterium | reverse complement strand
CGCATCAGCAACGGGCCCACCGAAGCGCTGAACAACCTGATCAAACGCATCAAGCGCATCGGTTACGGCTTCACCAACTTCGAGAACTACCGAATCCGGGCACTGCTCTACGCCGGCAAAGCGGCTCTTCGGATTCCAGCGGGGTGTGCCGCGTTTTTGAGGTCGGCGTGCCGTGTGGTCGTAGGGAACGAAGGTGCCCCAGCCTTTGAAGCGTGACCATCAAATTCCAAAGCACCTTCGTTCGTTGTGAGCCTATCCAGATCATCGAGGCCCTGGTCGGGCTCAAAGACATCCGTGTGCTGCGCCTATCGGCGCATCGGCCGCGATGTCGAGCTGGTTATCGAGCAGACCGTCATCCAGCGGACCTGCCCGAGCTGCGGTGGGGCCGGCCAGATCAAGGAGCGCCCGACGGTGCGCTATGTCGACCTGCCCGTCTACGGCCAGCCGATGCGGCTGGCGTGGCGTAAACACCGTTTGATCTGCCGGCAACCCGATTGCGCCGGGGCCAGTTGGACCAGTGCCGATCATCGCATCGCCGCGAAGAACTGCCTGCTGACGACTCGGTGTGCCAAATGGGCCACGGTGCAGGTCGGGACCGGGCGTGCGGTCTCTGATGTCGCCGGTGAGCTCTCCTGTGACTGGCACACGGTCAACGACGCGGTCATGACCTACGGCCGCGCCCTGCTGGCCGCTGACCGGCGCCGCCTCAACGCCACCACCGCGATCGGCTTGGACGAGACCTCATTCGTCAAACTCGGACAATCACCGAAACCGCTCGTATGCCACCACCGTCGCCGATGTCGCCAACCACCAGATCATCGAAATCCTGCCCACCCGAAAGCTATGTCGACGTCGCCGGCTGGATCGACCGGCAACCCGACGCCTGGAAACACCGCATCCGCTTCGGTGCCCTGGACATGTCGAACACCTACGCCGCGGTCTACACCGTGATGCTGCCCCGCGCCGACCAGGTCGTGGACCCGTTTCACTGCGTGCAACTGGCCAACCGGGCCCTCGACGAGATCCGCCGCCGCGTGCAGCGCGAACAAAAAGGCCACCGCGGCCGCCGCCACGACCCGCTCTACCGGGTCCGCCGGGTGCTGCTCACCGGAGAGGAACGACTCGACGCCAAAGCCACCCAACGCCTGCGCTCCCTGCTGCAGCTAGGCGATCCCCGCGGCGAAGTCGCCCTGGCCTACCGCGTCAAAGAACGCATCCGGGAGTTCTACCGCGCCACCGACATCCCCACCGCCCGGGCGATGCTGACCGAACTCATCGAGCACTGCCTACGCCCGGGCCTGCCCGCCGAACTGAACAAACTGGCTCGCACGTTGAAAGCCTGGTTCGACAAGATCTGCAACTACCACATCGCCCGCATCAGCAACGGGCCCACCGAAGCGCTGAACAACCTGATCAAACGCATCAAGCGCATCGGTTACGGCTTCACCAACTTCGAGAACTACCGAATCCGGGCACTGCTCTACGCCGGCAAGCCCAACTGGCGCGTCCTCGGCTCCATCGTGGTCCAATGAACACAGCCGACCCCGGCAGAATCCGAAGAGCCGGCAAAGCCCAACTGGCGCGTCCTCGGCTCCATCGTGGTCCAATGAACACAGCCGACCCCGGCAGAATCCGAAGAGCCGCTAATTCCTTGTTCTGACACATCAGGTTCTGACAGATCAGACGGTGGAGCTAAGGGGAATCGAACCCCTGACCTTCTCGATGCGAACGAGACGCGCTACCAACTGCGCTATAGCCCCTTGGTCGCCTAGCAGGTTACCAGCCGGGCCGGGTGAGCGTCCCTACTGCCCCGACGCCCTCGGCAGGTCCCGGGGCATGTACCGACTCCCGCTGTACGCCATCTCGTCGAGGTGCTCGAAAACCGGGTCCTCGTCGTCGATCTCCAGCACCACTGCTCCCGGGCGCTGGAGCCTGGTAGGGAAATCGTCGAAGTCCACCTCCGGCATCCTCGGTGGGACGGCCTCCTCGACGACACTGCGGGAACGGGCCATCCGCTGTTGACGCCGTCGGCGAACCTGCTCCTCGATACGGGTCTGCCGGCGCAGATACCCCAGGTACAGCACAAGCACCCCGGCCACCGCGCCGCACGACCACCACAGCGTCGGACTCACGGTGAACGACAACACCGCGGTCAGCGCCATGAGCGCCACCATCGCGATCAGCAACCGTTTGCGGAACCGATACTTGCGGGCATCCACCGCAGCCGCGGACGTGGTCTCCAAACGCCGCCGCCGGTTCGCCGAGCGCGACGCCATCGGAATGGGCGCCTCGTGTTCGGCCTCCAAGCCCGACGTGTCGTCGACATACTCGTACTCGTAGTCGTCGGCGGCGCGAGCGGTCGCACGCCGATCGCGGATACGTTCGGCGTCCTGCTCGGCAATCGGTTCCGGCTCAGGCTGCGGCGCCGGCCGGGGCTGGGGCCGGGGCACCTCGGCATCAGCGGTCACCGGCCGACTCTTCTCCTCCTGCAGTGGGGGATCGAACAGGCTGGCCTGGACTCCGGCTCCGCCGACGGGCAACGCGCCGGAGTTCTCGTCGACGATGTCGACGTCGAGGTAGTCCGGCTCCGACAGCGTCTGTTCGGACACAGCGGCGACGATGACCACGGACCTGACACGCGCGCCCATGCGAGCATCCCGCACGGCGTCGTCGTACTCCATGATCGCTTCGCGCTGTTCGGCGAGTTCTTCGTCGGTGTGGTCCGGATAGTCCTCGACGAACTCTCCGGCGAACTCGTCGTCGTGCTGCCAGTCCGGATCGTGCCGGTGACCGGCGGCCGGGCCGCTCCGCTTGATAAGCCGCGATTTGACGCCGCTGTTGAGAACGCGGGTCGCCAGCGCAACATCACTGGTCCGGCGGACGGTGTCGCGCTTGTTGATCAGCATCGGCACCAAGACGAAGAGCCACAGCACCACGAGTGAGATCCAGAGTAATGACTGGGGGATGCTTGGCATGTGGCCTGCTCCTTTCCCGACCAGGCTAGGTCCGTGACGTCCGCTTTCACCGGCGGCGCGCCGTGCCAATTACACACGTGTAATTCCAGGAAGACAAGCACCAACAGCCTCAAATGTCACATTCGTAACAACAGGGGCGCAGTCACTGCCAGCCGGCGAGCCCGCGGCGCACCAAACCGGCTGTCACCGACCCGCCGACTTCCTCAGCGGTGACGGCCACCAGGAGATGGTCTCGCCACGCGCCGTCGACGTTGAGATAGCGCTTCAGCAGGCCTTCCTCCCGGAAGCCGGCCTTGGCCAGCACCCGCCGACTCGCGGCGTTCTCCGGTCGCACGGTCGCCTCGACCCGATGCAGGCCGACCGGACCGAAGCAGTGATCCACCCCGAGCGCCAACGCGCCGGTGGCCACCCCGCCACCGGTGACCTCGCTGGATACCCAATAACCGATCCAAGCCGACTGGAGGGCACCGTGAGCGACGTTGCCGATTGTCAGCTGACCGCAGAACCGTCCGTCGAGCTCGATCACATAGGGCAGCATCCGGCCGCGGCGCGCCTCTCTCCGCAGTCCCGAACACACCGCGGGCCAGGACGAAAACACATGGCGCTGCACCCAATCCACCTCGGCTGACGGTTCCCACGGCTCCAGGTTCGCCTGCTCAGCCAACCGAATCCGGCTCCAGGTGGCGCCGTCGCGCATCCGCGCGGGGCGAAGCCGAACCACACCACCGCGTACCCGCAGCGGCCCGACCGGACCGGGCCAGCCCGGGTGCACGGAACTACTACGGCCCCACAGATTCACGCCGACACCACCGAGGCCGTCAGCCCCGCTGGGCCAGGAACGCGACATCGACGAACTCCCCAGCCGGGACCTCGGCGACCTCGCTCGGAACCACCACCAGGCAGTTCGCCTCCGCGAGCGACGCCAGCAGATGGGAGGAGCCTCCCGGCGACTCACCGATGGCTTCCACCAGATAGTCGCCGCTGTCCTGGTCTCGCAGCAATTGGCCGCGCAGGAAGCCGGTGCGTCCGGCCACCGAGGTGATCGGTGTCAGCGTGCGGGCCCGGATCGTCCGTCGCATCGGCTGACGCTTTCCCAGCGACAGCCGGATGAGCGGACGCACCATCACTTCGAACACCACCAGCGCACTGACCGGGTTGGCGGGCAGCAGAAACGTCGGAACCCCCTCTGGCCCAAGCTGTCCGAAGCCCTGGACGGAACCAGGGTGCATCGCGATCCTGGTCACTTCCATGCTGCCCAGATCGGACAGCACGGTGCGGAGGTTCTCGGCGGCCGCTCCCCCGACGGGACCGGCGATCACCACCACCTCACTGCGGTTGAGATGGCTCTCGACCACCTCGCGCAGTTCCTTGGGATCGGCATTGACGATGCCGACCCGAGTGGCGTCGGCCCCCGCGTCGCGGGCAGCGGCGGCCAGCGCGTAGGAGTTGACGTCGTAGACCTGTCCATTGCCCGGCGTCCGGGAGATGTCGACCAACTCCCCGCCGACGGTCATCACCGACACCCTGGGACGCGGGTGTACCAACACCCGCTCACGTCCGACGGCGGCCAACAGTCCGACCTGGGCCGGTCCGATGATCGCCCCCGCACGCACCGCCACGTCGCCGGGTTGGACGTCGTCGCCGACCCGGCGCACGTACGCGCCCGGACGGACCCCCCGCAGCACACGCACTCTGGTCTGCCCGCCGTCCGACCACCGCAGTGGCAGCACCGCGTCGGCCAGTGCGGGCATCGGCGCGCCGGTCTCGATGCGAGCGGCCTGCTTGGGCTGCAGGCGGCTGGGGGTGCGTGATCCAGCCGCGATCACGCCGGTCACCGGTAGCACGATCTCGCCGTCCTCGGCGGCGGCGATGTCGACACCGCGGACCGCGTAACCGTCGATGGCAGCCTGGTCGAATCCGGGCATCGGCTGTTCGGTGACCACCTCTTCGGCGCACATCAGGCCCTGCGCCTCCGCGATGGGCAGACGCACCGGTCTCGGCGCCACCGCGGCCGCGGTCACCCTGGCCTGCTGTTCCTCCACCGAACGCACGAGCGCGCCTTTCTCAGCTTTCGAATGCCCGCGGCGGCACTACTGGTCGGTCAGGCCCAGCCGCTCGACCAACCACCGCCGTAATTCCGGACCGTAGTCGTCGCGATCCAAGGCAAAGTCAACCGCAGCCTTCAGATAGCCGCCGGGATTTCCCAAGTCGTGTCGAGTGCCGCGGTGCACCACGACATGCACCGGATGGCCCTCGGCGATCAGCAGCGCGATCGCGTCGGTGAGTTGGATCTCACCGCCTGCGCCACGCGGCACCCGACGCAACGCATCGAAGATGGCCCGGTCCAGGATGTAGCGGCCGGCCGCGGCGTAGCGCGACGGCGCCTTGTCCGCATCGGGCTTCTCCACCATGCCCTTGACCTTGAGCACATTGGGGTTGACCGCATCGGGCACGGTCTCGACGTCGAACACACCGTAGGCACTGACTTCGTTCGGTTCGACCTCGATCGCGCACAGCACGGTGCCGCCCCGTTTGGCGCGCACCTTGGCCATGGTGACCAGCACGCCACTGGGCAGCACCAGGTCGTCGGGAAGCAGCACCGCCACGGCATCCTCGTCGGGCGAGAGAATCGACTCAACACATCCCACGGCATGACCGAGCCCCAGCGGCTCGGCCTGGATCACCGACTCGACCTTGATCAGCGCGGGCGCGCGCCGGACCTTGGCCAGCATGGCCTTCTTGCCTCGGGCCGCGAGGGTGCCCTCGAGCACCAGGTCCTCGACGAAGTGGGCGACCACACTGTCCTTGCCCTCGGAGGTGACGATCACCAACCGTTCGGCGCCGGCTTCGGCGGCCTCCTCGGCCACCAACTCGATGCCGGGTGTGTCGACAACCGGCAGCAACTCCTTGGGGATCGTCTTGGTGGCCGGAAGGAAACGCGTCCCGAGGCCTGCCGCCGGGACGATCGCCGTCCGCGGAATCAGAGCTCGTTTGCTGATCATGCCCTAGACCCTAACGCGAGGGCGCGGTCGCGCCGTACCGGTCCCGCTGTCAGGGTGTATGCATGGTCGCCGACAGCAAAGCCCGCCTGCGCAGCGAACTTCTGCGAGCCCGACGGGCGGTGCCGGACGATGTCCGCCGCGCTGAGTCCGGGCAACTCCGCGATCATCTCGTCGAGGTGGTCGGCGACGCCCGGACCGTCTGTGCCTACGTCCCGATGGGCACCGAACCGGGCTCGCCGGAGATCCTGGACGCGCTGTCCCGGCTATGCCCGACGGTTCTGCTGCCCGTCGCTCGGATCGGCCCCGGCGGCGAACATGCGCCGCTGCGATGGGGCCGCTACGTTCCCGGGCGACTCACGAGGGGACCGTTCGGCACCGAAGAACCCGCGGAGCCGTGGCTGCCAGCCTCGGCCGTGTCCACGGCCGAGGCGGTGCTGATTCCCGCGCTGGCCGTGGACCGCCGCGGGGTTCGCCTGGGCCGCGGCGGTGGCTTCTACGACCGATCGCTGCGGTTGTGCGATTCCGGTGCCCGCCTGGTTGCGGTGGTGCGTGACGGCGAGGTCCTCGATGAGGTGCCGGGCGAAGCGCACGACGTCCCGATGACGCATGCCCTCACCCCCGTTGCCGGCCTGATCGTGCTGGGAATGCTCTGAGCGCAGATAGCGGTTCTAGCACTTGGCACGGTAGAGTGCTAATAATCCCAGTCTTCCCGGAGGTTGATGTGCCGACCTACAGCTACGCGTGCACCGAGTGCGACAACCGGTTCGACGCTGTCCAGGCGTTCACCGACGAGGCTCTGACCACCTGCCCGCAGTGCTCGGGCCGACTGCGAAAGCTGTTCAACTCGGTGGGCGTTGTGTTCAAGGGCAGCGGCTTCTACCGCACCGATAGCCGCGATTCGGCCGGCGCCAAGGGTGGCGGCTCCGCGGGGACTCCGCCGAACGCGGAGAAGTCTGGCGGGTCGGAGAAGTCTGGCGGCTCGGAGAAGTCAGGCGGTTCGGAGAAGAAGTCGGGCGGTGACTCCGGTTCCGGCTCGTCGTCGTCATCGAGTTCGGGCACGGCGCCGTCGAGCACCTCCGCTCCCGCCGCCGCCTCAAGCTAGGGCTTCATCCACAGCCGTCGCCGACGCCGGCGACGCGCCGCCCGCCGGGACACCTAACGTGTCGGCATGGGTGAATCGCTCAATCCCACTCTGCTGAACCGTATTTCGCGCGCCCTTAGACCCGACTATGCCCGCACCGCGATGGCCCGGCGTATCGCGGCCGGGCTTCTGGTCCTGCTGGCGGGCGGCCTCGCGCTGAAACCCGACCCGGGTCACGAGCAGCGCGACGTCGTTGTCGCCGTTCGCGACCTGAGCCCGGGTGTGACGCTGAGCGCCGACGACGTGGCCCTGCGCAGGCGGCCCGCCGCCACCGTTCCCGACGGGGCCGCGACCGCCGTGGAGTCCGTTCTCGGCGCAACCCTGGCCGGACCCTCGCGACGCGGGGAAGTGTTGACCGACGCCCGCGTGCTGGGGTCACGACTGGCCGGCCTCAGCGCCGGACCGGACGCACGCGTGGTGCCACTGCACCTGGCGGACGGCGCGGTTCTCGACCTGATCCGACCCGGGGATGTCGTCGACGTACTCGGAGCCCCATCGGCCGACGCCGACGCACACCCACGCCTGCTCGCAAATAGCGCCGTGGTGGTCATGGTGTCGGCCGCGTCGAGCCTCGCCGGGACCAGCAACGAGCGGGTGGTGCTGGTCGCCCTTCCCGCCCCGGGCGCAAACGCTCTGGCCGGCGCCACGCTCGTGCAGACCGTCACGCTGACCATTCACTGACGCGTCGCCGCGCGCGAGGTGCGCTACGCTTCTCGACGCTCAACGCCAATTTCAGCAAAGAAAGGCCCACTGTGTTAAAGGGATTCCGGGATTTCCTCGCCCGTGGCAACATCGTCGACCTCGCCGTCGCGGTCGTCATCGGTACCGCCTTCACCGGCCTGGTCACGAAGTTCACCGACAGCATCATCCAGCCGTTGATCAATCGGATCGGCGCCGGCAAGGATTCCTCCTACGGAATCCTCAAGATCGGCATCGGTGGCGGCCAGACCATCGACCTGAACGTCCTGGTGTCGGCGTTCATCAACTTCGCCCTCGTCGCCGCCGTGGTGTATTTCCTGGTGGTGGTGCCGTACAGCAAAATGCGCACCAAGGGCACGTCCGAGGCTGCGGCCGATAAGCAGATCCGCCTGCTGACCGAGATCCGCGATGCCGTCGGCGGCAAGGACACCGCACCGGAATTCGAACCGGCGGTCAAACTCAAACTCAAGAAATAATCCACTGCGACGAAAATTGCCCCCGGTCTTGGCGGCCGGGGGCATTTTCGTGGCGGGAGTGGTTAGTTCATGTTCCAGGGTTCGCCGTAGGTGGTGACGCTGTCGCCGGCGCTGGAGATCAGCCGGGCGAAGGGCCGCAGCAGCACGCCACCGGCGGCGCCGGTGACGGTGCCGTGGGCGTTGGAGACCGCCACCGAGCCCTCGGGTCCGGCGACGTCGACGGAGAAGGTGGCGACCTCCTGGATGCCGGGGCCGTTGCCCAGGTCCGAGCTGATCGAGGCGCCGGGGAACAGGTTCGGGGTGATGATCGAGCCGAACGGGTCAAAGCCCAGCGGGGAGATGCTCACGTCGTCGAGCAGGATGTTGGGGGTGGTGTAGCTGAAGTTGATGCCCACACCCAGGGACCACGGGAAGCCGACCTGGTAGCCCAGTTCCAGGGTGCCCTCGAACTTGTCGGCCTCCGGGCCGGCGACGCTGTACTTGGCCCGACCGGAGTGGAACCACTCACGGGTCAGCCGGTTGCGGTCCAACGGGAACACCCCGTCGAGGTAGGTGTCCCACTGCTGAATGGTCATCGTGCGACCACCGCCGTCGACCAGGCTCATCTGGTTGTCCATCACCGCCTGCGCCGTCCCGGGCAGGGCCCCGAACAGTCCCATCAGCGCGGCAACCAACGCGACCAGGACACGATTGATGACCTTCATGG
>CAISDL010000036.1 GCA_903884065.1 uncultured Actinomycetes bacterium | reverse complement strand
GGTGGTGATGGACCGGTAGACGATCAGCAGCATCACCCCGATCACCCCGAAGGTGAGCGCGGTGACCTTGATGTGGCTGTTCTCGCCGACCGCGAACTCGTCGGCGACCAGGGCCGCCGGTCCGCTGACATAAGCCTTGAGCCCGGCCGGCGCCGGTGTCTTGTCCACGATGTCGCGGACGGAGGTGACGGATTCGTTGGCCTCGCTGCTGCCGGCGTCGCCGACCAGATAGGCCTGAATGAGAGCGGCCTTGCCGTCGTTGCTCTGTGAACCCGCCGCCGTGAGCGGATCACCCCAGAAATACTGGACGTGCTGGACGTGGTCGGTGTCGGCCTGCAACTCCGCGACCAGCACGTCGGCGAACCGGTGGGCCTCGGCGCCCAACGGCGCATCGCCTTCGAGCACAAGCGTGACCAGGCTGTCGGAGTCGTACTCGCCGAACACCTGCCCGACCCGCTTGGATGCGATCAGCGACGGGGCGTCCTTGGAGCTCTGCGCGACGTTGTGAACCCGCCCGACCTCTTCCAGCGGCGGTATCAGGGCATTGCTGGAGGCGGCCAGCACGAGCCAGATGATCGCGATCGGGATCGACAGCGAGCGGATCAGCCGCGGAATCCGCGGCGTCGTGCCGTGCAGTTTGCTCATCCGGACTTGTCCAGGCAGAAGACGTAGGCGTTCGGCATAGTCTCCGAGCGCTCCACCTTGACCACCCCGTCGATGGTGATGCGGCAACCCAGGGTGCTGCCGTCCCCCTGCGCCTGGATGTTCACCAGCACCGCGGGCGTCGTCGTCGACGCGGCATAGCTCCACGGCAGCGGCGCATTGTCGACGCGTTGCGGGCTGGCGTTGACATCCATGTAAGTGATGGTGGCCGACGCACCCGGCTCACCGAACACCTCCAGCTCGACCCGCTTGGGGTTGAACGGGACGATCTGGTCGGCGGAGCCACCGGGTGTCTTGGGGTTGTGGTCGGAGCCGAAAGCGTGTTGCAGTCTGTACACGGCGAACCCGGCGAGGCCCACCACGACGACCGCGACTACCGCGATCCAGCCCCGACCCATGAGTCGCCCGACTGATCTGCGTTTCACCCGCCGCCCTTCGCCGCCCGACACCGGGACAGTCTGCCCGATAGTGACGACACGCTCAGCCGAGGCTCCCCTGCCGGACTGTGCGAGGGTGGAGCTATGACGGGCATGGCCGATCTCCTCGCATGGACGAGGCAGAAAATCGCCGCGCAGGTTCCCAAAGCCGATCTGGACCAGCGTGACCCCGACTACATCCGGGACCAGTTGCCGGGACTGTGGTTGTTGGCCTCGTTGTATTTTCGGGCCGATGTTCGCGGGCTGGATCGCATTCCCGCGGACGGCCCCGTTCTGTTGGTGGGCAACCACAGCGGCGGCAACGTACCCCCGGACACCTTTGTGTTCACCCTTGCGTTCTGCTCGTACTTCGGAGTCGAGCGGCCGTTCTACCAGCTTGTGCACAACCTCGTTGCCCTCTACCCGGCGTTGCGTTGGCTCCCCAAGTTCGGCACCGTCGCAGCCAGTCCCGACAACGCCCGACTGGCGCTTGAATCCGGTGCGGCGGTGTTGGTGTACCCCGGTGGGGACTATGAGGTGTACCGCCCATCGTGGCAGCGGCACGTCGTCGATTTCGGTGGCCGAAAAGGGTTCGTCCGCCTGGCCCGCGAGACCGCGGTTCCGATCGTTCCGGTGGCCAGCGTGGGCGGACAGGAGACGGCATTGTTCCTCGGACGCGGGCAGGGGCTGGCCCGACTGCTCATGTTGGACAAGCTGTTTCGGCTGAAGAGCCTGCCGATCTCGGTAGCACTGCCGTGGGGCTTGAACGTCACCGATTGGTTGGGCCACATCCCGCTGCCGGCCAAGATCGTCATCGAGGTCCAGGAGCCGATTGAGGCCACCGACGACGATCAGGCGACCTACGACAAAGTCGTCGCCAGCTTGCAATCCGGTGTGGATCGGTTGGCCGCGCAACGTCATTTCCCGGTCATCGGCTGATGCGCGTCGAACGCCGCATCACCCTCAACGCCGATCGCGACACCGTCTGGAAGGTGCTCGCGGACCCGAACGACTACCCGTCGCTACTCCCCCATCTACAGCGGTGGGAGCCCGTCACCGAAGGCCCGCCCCGGGTCGGATCGCGCTACACCGTGCTGTGGGAGATCGGCGCGATTCCGGTCGGTGGCGTCGTGGAGGTGGTCGAGTTCGACACAGCGCGGGACCTGGCCTGGATCAGCATCAGCGGCGTGACCCAACGGGGCCGGTTCCGGCTGCGCGACGCCGGACCGGGCCGGACCACCGTGACCTTCCGGCTCGCCTATCACTCGGACGGCGGACTGCTCGGTCTGATCGCCGACCGCATCGCGGCACGCCAAGTCGGCCGCTCACTATCGCAGAGCCTGAAGAACCTTCAGCGCCTAGCGGGGTCGTAGAGATGGATCCGCATGTGATGCAGGGCCACAATGATCCGTTCGAACAGGCGATAGACGACGCGCTGAACTCCCTGCCGGCCAATCTCCGTGCGGCGATCAGATCTCCCGACGCGAGGCCTTTTCCTGGTGAATCCACCGTCCGGGCCCCAGACGCGTAAGTTTTCCTCTCTATGAGCAGTCACATGCCGACCAGAGGGAGTCTGGTGACAGACAGCCTGAGGCTCGCGGCACGCGGGGTGGCTCTGGGCGCCCTGGTTTCCGCGTCGGTAACGGCGGCAGTGAGTTCGGCCGGGGTTGCCGCCGCTACGTGCACGCTGGGCGGGGGTACCGACGCCGGCGGGCAGTGCGCCTCTGACCAGACCAGCTTCTCGGTCCAGCTCGATGGGAAGTCCTCGGTTTCGGCGCAGGGCCGCCTCGGCGGGCCCGGAGCAAGTTCCAGCAAGAGTGACGGCACCGCCGGGGGTCCGCCTACTGCCGAACCCCAGCCCGCGCCCATAAGCCTCGGCACCCAATACCCGGCCAACGATCACGTGCTGGTCGCCGAGAGCATGGTGGGCACCGATGTGTTCGGCCCCTATGGCTGCGAAGATTTCGTGGACGCCGCATTCGGCCTCACCACCGACACCGGCATTGGTCACGACATGGCACTGTCGTTCTACCAGTCGCTGGCCGCCCGTGGGCTCGACCATCACGAAACGCCTATCCCCCGTGGGGCATTGGTGTTCTCCGCCGGCCCGTACGGGAACCATGTCGACATCTCTCGGGGCGACGGTACGTTCGTTTCCGGGGGCGTGCAGGGGCTCTCGCCCGGCTACGGTGACGGCCACCAGGTGCAGATTCTGCCCACCGCCAACCTCGGCGCGTGGACGATGTACGGATGGGTCTACCCCCCTTGGTAAGAGCTACGCGTCCCTCCACTTCGAGATACGCCGACGTCGTGCCAACGCCTGTAACAGCGTCCAATTCGGAACACCGCAGCGGGAAGGGACAACATGCTTTTACGAGTCTCACGGCTCACGACATCCGGATTAGCGATCGCCGGAGCCGCGGTGTACGCGGTTGTACCGTCGGGTACGCCGGTGACCATGGCGTCGGCCACCCCGGTCCCACGTGCCGCCGAGGTGCAACTCACCGGATTGCTCTTCGGTGACGGCACGCAGACCAATCCGAATGCGGGACTGTTGTTCGGAAACGGCTACAACTACACCGCGGCCGACGACACCTACTGCGAGTCCGCGGCACGTTGCAACGGCGGCAATGGCGGGCTGGTCATCGGGAACGGCGGCAACGGCTGGAACCTGACACCGGCGGGCCTGCTCGCCGACAAGGCAGCCGGCAACGGCGGCAGCGCGGGCTTGTTCGGCCTCGGCAACGGAGGCAACGGCGGCAACGGCGCTGATGCCATCTATTCCGCGGACACGCTGTCGAGATCGGCCGCTGGTGGCGGTGCGGGCGGCCGCGGCGGCCTCATCGGTAACGGCGGACTTGGCGGCAATGGCGGATCAGACCTCCCGCCAAACGGTGTCACTCAGACCACGCCATCGACCGGTGCGGCCGGAGGTCGTGGCGGACGAGGTGGTCTGCTGTCGGGCAACGGCGCGAAGGGCGGTAACGGCGGCGACGGCGTTCGCAGGACCGGCGGCGCCCCCGTCGGCGGCAACGGCGGTGCAGGCGGTGGCACCGGGCTGTTCGGTAGCGCCGGGGACGGCGGCGACGGTGGGCTCGGGGAAGCCTATCCGGAAGGATCTGCCGTCGATGCCTTCGGCGGCCACGGCGGTAACGGTGGCCGCGGCGGTCTGGGGTGGGGCAACGGCGGCCAGGGCGGCCAGGGCGGTGGGTATAAAAACACTGTCGATGACAGCATTTTCTACGCGATTGTGGTGTGGGACGGTAACGCGACCGGCGGCAACGGCGGCAACGGCGGCGGGGCAACCATCGGCCGGGGCGGATCCGGCGGC
>CAISDL010000035.1 GCA_903884065.1 uncultured Actinomycetes bacterium | reverse complement strand
TCGGCGGCGCCGGCCTGAGATCAGCCAAGCCACGCCGACCGCCGCTGCCAGCAGCGCCAGCTTGGTGGGTTTTCCCCGTGTCAACCAGGACATCGTGGGCCTAGGAGGACTCGAACCTCCGACCTCTTCGTTATCAGCGAAGCGCTCTAACCACCTGAGCTATAGGCCCGCACGCGCGCGACGAAGGTTACCGCAACCACGGCGGCGTACCCAAAACGGGCTTGGCTGGTCGCCGAACCGGTTGTACTGCTAGTCCAGATCGGCCAGCGTGACCTCGACACCGCCCACGATGTCGGTGCTGAGGTTGTAGATGTAGGCCCCGACGGTGGCCATCGCCGTGAGCAGCACCAGGTTCACCAGACCGATCAGGGCGGCACCACCGAAAATCGACCCCGCCGACACCAGGTCCGCGCCACCGCCGCCACTGCCGGTGGTGAGCAGATCGCCGACGTTGCTGTTCAACTTGCTCCACACACCCATGGCGCCGAGCACCAGGTAGAGGAAGGCCACCGCGATCATCCACACGAAGAACAGCGCCACGTTGAGCAGCAGCGACACCTTCAGCGCACTCCAGGGGTCGATGCGGCGAACCTGCATGCTGGCCCGCACCGGTCCGCGGGGTCGTCCGGTCGTGTCGGTGCGCATCGTAGGCACGGTTGGCTGGCCGGCGCGCAGGGGCGGGCCTGGCGGCGCGGCGGGCAGGGGGGGCTCGGCACCTGCCTGACGGTGCTGCGGAGGTCGGGGTACCGGCCCGGACAAGTCGGGCAACTCACTGGGGATCGGCTCGACCAGACCGACGACATCGGTGCGCTGGACCGCCGAGGCCGGCGCGGGCACCGAGGGGGCTGCCGTCCCCGTCACCCAGCGCGTCGCCGGTACCGACGTGGTCCGCTGGGGAACCTCGGGACGGGGCCGGGCGCTGTTCTGCCAGGGCGGGACGTCCGTCGTGACGTCGCCGTTGGCCGGACGCTCTCCCGCCCGGGGCTGACCCGGCTCGTTCGGTGAACCCACCGCTACTCCTTAACTACGTCCCCTGCCAGACGCCCGCTATTCCTCCGGGTCGGAGGTCTCCGAGGTCTCCTCGTCGGCGACGTCCTGCTCCTCGGCGTTGCGGGCAATGGCTAACAGTGTGTCGCCCTCGCCCAGGTTCATCAAGCGAACGCCCTTGGTCTGGCGCCCGGCCTTGCGGACCTGCCGTGCCGCGGTGCGGATCACACCGCCGCCAGAGGTGATCGCGTACAACTCGCTGTCCTCATCGACCACCACGGCGCCCACCAGACTGCCACGGCGGGCGTCGTACTGGATCGTCAGGATGCCTTTACCACCGCGGCCCTGGGCGGTGTACTCCTCGATCGCGGTCCGCTTGGAGTAGCCACCGGCGGTCGCCACCAGAAGGTAGGTGCCTTCCCGCACCACGTTGAGGCTGAGCAAGCGGTCGTCGGCATTGAACCGCATCCCCTGCACACCGGAGGTGGCCCGGCCCATCGGCCGCAGCGCCTCGTCGGTGGCCGAGAACCGGATCGACTGGCCCTTGGCGCTGACCAGCAGCAGATCCTCCTGCGCTGAGCACAGCACCGCGCCGACGAGTTCGTCGCCGTCACGCAGATTGACCGCGACGATGCCGCCGGAGCGGTTGGAGTCGAAGTCGCTGAGCTTGGACTTCTTCACCAGCCCGTTGCGGGTGGCGAGCACCAGGTACGGCGCGTCCTCGTAGCTCTTGATCTGGATGACCTGCGCAATGCGCTCGTCGGGCTGGAAGGCCAGCAGGTTGGCGACGTGCTGGCCCCGCGCGGTGCGCAGAGCCTCCGGCAATTCGTAGGCCTTGGCCCGATAGACCCGGCCCTGGGTGGTGAAGAACAGGATCCAGTCGTGGGTGGAGCACACGAAGAAGTGCCGGACGATGTCGTCCTGCTTGAGCCCGGCGCCCTGCACACCCTTGCCACCGCGTTTCTGGCTGCGGTACAGGTCGGTCTTGGTGCGCTTGGCGTAGCCGGTCTCGGTGATCGTGACGACGACGTCCTCGCGGGCGATGAGGTCCTCATCGGAGACCTCGCCCTCGGCGCCGACGATCCGGGTGCGCCGGTCGTCACCGTGCTTCTCGACGATCTCGGCGAGTTCATCGCGCACGATCGCCCGCTGGCGCTCCGGCTTGGCAAGGATGTCCTCGAGGTCGGCGATCTCGGTCTCGATCTCGGCCAGTTGGTCGACGATCTTCTGACGTTCCAGCGCGGCGAGCCGGCGCAGCTGCATGTCGAGGATGGCCTGGGCCTGGATGTCGTCGACGTCGAGCAGGTCGATCAGGCCCTGCCGGGCGATGTCGACGGTCTGCGACCGCCGGATCAGCGCGATCACCTCGTCGAGCGCGTCGAGGGCCTTGACCAGGCCGCGCAGGATGTGGGCCCGCTCGTTGGCCTTGCGCAGCCGATAGGTGGTCCGCCGGACGATCACGTCGAGCTGATGCTCGACGTAGTAACGGATCATCTGGTCCAGCCGCAGGGTGCGCGGAACCCCGTCGACGATCGAGAGCATGTTGCAGCCGAAGCTGGTCTGCAACTGGGTGTGCTTGTAGAGGTTGTTGAGCACGACCTTGGCCACCGCGTCGCGTTTGATCTCGACGACGATGCGCAGGCCCACCCGGTCGCTGGACTGGTCCTCGATGTTGGAGATGCCGCCGAGCTTGCCCTCGCGCACCTGATCGGCGATCGAGGTGATGAAGTTGTCGTGGTTGACCTGGTACGGCAACTCGGTGATGACGATGCCGGTTCGGCCGCGGGAGTCTTCCTCGATCTCCACGACGCCACGCATCCGGACCGACCCGCGGCCGGTGGTGTAGGCGTCGATGACGCCGGAGGTGCCGACGATCAAACCGGAGGTCGGGAAGTCCGGCCCCTTGATCCGCTCGATCATCGCCGACAGCGTGGTTTCCTCATCGGCCTCGTGGTTCTCCAGGCACCAGTAGACGGCGTCGGCGAGCTCACGCAGGTTGTGCGGCGGGATGTTGGTGGCCATGCCGACGGCGATACCGCCGGAGCCGTTGGCCAGCAGGTTGGGGAACCGGCTCGGCAGAACCGTCGGCTCCTGCACCCGGCCGTCGTAGTTCGGAATGAAATCGACTGTCTCCTCGTCGATTTCACGCAGCATGTCCATGGCCAGCGGGGTGAGGCGGGCCTCGGTGTACCTCATGGCAGCCGGCGGGTCGTTGCCCGGTGAACCGAAGTTGCCCTGCCCGTCGACCAACGGGTAGCGCAGCGACCACGGCTGGGCCATCCGGACCAGGGTGTCGTAGATCGAGGAGTCGCCGTGCGGGTGGTAGTTACCCATCGTCTCGGCGACCGAGCGGGCCGACTTTGCGTGGCTGCGGTCCGGACGGAACCCGGAGTCGTACATCGCGTAGAGCACGCGGCGGTGCACCGGCTTGAGACCGTCCCGCACCTCCGGCAGCGCGCGTCCGACGATCACGCTCATGGCGTAGTCGATGTAGCTGTTCTGCATCTCCTGCTGGATGTCGACCGGTTCGGTCCGGTCGCCGGCGGTGCCGTCGGGGGGCAGGGTGGTGTCAGTCATCTGATCCTCTATCCGGGCGTGCGAAGGCTGAGTGGCTAAACGTCACGGCTAAACATCAAGGAAGCGAACGTCTTTGGCGTTGCGGGTGATGAAGCTGCGGCGGGCTTCGACGTCGTCGCCCATCAGGATCGAGAACAGTTCGTCGGCGGCGGCCGCGTCGTCGAGGGTGATCTGGCGGAGCAGCCGGGCCGAGGGGTCCATGGTGGTCTCCCACAGTTCCTTGGCGTCCATCTCGCCGAGGCCCTTGTAGCGCTGGATGCCGTCGTCCTTGTTGATCTTCTTACCCGCCATCAGTCCCGCCTCCAGCACGGCGTCGCGCTCGCGTTCGGTGTAGACGAATTCGTGCTCGACACGCTGCCACTTGAGTTTGTAGAGCGGCGGCTGGGCGAGGTAGACGTGGCCGCTCTCGATCAGTGGCTTCATGAAACGAAACAGCAGGGTCAACAGAAGGGTGGTGATGTGCTGGCCGTCGATGTCGGCGTCGGCCATCAGCACGATCTTGTGATAGCGCAGTTTGGTGAGGTCGAACTCGTCGTGGATGCCGGTGCCCAACGCGGTGATGATGGACTGGACTTCGGTGTTCTTCAGCACGCGGTCGATGCGCGCCTTCTCGACGTTGATGATCTTGCCGCGCAACGGCAGGATCGCCTGGAACATCGAGTCGCGGCCGCTCTTGGCCGAGCCGCCGGCCGAGTCGCCCTCCACCACATACAGTTCGCACTGCTTGGGATCGGTGGAACGGCAGTCCGCCAGCTTGCCGGGCAGGCCGCCGATGTCGGTGGCACTCTTGCGGCGCACCAGCTCCCGCGCCTTGCGGGCGGCCATCCGGGCCTGGGCCGATGAGACCGCTTTGTTCAGAATGGTTTTGGCGTCCGAGGGATTGGACTCGAACCAGTGCGTCAGCTGCTCGTTGCAGATCTTCTGTACGAAGGACTTGACCTCGGTGTTGCCCAGCTTGGTCTTGGTCTGGCCCTCGAACTGCGGCTGGGCGACCTTCACCGAGATCACCGCGGCCAAGCCCTCCCGGATGTCGTCGCCGGTGAGGTTCGGGTCCTTCTCCTTGAGCAGCTTCTTGTCCTTGGCGTACTTGTTGACCACGGTGGTCAGGGCCGCCCGGAACCCCTCCTCGTGCGTACCGCCCTCGTGGGTGTTGATGGTGTTGGCGAAAGTGAACACCGACTCCGAATAGCCGGCGTTCCACTGCATCGCGACCTCGACCTCGTGGCCCACGCCCTTGCCGGAGAAGTCCACGATGCTGTTGGTGATCGACTGTTTGGTGCGGTTGATGTGCTTGACGAAATCGACCAGGCCACCCGGATAGTGGAACGTGCGGTGCATGACCTTCTTGGCCGGCTTGGACTTCTCGGCGGCGATCTCCTCGGCCGACTTCGGCGCCTCGGCGGTGTCGCTGACGACCTCGTCGACGACTTCCTCGGGCGTCACCCGTTCGTCGGTGAGGTTGATGGTCAGGCCCTTGTTGAGGAAGGCCATCTCGCGCAGGCGTTGCTCGACGGTGTCGAAGTCGTAGTCGGTGGTCTCGAAGATGTTGGGGTCGGCCCAGAACCGGATCGTGGTGCCGTTCTTCTCGCTCTTCTCGCCCTGCTTGATGCTGCCCGGAACGGAGCGGTCGTAGGTCTGGAACCACTCGTAGCCGTCGCGACAGATATCGGCCTCCAAGCGGGTGGACAACGCATTGACCACCGAGACGCCGACGCCGTGCAGACCGCCGGACACCTGATAGGCGCCCTCCTCGAACTTGCCGCCGGCGTGCAGCACGGTCATGACCACGTCGACCGTCGGGACTCCGGACTCGTGCATCGCGACCGGGATGCCGCGGCCGTTGTCGGTCACCTCCACGCCGCCGTCGTCGAGCAGGCGGACATCGACCTGGTCGGCGTAGCCGGCCATCGCCTCGTCGACCGCGTTGTCCACGACCTCCCAGATCAGGTGGTGCAGTCCGCGTCTACCGGTGGAGCCGATGTACATGCCGGGACGTTTGCGGACGGCTTCAAGACCCTCGAGGATCTTGATCGAGTCCGCACCATAGGTCTCTGGTTGTGTTTTCTTCGGGGCAGCCACGATCGAACCGGTCTCCTCGGGATCAGCAGGCGAGCGGCCAAGGGGGCCCGCGCGGACGTCTTGTCCTGAGTCTACCGGGAAGGTGGGACAGGACCGATTCTGCGGCAGCGTTTCTACACAGCTATTTGCGCCGTGCACGGACAATTTCGGATCGGCATGCCAGCGGCCGCCCGAAACGCCGATTCGCGAAGGCTTGGCGGCCCTGAGGCCACCGTGATAAGGGGGCGGTGATGGGGGGCGGCGATCGTGGGGTGGCGGGTCTCAGCCGTAGGTGTCGCGGGGACCGCGTCCGGAGATGTGCCGCGGGCCCTTGCGCCACGACGGGGCACTGGGGCCGGTGATTCGTAACGAGGTCACGACGCCGTCGCCGACGGCCGCGGCGATCTTCGCCAACACCTGGGCCTGGACCATCCGCAACTGGGTGGCCCAGGCCGTCGACTCCGCCGCGATACTCAGCACCCCGTCGCGAAGTGTCGTCGGTTGGGCGTGTTCGGCGATCTGTTCGCCGACGACCTCCGGCCATCGCGCGAAGACCGTGCCCTCCGCCACCCGTGGTGACCAGCCGCGACTGCTCGACAACTCGCTTGCGGCGCGGCCGAGCGGTTGCGGATCGCGACCGTCCGGCCCGGGGCCCGACCAGCGGCGCCGGCTGTTCGGGTGGGGAGTGCGGCGGGCCGCCGGCGACCGTCGGCCCTGACCGATGTGCTTGCCCTGACCCCTGGCCGCGGCCCGCGCCTCCTCCAATGCCCGGCGGACCAGGTCCATGCCGGCCAGCCCGGCGAGGTGCTCCGGGGGAGTCGCGTCCTCGTCGTCAGTCATGGTGACCTCGGAATCTCTGCATCCGCCACCACCGCGGCAGAGGTCCGGCCAGTCTCGTCTTCGCGCATCGTGACGTCGATCCGGGCGGCGTCGTCCCAATCCTGCGGAATGTCCTCGGCCACCGCGGCCGTCACCAGAACCTGCTCCGCCCCGGCGGCGACCCCCGCCAGCGCCCGCCGTCGCGCGGTGTCGAGCTCGGCGAAGACGTCGTCGAGGATCAGCACCGGCTCGCTGCCCTCGCCGCGGAGCAGCTCATAGGCCGCCAAGCGCAACGACAACGCCAACGACCAGGATTCACCATGGCTGGCGAAGCCCTTCGCGGGTTGGTCGCCCAACCGTAATTCCAGGTCGTCGCGGTGCGGCCCGACCAGACACATGCCCCGGTCCAGTTCTGCGTCTCGGCGCCGAGCCAGCGCAGCCAGCAACGCCGCTTCCAGGAATTCGGCGTCGCCGTCCCCCTCGCCGATGCCATCGATGCTGCTGCTGCGGTAGGAGATCAGCGCCGGCCGCGAACTCGGCGCCAGAAGCTGATAGGCCTTCTCCACCTCGGGCTGCAGGAGATCGACCAGGTCCAGCCGGGCGGCCATCAGCTTCGCGCCGTGCGCGGCGAGGTGACCGTCCCACACATCGAGCGTCTCAGAAACACCGGCGTCGCGGCGCATGCGATGACCCGCGGCCGACTTGAGCAGCGCTGTGCGTTGGCGAAGCACCTTGTCGTAGTCGGCGCGGACTCCCGCAATGGTCGGGCGCCGGACGGTGGCGAGTTCATCGAGGTATCGGCGGCGTTCGCCGGGATCGCCCCGTACTAAAGACAGGTCCTCCGGGGCGAACAGCACGGCCCGCAACGCACCGAGAACCTCCCGGGTGCTGCGAACCGGTGAGCGATTCAGTCGCCCCTTGTTCGCCCGACCCGCGGCGATCTCGAGGTCGATGGCCAGTTCGCGGCCCTCGTTGACCACGATCGTCGAGACCACCGCGCTCTCCGCCCCGGCCCTAATCAGCGGCGCGTCTGTGGCCACCCGGTGGGAACCCAATGTGGCGCAATACCACAGGGCCTCAACAAGATTCGTCTTACCGAAGCCGTTCCGGCCGACGAAAACGGTCCGGCCGGGCGTCAGGTCCAGATCGACAGCCGACCATGATCGGAAGTCGCGCAGCGCCAGGTGACGGACATACATGGGCTAGCCGGACAGCGGAACCCGTTTGACGGCATGGCCACCGAACTGGTTCCGCAGCGCCGATACCGCCTTCATCGTCGGCGACTGATCCTGCCGCGATGCGAACCGTGCGAACAGCGATGCCGCGATCACCGGCGTGGGCACCCGATGGTTGATGGCCTCCTCGACGGTCCATCGGCCCTCGCCGGAATCCTCGGTGTAGTCGGAGATCTCGGAGAAGTTCGGATCCTCTTTGAGTGCCTTGGCCAGCAGCTGTTGCAGCCAGGAGCGCACGACGGTGCCGTTGGTCCAGGCCTGGATCACCGCCTGGGTGTCGGTGATCAACGGTTCGGCGGCCAGCAACTCGTACCCTTCGGAGTAGGCCATCATCAGGCCGTACTCGATTCCGTTGTGCACCATTTTCGCGTAGTGGCCGGCGCCGACGGGGCCGGCGTGCACGAAACCGTCGGCGATGTCGCCGGGGGGCCGCAGCGCGTCGAAGATCGGCATCAGTCGGGTGATGTCGTCGTCGCTGCCGCCGACCATCAACCCGTATCCCTCGGCCAGACCCCAGATTCCACCGGAGACACCGGCGTCGACGAACCCGATGCCGCGCGTGGCGAGTAGTTCGGCGTGCGGACCGTCCTCGGTGTAGCGCGAGTTACCGCCGTCGACCACCAGGTCTCCCGGGCTGAGGACCTCAGACAGCGATTGGATGGTGTCGTGGGTGATCGGTCCGGACGGCACCATCACCCACACGACGCGAGGTGCGGTCAGCGCTTCGGCGAGTCCGGCGAGATTCGGGACGTCGGAGACTTCCGGGCGCGGGTCATACCCGATGACCTCGTGTCCGGCATCGCGCATGCGCTGGCGCATGTTGAAACCCATCTTGCCCAGGCCAACCAGACCGAGTTGCATGATGCTCTTCTTTCTCGAGTTTCGGTCAGCCCGGCAGCCGGACTGGCATCAGCAGATAGACGTAGTCGGTATCCCCGGCCGGGAACGGTCCCAGCCCGGCGGGTCCGGCATCCTCGGCGGCGGGCCTGAGCACCGCGGGCTTACTGGGAGTGGTGAATCCGAATGTCACCCGCTCGGAGTGCAGAGACCCCAACCCGTCGGTCAGATAGGTGGGGTTGAACGCGATCGTCAGCGGCTCACCCGCGAACTCCACCGGCAACTCTTCCTCGGCCATGCCGACACCGTCAGCGCCGGCGGACAACCGCACCGCCCCGTCGGTGAATTCCATCCTGACCTGGGCACCGCGATCGGCGACCAGCGCCACGCGTTTGATCGCCTCGGCCAGATCCGCGACTGCGATCGTGGCGATGGCCGTATGTTCGGCCGGCAGCAGTTGCCGGTATTTCGGGAATTCGGTGTCGAGCAGACGAGTCGTGCTGCGGCGGCCCCCGCTGCGCATCCCCAGCAGCCGTTCTTCACCCACCGATGCGCCGGTGCCGAGTGCCAGGTGCACATCCGAAGCCGGTGCGACCGACTTGGCGGCCTCGGCGAGCGTCTTGGCGGGAACCAGCACCGCGGCGTCGATATCAGGCGTACTCGTCGACCAGCTGAGCTCGCGAACTGCAAGACGGAACCTGTCGGTCGCGGCAAGCACCACCTTGTCCCCGGAGATCTCCACCCGGATGCCGGTCAACATCGGCAGCGTGTCGTCACGGCCGGCGGCGATGGCCACCTGGCCGACCGCCTCGGTGAACAGATCCGCGGCCACCATCCCGGTCTCTTCCGGCAGGGTCGGCAGTGCCGGGTAATCCTCCACCGGCATGGCCGGGAGCGAAAATTTTGCGCTACCGCAGGTCAGCAGCATGCGTGAACCATCGACGCTGACGTCGACCGGCTTTGCCGGCAAGGCCCGGGTGATGTCGGACAGCAACCGACCGGACACCAAAACCGTTCCGCTGGAAGCGATTTCCGCGGGAACCTGCACCTCGGCGGATACATCGAAGTCGAATCCCGCGATGGTCAGACCGTCTTCGGATCCGGTGATGAGAACACCGGCGAGGACGGGATTCGACGGCGGCCTGGTGGGCAGGCTGCGGGCGACCCAGGCCACGGCATCGGCGAAATCCTCCCGAACCAGGCGAAACTTCAGGTCGGAGCCAACCGTCGTGGTTGCCACGTCTATTTTTGTCCCTTCATCACCCCGGCTAATGGCAGCCGGAAACGGCGGTCAGATCACTCACCGTAGAGCGTTGGCCGCCATCTTGAAAGCTAATCCCCGGGGCTGACAACGACTGCTCAAACACGGTCGACGACCCCTGTGTTTCGAGTTTCCCCAGGCGCCTTCTTCTAAGAGAAATACATCGAAGATGTCTCAGTAACAGTAATAGGGGCTGTGCATCGTGTGGATAATGCGGTGTCTGCGCTGCTCGGGACCGGTGCCCGGGTGTGGATGACGTGTGGATGGATCAAGGCCCGGGTGGTAGCCGATGTGCATGGCGCGAAGTTGCCGGCGTTCATCCTCCTCGACCGGGGTGGTGATCCCAAGGTTGTCCACATCGCGTTCACAACGCGGGGCTGTGACGGGTGATACGCAAAGCATCCAAAGTTTTTCGCCACGTGGCGGGGCGAACACCGGAATCGAGCGCCGAATCAGCGCTTGGAACGCTGGCGGATCCGGGTGGTGAGTTCCTTGACGTGATCGAAGACCTCGCGGCGGTGGGTCATCTCGTTGAGGATCTTCTTCTGCGCATACATCACGGTGGTGTGGTCTCGGCCGAACGCCTGGCCGATCTTCGGCAGCGAGAGGTCGGTGAGTTCCCGGCACAGGTACATCGCGATCTGGCGGGACTGTGCCAGCGCGCGGGTCTTGCCCGGACCCCGGAGTTCCTCGACGGTGGTGTCGAAGTACTCGGCGGTGGCCGCCATGATCATCGCCGAACTGATCTGGGCGGTGCCGGCGTCGGCGATGAGATCCCGCAGAACGATCTCGGCCAGCGCGGTGTCGATCGCTGTCTTGTTGAGCGAGGCGAAAGCGGTGACGCGGATGAGGGCGCCCTCGAGCTCGCGGATGTTGCGCTCGATGCTGCTGGCGATGAGTTCGAGGACGTCGTCGGGAACGTCGAGGCGATCCATCTGCGCTTTCTTGCGCAGAATCGCGATACGGGTCTCCAACTCCGGCGGTTGAACGTCGGTGATCAGACCCCACTCGAATCGCGTACGTAAGCGATCCTCAAGTGTCGCAAGCTGTTTTGGCGGACGGTCTGAGGAGATGACGATCTGCTTATTGGCATTGTGCAGGGTGTTGAAGGTGTGGAAGAACTCCTCCTGGATACCTTCTTTACCCTCGATGAACTGGATGTCGTCGACCAACAACACGTCGATGTCTCGGTAGCTGCGCTTGAAGGCGACCTTGCGGTCGTCACGCAGGGAGTTGATGAAGTCGTTGGTGAATTCCTCGGTCGAGACGTATTTGACGCGCATCCCCGGGAAAAGGCGTTGCGCGTAGTTGCCGGCCGCGTGGAGCAGGTGGGTCTTGCCCAGGCCGGACTCACCCCAGATGAACAGGGGGTTGTAGGCGCGGGCCGGTGCTTCGGCGATGGCCAGGGCCGCGGCGTGGGCGAAGCGGTTGGACGCGCCGATGATGAAGGTGTCGAAGGTGTACCGGCGGTTCAGGCTGGTGCCGGACGGTTCTTCGGACGGATTCGACCGCGGCCGATCGATGAAGTAGCTGGGCCAGGTCTCGTGCGCGCTGGCCAGTGCCTCGCGGTCTTCGTCAACTTCATCGAGATCGAAGTCGGTGAATGGGACATCGTGATCGGGGGCGTCGTCGTAATGGTGATCGGGGGACGGCTCGATGCGCACACCCAACTCGATCCGCTGCCCCAGACGTCGGCTCAGGGCCTCGACGATCGGGGTGCGCAGATGCCGTTCGATCTCGTTTTGGACGAACGGGCTGGGAACCGACAGGAGTGCGAAACCTTCTGCGATGGTCAGTGGACGGGCGAGCTTGAGCCAGGCCCGCTGCTGCGGCGTCAACTGGCTGCCGTAGTGACCGTCGCGCGAACCGCCCTCGCCGTTGAGTTCGGCAACGACGGCGCTCCACACCGAGGCGAAATCAGTACCGGTCCCACCGGGTCCATCGACCAACGACAGATCCCCCTGGTTCACGTCGAGCTACAAACAAATCAGAAACAATCGAAGCTGTCCACATGGTTATCCACAGCTGTGCACAGGTGAGGACGTCCTAGAGTCGCAGCGTATCGGCAATATTTTCGTCGAGCGTAGAGACGGCAAACAGGTTGTTACCAGTCTGTGTCCTGCGGTGAAGCTAACAGGTTTCGTGCCTGGTGCCAACAGGCGGGGAGGTTCGTCGCCGGTCTGCGGTATGAGTGCGGTTTGACCTGCGGAAGTGACCTCAGTACCCTCGAGCAGTCGCCCTAATGTCGGCGACACGGCAGCGACCGGGAGACCGGGACCGCGCCGGTTCGACAGAGCATGAGCAACGGCAGCCCGGTCGGCGGGGTGCGCAGGTCGTCCGGCGACTGCGGCTGCCAGAAGTGACGAGGAGAGACAGTCGTGGCCAAGGGCAAGCGCACCTTTCAGCCGAACAACCGGCGTCGGGCCAGGGTCCATGGTTTCCGCCTGCGGATGCGGACCCGCGCCGGGCGCGCCATCGTGACCGGCCGGCGTCGCAAGGGCCGCCGCGAACTGACTGCCTGACCCGGCGGGTCGCTGACCAGTGCTCCCGGCTCAGTACCGGATGACACGGTCCGCGGACTTCAGTCACACCGTCAAACACGGAGTGCGAGCCGCGCAGCCGGACATCGTTGTGCACGCATGTCGAATCGCCCTCCCCAATGGGGGTGTCACGCCGCGCGTGGGGCTCATCGTTTCCAAATCCGTTGGTGGCGCGGTGGACCGGCACCGGGTGGCGCGTCGGCTGCGCCACGCGGCGCGCGACATCATCGGGGAACTGCAGCCGGCCGAGCGCGTCGTCATCCGTGCCCTGCCCGGAAGTCGCGACGCGCAGTCGGCGCGGCTCAGCTCCCAGTTACGCACCGGCGTGCGCCGGGCCCACGATCTGATGGAGCGGCAACGATGACGCCGGCGAATCCGCCGGGGACCGGGCTGCTTGTCCGTGCGGTGATCGCCGTGATCGAGGTTTACCGCCACATGGTTTCTCCGCTCCGGCTGCCGACGTGCCGGTTCATGCCGACCTGCAGTCAGTACGCGGTCGACGCGCTAACCGAGTACGGCCTGCTGCGCGGTGGCTGGCTGGCGGTGGCCCGGTTGGCGAAGTGCGGTCCGTGGCACCGCGGAGGATGGGATCCGATACCCGAACGGTCCGGCGCCGGAGACGGCTCCCTTCCGGCGGGCAGGAGTGAAGCGACGCGGGAATCAACACCGCAGCTCAGGAGCGCCGATGTTTAACTGGTTCAGCCTCGACTACGTCTACTACCCGGTGTCGGGGATCATGTGGCTCTGGTACAAGCTGTTCGGCCTGCTCCTGGGCCCGAGCAACTTCTTCACCTGGGCACTATCGGTGATGTTCCTGGTCTTCACCCTCCGCGCCGTCCTATACCGGCCGTTCGTCAAGCAGATCCGAACCACGCGCAAGATGCAGGAACTGCAACCGCAGATCAAGGCTCTGCAGAAGAAATACAGCAAGGACCGCCAGCGGATGGCGCTGGAGATCCAGAAGCTTCAGCGGGAGCACGACTTCAACCCGATCCTCGGCTGCCTGCCGATGCTGGCCCAGGTGCCGGTGTTCCTGGGGCTCTATCACGTGCTGATGTCCTTCAACCGCACCCAGAGTGGCTTCGGCCGGCTGGGTCTGTCGGTGGAGGAGAACCGGCGCCTGCCGAACTACTTCTTCAGCGCGAACGACGTCGCACACTTCCTCGACGCGAACCTGTTCGGCGCTCCGATCGGTGCGTCGATGACCCAGCAGCACGGCCTGGACGCCTTCACGGTCTTCAGTCGGCCGGCGGTCGCGGCGGTCTCGATCCCGCTGATGCTGATGGCCGGCATCGCGACCTACTTCAACAGCCGGGCTTCCATCGCGCGCCAGACGCCGGAGGCGGCGGCCAACCCGCAGACCGCGATGATGAACAAGCTCGCCCTGTACGTGTTTCCGCTCGGTGTGATCGTCGGCGGACCGTTCCTCCCGATCGCGATCATCATCTACTGGGTGTCCAACAACATCTGGACCTTCGGCCAGCAGCACCTCGTCTTCGGCGCGATCGAGAAAGAGGAAGAGGCCAAGAAAGAGGAGACGCTGGCCCGACGCTCGGCCAACGCTCCATTGCCCGGCGCCAAGCCGATCAAGGGCCGCAAGGTCGCCGGCGACGTCACCGATTCCCCGAACGACACCGACGCGGTCGTGCTCGACGGTGAGGTGTTGGAGACCGACTCCGGGCCGACGACGCCATCGGTCGCCGGCCCCGGTGCGAAGCCACGGCCCGGCGCGCGGCCGAATGCGCGCCCCAAAAAACGGAAACGCTAACCCGCAAGGGTCAACAGAGGAGACACCATGACTGAGACAGAAACCCAGGAGACGGGGACCCAGGAGACGGCGGAGATACCGGCGGAGGCACCGGCGGGCAAAGCCAACCAGGAAGACCGGTTGGTCGTCGAGGGTGAGATCGCCGGCGACTATCTCGAAGAGCTTCTGGATCTGCTCGACTTCGATGGCGACATCGATCTCGACGTGGAGGGCGACCGCGCGATCGTCAGCATCGATGGCGGTGACGACCTGAGCAAGCTCGTCGGCCGGCGCGGCGAGATCCTCGATGCGCTGCAGGAGCTGACCCGGCTGGCCGTTCACCAGAAGACGGGCGAGCGCAGCCGGCTAATGCTCGACATCGCGAACTGGCGCCGCCGCCGCCGCGACGAGCTGAGCGCGCTGGGGGACAAGGTCGCCCGGCGGGTCTTGGAGAGCGGGCAGCGCGAGGAGCTCGCGCCGATGACACCCTTCGAGCGCAAGATCGTCCACGACGCGGTCACCGCAGTGAACGGCGTGCACAGCGAGTCCGAGGGCGTGGAGCCCTCCCGCCGCGTCGTCGTGTTGAAGGACTGAAGTTACAAGACTGTAGTTCGGTCCCGGGAAGGATGTTTCACGTGAAACAAGACACCGCCCCGGAACCGCCGCCGGCGGCAGAGGCGGTGTTCGGAGAGCGCCTCGGGGTGGCCCGCCGGTACGCGGATCTGCTCGCCGGCCCGGGCGTGGAGCGCGGCCTCATCGGTCCGCGTGAGGTCGATCGGCTGTGGGAACGACACCTCCTCAACAGCGCGGCGATCGGCGAATTGATCGAACCGGATGCCCGGGTGCTGGACATCGGCAGCGGCGCCGGGCTGCCCGGTGTGCCGCTGGCGATCGCCCGCCCGGATCTGTCCGTGACCCTCGTGGAGCCGATGCTCCGGCGCAGCGACTTCCTTGCCGAGGCGGTGGAGATACTCGGCCTTGACGTCGTGGTGTTCCGCGCCAGAGCGGAGGATCCGCCGGCACGGAAGGAACTGGCCGGAGCGGACGTCGTCACCTCACGGGCGGTTGCCGACCTTCTTAAGCTCGCGCGATGGAGCTTGCCGTTGCTACGGCCGGGGGGCCGGATGCTCGCACTCAAGGGGGAGCGGGCGGAGAGCGAAGTCGCGGAGCACGGCCCGGCGATGTCACGGTTAGGCGCGGTGGACGTCGAGGTGGTGAGATGTGGGCAGGACTATCTGAGCCCGCCCACCACCGTCGTCTCGGTGAGGCGCACCGACCGCTCGCGTACCGCACGCCGACAGTCGTCCCGATCATCCGAGAGGAGAGGACGATGACCACACCGCCCTTCGAGGAGCCCACCCGGATCGGCGATGTTTCACGTGAAACATGGGTGCCGGCGGCCGACCCCGATACCCCGATCGGCGCGGCGGCGGAACGGGCCATGAAGGTTCTGCACACCGCGGCCGGCCGGCTTCCGCGGCCCGCCCGGCGCCGGGTCCTCACCGTCGCAAACCAGAAGGGCGGCGTCGGCAAGACGACCACCACGGTCAACCTCGCCGCCGCACTGGCACTGCAGGGGCTCAAGGTTCTGGTGATCGATCTCGATCCCCAGGGCAACGCCAGTACCGCGCTGGGAATCTCGGATCGGCATTCGGGCACCCCGTCGTCCTACGAGGTCCTCATCGGCGAGATCCCCTTGGCCGCAGCGATCCGGCAGAGCCCGCACAGCGAGCGGCTGTTCTGTCTGCCCGCCACCATCGACCTGGCCGGCGCCGAGATCGAGCTAGTCAGCATGGTCGCCCGCGAGAACCGGTTACGCAACGCGCTGGCGGAACTGGACCAGACGGATTTCGACTACGTGTTCATCGACTGCCCGCCGTCGCTGGGCCTGCTGACCATCAACGCGCTCGTGGCGGCCCCGGAGGTCCTGATCCCGATCCAGTGCGAGTACTACGCGCTCGAGGGTGTGTCCCAGCTGATGAAGAACATCGAGATGGTCAAGGCGCACCTGAACCCTCGGCTCAACGTCTCGACAGTGGTGCTCACCATGTACGACGGCCGGACCAAACTCGCCGATCAGGTGACGGTGGAGGTGCGCCGATTCTTCGGGGACAAAGTCCTCAAGACCGCCATCCCGCGCAGCGTTAAGGTGTCCGAGGCGCCCGGCTACAGCATGACGATCATCGATTACGACCCCGGCTCCCGGGGCGCCATGAGTTACCTGGACGCCAGCCGTGAGCTGGCGAACCGACCGAGTCCCGAGTAGTGGAGGCCTTTTCATGACCCAGCCGGCACGCCGTAGGGGTGGCCTCGGCCGCGGCCTGGCATCGCTGATCCCCACCGGCCCTGCGGACGGGGGACCACGCTTGGGGGAGGCCGCCGCCGACGTGGTGATCGGCGGTACCTCGGCGTCCGCCGCGGCGGCGGCCGAGACCATGGGTGCGGTCTACCGGGAGATCAGTCCCGCGGACATCGAGCCCAACCCCCGGCAGCCGCGGCAGGTCTTCGACGAGGAGGCACTCGCCGAACTGGTGCACTCGATCCGCGAGTTCGGCCTGATGCAGCCGATCGTCGTGCGCGAGGCCGACGGGTCCGGAACCGGGAAGCGCTATCAGCTGGTGATGGGGGAGCGGCGCTGGCGGGCATCCCAACAAGCCGGCCTGACCGCCATCCCCGCGATCGTGCGGGAGACCAATGACAACAACCTGCTGCGGGACGCCCTGCTGGAGAACATCCACCGGGCCCAGCTGAATCCACTGGAAGAGGCGGCCGCCTACCAACAGTTGCTCGACGAGTTTGAGGTCACCCACGAGGAACTGGCCGCCCGCATCGGTCGGTCGCGGCCGGTGATCAGCAACATGATTCGACTGCTGCGGCTGCCGATCCCGGTTCAGCGCCGGGTCGCGGCCGGCGTGCTGTCGGCCGGTCACGCTCGCGCCCTGCTGGCACTCGAGGGCGGCCCCGAGGTCCAGGAGGAACTCGCCGCCCGGATCGTGGCCGAGGGCTTGTCGGTTCGGGCCACCGAGGAAGCCGTCACGCTGGCCAACCGGGGCGATGGCAAGAAGCCGGGACCGCAGCGCCGCAAGCCCATTCACATGCCGGGGCTGAAGGATGTCGCGGAGCGGCTCTCCGGCACCTACGACACCCGGGTGACGGTCAGCCTCGGCAAGCGCAAGGGCAAGATCGTCGTCGAGTTCGGTTCGGTCGACGACCTCGAGCGAATTGTGGGTCTGATGGACCCGTCCATCACGAAATAGCGCACCCAGGGACATCGGGGCGTTACGTCACTGTGACAGAAATGCGATCGGCGACGGGAATTGGTGCGGCTATGTGGGCGAATAGCCAACGGCCACAACATCTTTGGCACTTTGCCCGGGTCGGCGCGGCCGCCCCGACCAATAGCGGGCCCCGAGCCGCCGGCTCTCCTATCCTGAAAGTGTTGTGCACCTCCGCACCGCGCGAAGTCCGGGGAGATTAGTGTCCGCATCCATCAGGCCACTGCGACTCGACGCGTTCGAGCAGTTGCCCAAGCACGCCCGCCGGTGCGTGTTCTGGGAAGTCGACCCACAGACCCTTCCGGACGGTGACCACCTGGCTGATCCGGAGTTCGAGAAAGAGGCCTGGCTGTCGATGGTCATGCTGGAGTGGGGATCGTGCGGGCAGGTGGCGACGGCCGTGAGCGCCGCCGCCGGCGATGACGGCGAGCACGAGTGTCTGGGCTATGCGCTCTATGCGCCGCCGCGCGCAGTGCCCCGGGCCCAGCGTTTTCCCACCGGGCCGGTCAGTGCCGACGCGGTACTGCTCACCTCCATGGGGGTGGAGCCCGGCCAGCCCGAGGAACTCCAGCGCCTGCTGATCGGCCAGGTCGTCAACGAACTCGTTCGACGAGGTGTCCGCGCACTGGAAGCGTTCGGCCGAACGGCGCAGGCATCGGAGCTTCTCGGCGCCGAGTCCGTCGATCCGACCCTCGCGTCGTCGATCGCCGCGCTGGGGGACTGCTCCTTCGAACAGTGCATGATCGACGCGGACTTCCTGCTGGACGTCGGGTTCACCGTCGTCGCCCCGCACGAGTACTTCCCGCGCCTTCGCCTGGAACTCGACAAGGGCCTCGGATGGAAGGCGGAGATCGAGTCGGCTCTGGAACGCCTGCTGGAATCGGCCCAGTTGCAGGAAGTCACGCTGCGCTGAGGATCCGGGCGCCGATCCGGCTCAGACCGCCGGCCGCCCGTGCTCCACGGACTGCTCATGGGCCAGCAGTTCGGCGAAGGTGAAGGTTCCGGTGGGGCGGTCGTTCTTGCCGAGCAGGTACAAACGCTTCACCGCGGCGAGGATGCCCTCGGCGATGTCATCGCGGCACTCCCGGGTCGCCAACCGCGTCTGGTCCTGTGGACTGGTGATGTAGCCGACGTCGACCTGGACGGTGGGCATCCGCGTCAGGCGCAGCAGGTCCCAGGTGCGCCCGTGTGTACGGCAGTCCCGTAAACCGGTGCGAGCCACGACTTCTCGTTGAATGAAGTCGGCGAGGTTGCGCCCGATCGTGGACACCGACCCGTGCGCGCTGCCGAAGTAGAACGAGGCGATGCCGTTGGCCGATGGCGAGGGATGACGTTCGAAACGGAGACTGATCATGAGGTCGGCGCCCACGGTATTGGCCGTCGCCGCGCGCTCCGCATCGGCGGGGCTGTGGTTGCCCGGCCTGGACAGGAACGTCTCCATCCCGATCGCGGTCATCCGGCCCTCGAGCCGGCTGGCCAGATCCCACAGGATGTCGGCCTCGTTGATCGGGCCCTGCGGGCCGTTCACGACCAGACCGTGGTCGGCGCCGCCGCGGCCCGGGTCGATGATGATCCGCTTACCGGACAGCCGAGGCCCGGACAGCCTCACGTGCTCTTCCTCGCGGATCGCGTGCAGCGAGCCGCCGGTGACCCGCGAACCCAGAAAGTACAAGGAGCGCAACGTATCCGGCCCGCAGATCCCATCCGGCGCAAGGCCGTACTCCCGCTGATAGGACATCAGCCCGTTGTGGGTCTGCAGGCCGAAGTAACCGTCCACCAGCGCCGTGTAGAAGCCGAGATCCTGCAAGCGCGCCTGAAGGGTCGCGACGTCGTCGCCGTACATCGGCGCACCGAACTGATGGGCAAGCGTCCGGGCACCCAGCCGGTAGGACGCCTCTTTCAGCGCGCGATAGGTGGCGCCGCCGACGACACCGTCGACGATCAGCCCTCGGCGCTGCTGAAAGGCGCGCACCGCGTGATCGAGTTCGTCGTCGAAGACATCCAGCGCCACCTGCTTGCCGGTGGTGAAGCTGTCATCCGGATTCTCGAGGAGCCCCAGTGCGGACAGTGCCGCCCGAATCTCGACGACGGCCCCGCCCCGGTCCCCGCGCCGCAGCGTGTCCGATGATGCACCGGCCTGCCATGAAGCGGCCTCGTCGGGGCCGTGACCGGGACTGGACATGCCTCGCATTGTCGCAGAAGGAAGGGGTATCCAGGAAACGGGACGGCAGGGCCAAGTGTCACAACTTCGTCTCCGCGACCGCCCCGGCGACTCGCCTACACGACGTCGGCGAGCTCTCTCAGCAACGCCGCTTTGCCCTTGGCGCCGACGATCCGCTTCACCGGCTGACCGTCCTTGAACAGGATCAGGGTGGGGATCGACACGACCTGGAAGTCACGGGCGGTCGCGGGGTTGGCGTCGACGTCGACCTTCGCGACGATGAGCGAGCCTGCCTTCTCCTTGGCGATCTCGTCCAGTACCGGGGCCACCATCCGGCAGGGCCCGCACCAGGCGGCCCAGAAGTCGACCAGGACGGGGGTCTGGCTCGCCAGAACAGTCTCGGCGAAGCTGTCGTCGGACACGGTCACCGTGCTCATGGTTGGGCTCCAATCATCTGGGTGGTATCGGAATCGTGCGCATCCGCCAGCCAGCGCTCGGCGTCGATCGCCGCTGCGCAGCCGCTGCCGGCGGCGGTGATGGCCTGTCGGTAGGTGCGGTCGACCAGGTCACCCGCGGCGAAGACACCCGGCAGGGACGTCTCGGTAGTGCCGCCCCGGACGAGCACGTAGCCGTCCGGGTCGACCTCGACGGCCCCCCGGACGAGTTCGGAACGGGGGTCATGACCGATGGCCACGAACACCCCGGTGACCGGCAGGGTCGACTCCTCGCCGGTGACCAGGTTGCGGACCCGCAGCCCTGTCACGGTGGTGTCGCCCTCCACCGCGATCGGGGCGGTGTTGGTCAGGAAGGTGATCTTGTCGTTGGCGCGGGCCCGCTCGAGCATGATCTTCGACGCCCGGAATTCGTCACGGCGGTGAATGAGGGTCACGCTGCGGGCGAATCGGGTCAGGAAGGTGGCTTCCTCCATGGCCGAGTCCCCGCCGCCGACGACGGCGATGTCCTGCTCCTTGAAGAAGAACCCGTCGCAGGTGGCACACGCGCTCACACCACGTCCCAGCAGTTCCTGTTCGCCCGGTACGCCCAGGTAGCGGGCCGCGGCTCCCATCGCCAGGATCACCGACCGGGCCAGATGGGTTTCGCCGCCGGCGGTGACGACCCGCTTGACCGGCCCGTCCAGCGAAACCGACTCGACGTCTTCCATCTGCAGGTCGGCGCCGAAGCGCAGCGCCTGCTCACGCATCTCGTCCATCAACTCCGGACCCATGATTCCCGCGCGGAAGCCCGGGAAGTTCTCGACCTCGGTGGTGGTCATCAGGGCACCGCCGAACGACGTCCCCTCGAAGACCAGCGGCTTGAGTTCGGCGCGGGCGGTATAGATCGCTGCGGTGTAGCCGGCCGGGCCCGACCCGATCACGATGACGTCGTGCAGGGTTTCGTCGGTCATTCCAGCCTCTCTCGCCAAGGACTATGCCAAGGATGTAACCCGCGGAAGACGCGGCACTCCAGTTCAAACACCAGGGTAGGCGGGGGTGTTCCCGGGGGTGCGCTCAAGGGTGTCCAGACGGTGCGACGGTGATCAGCTTGGCGCTGGTCGGCGTACTCGTCGAGGGTCCCACCGACCCCAGATAGGCCCAGATCCCCACCCCGAGCAGCGCCACCAGGACCGCCGCGGCGGCGACCACCACCATCAGCCGTGCCAGCGGGACCGACGGCCGGGCGGCATGTGCGGCCGGCCCACTGGGGGGCCCGGTGACGGTATGACCGGCGGGGTGCGACGCCATCTGTCCAGTGTGCCGGTCACGCGGCGGGACTAAGGCCACACAGCAGCACGGCGAGCCGTGCCCGGGCGCGTGCTCGGCGGCTCTTGATGGTGCCTTCGGCGACATGAAGCAGTGCCGCCGCGTCGGCGACCGAGTAGCCCTGCATGTCGACGGCGACCACCGCACTGCGTTGGTCGACGGGTAGTCGCAACAGAGCCTGCCGCACCAGCAGTGCGGTCTCCAGTTCGGCGGTCCGGTCGGTGACCTGGACGCAGCCGTCATCGGTCAGCGCGGTTGTGGGACGAATTGCGTTGTGCCGCAGGCGGTCCTGACAGGCATTGACCACGATGCGGTGCAGCCAGCTTCCGACCGAGGCGTCATACCGGAAGGAACCGGCCGAGCGGTGGGCGGCCAGCATGGCCTCCTGGACCGCGTCGTCGGCGTCCTCGTCGGTCAGGCTGCGCTGACGGGCCACGCGGTACAACCGGTGGCGGTGCCGGCGGAACAGTTCCTCGAATGCGTGGCGCTCACCGGCGGCGTGCGCACGGAGCAGCTCGGCGTCGGTAGCCAGACAGGTTCGGACTGCGGTGCAGGTGCTGGACACGAAAGCGGACGTTAGCCACGCCGCGCGGCGCCGGCACTTCACCTTCGCCGTGGATCAGGATGCGGCGGCGCGGACGGTGATCTCGGAGACGTCGGTGCGACTCTTGCCGCCGGTCTGGCCCATTGTCGAGATCCACACCAGCAGGTTGGACGTGGGCTGCCCGGCCGGAACCGCGATCGTGTTGGTCCCCGGCTTGAGCAGGGTGGGCCCGGTCAGCAGGGTGGTGTCCTCGAGGGTGGCCGGGCTCGAGGTGGAGGCCGAGCGGATCTCGACCTGGGTTCCCGTGCTGGACACCCCGACGGTGAGGCTGCCGACCACCGTGGGCTCGGGAAGTTGGAGCATCAGCCCGACGCCGTTCTTGAAGCCCGGGAAGGGAACCGGGTCGGTGTAGGTGTCGGTCGGCCAGACCGTCGCCGGGTCTCCGTCGATGGCCAGCCCGGCGAGGTTGGGGGCGTCGGCTCCGCCCTGAGGCGAGAAGACCGTCGCGCCAACAGGTTTCACAAGCGGTCCGGACGCCTCCTTGCCAGAGGACGTGGTGGTGTTCAACCCCAGCTGATCGCTCTTGAGTCCACCGCCCACGTCACCGAAGATGCGGCCGAGCAACGAGGCCAGAACCACCAGGGCGATGGCGAGGATGCCTGCGCCGACTCCTGCGCCGATGAGCAGTTTGCGCCGGCGTTGCGCCAGGGCGGCCGGATCCTTCGGCGTCTGCGGAGCGGGCGGCTTGGCGGCCGGAGCCTGCCGCGGCCGGTCCCGCTGCGCCGCCGGCGGCACCACCGGCGCCGCCTGGGTGGGGGCGCCGGTCTGTTCGATGCGGTCGGCCGACGCGGTCGCCTGCCTGAGCAGATGCAGCAGCGTGGGCGCGGTGCTGATCCCGCCGCCCGGTTCGACCGCGCGCACCGCCGCAGTGCTGATCTGGAACGGGATCGCGCCGTTGATCGCGCGGGGTTCGATCGGCTCACCCGACGGACCGGTGTCGGCACGCCTCATGCCACTGGGCACGCCGCTCTCGGGTAGCGGCCAGCGGTCCACCAGCAACGCATACAGTGCCGCGCCGATGCCACGGACGTCGTCGGCGGGCGTCGCATCCGACAGGGTCGCGGGGAAGGCCAGCGCCACGTCGCCGTCGATGCTGACGCGGATGCGGGCGGGGTGATCCACCGACAGCGCCACCCCGGCCTGGTGCGCCTCGTGGGCTGCCGCCGACAGCGCCTGGATCGCGCGGGCGCCACCGAGGGCCGACGGCGAGGTGGCGGCGACCTCCTTGAGCGAGCCGCCCCGGATCCATTCGGCGACGACCAGTCCGCTGCCGTTGCTGACGGAGGTGACGTCCAGAACCCGGGCCAGTCCGGGTCGCTGGATCTGGCTCAATTGCTGTGTGCGGGAGAGGATCTCCTCGACCTGCTCGTCGGGCAGGTTGCGCTCGGGGTCGACGAAGGTGAGCGCGACCTGCCGGTCCAGCGAGGTGTCGAGGGCCTGCCAGAACTGCAGGCCGGCCGGGCCTCCGTGGAAAGCCAGCAGCCGGTAGCGCCCGTCGGCGACGGTGGCACCCGGGCTGATCGGCAGGGCGGCGCGCGCCTCGTGGCGGCCGGCGGGACGCGGCGCTTCGCCCGGGTATTCGGCGGCGACGTCTGGCTGGAAGTCGTCAGCAGCCCGGCGCGGAATCTTCGTGGTCGCGTCGTCGGGGGGGCCGGCAGACGGGGCGGCCGGCGGTTGATCGCTCAGCTCCGGTCCTTTCGCTGTCGATAGGGCGGCGACGTGCGCCGTTCGGCCGGTCTCAGGGTACGGGACTTGTTGATGCTTGTGGGGCAGATGTGAGTTCGCTGGCGAGGCGGATACCGCCCGCCGGCGTCCGAATCGTCGCCGCACCGCCCCCCATCCGGCGAGCGCGTCGGGCACCCGGGCGGCCAGCATCACCGCGGCCAGCACCGGCAGCATCACCGCGGCGAGGATCATCAGTCGCACCATCGAGCCCGCGCCGCCGCCGTGCACGGTCAGCCTCTGATCGAGGTCCAGCAACCGGTCGACGGCGCCGGCCACGAGCGCCGCGAGGACCGACGCCGCCGTCGTCGCCAGGATTGTGCGAACCACCGCCGGTTCCCACAGCCGGCCGGACCCGATCGTCGCGCCGCCAGGAGGGCGCAGGGAGCGCCGAAGCAGCACATGGCCCAGCACCGCGCCGGCGACGAACCCGACGCCGTTGGCGGTGCCCAGGTAGCCGGCCACCAACTCAGGGTCGTCGGTCAGGTGCGGTGCCAGCAGTGAGGCGACGATCTTGACGGCCGTGATCACCACGATCATCAGGATCGGCGTCCACGGATCGTCGCGGGCGTAGAAGACGCGCAGTTGCAGCAGCACCAGGGCGTAGGGGATGAGGGTGAACGCCGACAGCGAGATGGCGATCCCCAGGTAGTTGGCGTCGACTTCGCCGAACTTCCCGTAGGCGAACAGGGCACTGCCGATGGCCGGGCCGGCGACGGTCATGAAAGCCACCGCCGGGACGAGGGTGACCATGGTCAGCCGGGTGGCCAGCGACAGGTCCGCGATGACGGCAGGGGTGTCGTCGGCGGCGGCGTTACGGCTCAGCCGAGGCATCACCACGGTCAGGATCGTCACGCCGATCATCCCGAACGGCAGTTGCAGAACCAGCCAGGCGTAGGTGTAGATCGCCGGCCCGGACGCCGCGGCGGTACTGGCGATCTGGGTGCCGACGACCAGGCCGACTTGGCTGATCAGCACATAGAGCACCATGGCGGCCGCCATCGTGCCGAAGCGCTTGAGCCGGTCGTCGATGCCCCACAGCGGGCGCAGGCTCACGCGTTCGCGCCGGATGGCGACCAGCAGCACGGCGGTCTGTGCCACCACTCCGAGGGTGGTCCCGATGCCGAGCACCAGCAGCTTCGCGTTGCCCATCCGCACCGGGTCGACCGAAAGCTGTCCCGGCACGATGAGATACAGCCCGAGGGTGGCGATCGCGACGACGTTGTTGACCACCGGCGCCCACGCCGGCGGACCGAACACGTTGCGGTTGTTCAGGATCGCCATGAACACCGACGAGAGACCGTAGAAGATCACCTGCGGCACCAGCAGGTAGGCGAACGCGATGGTCAGCGCTTCGTTGACCTTCGGATCGCCGCCGAGCATCAATCGCACCAGCAGCGGAGCGGCGGCCACCGACACCGCGGTGGCCACCAGCAGCAGCGTGGTCGCCAGAGTCACCAACCGCCGGACGAATGCCTCACCACCGTCGGGGTCGTCGCGCTCGGCGCGGGCCAGCACCGGGACGAAGATCGCGGTGAAGGTGGCCTCCAGGACCAGCGCGGCGATCAGGTTGGGCAGTTGATTGGCGACCGTGAACGCGCTGGACAACGCGGCGCCGAGGATGGCGGCCAGCAGCACGATCCGGACGAAGCCGGTGATTCGGCTGACCAGAGTCGCCAGGGCCATACCCCAGGAGCGGGACACCACCGCGGCGTCGGAGAGTTCCTCGCGCGCCGGCCGGGTCTGCGGCTGCGGCGTCATCGGTCCTCCCGCGGACGGTGGCGGTGCCGGGGCCGGTCGAGGTCGGCCCGGTCGGGCTGGCCGCGGAACCGGTGGTAGAGCCTGCGGCCGACCAGCAGCGCGAGCACGCCGCCGCCGGCCAGTGTGATGGCGAACAGTAGCTTGCCGTACGCATTGGAGTGGACCGACAGCCGGACCGCCTCGCCGAGCTGAACCCCGTCGGGCGTGCGCAGCGTGACGTCGACGGCGACGCGCTGGGTGATGTGGACCTCGACCGGGATCCGCAGGGGCAGATATCCCGGTGGCACCTCCTGTTCGCCGACGTCGGTCACGGTCATGCCGGGCGGGACGTCGACTTCCAGCCGTACCCGGATCGGCACGGCCAGATCGTTGCGAAGTGCCAGTGGCAGCGCGCTGCGTTCGGTGGCCAACGTGTAGGAATCGCCGGGGCTGACGATGCTGACCGCCCCGAAAAGGTCTTCGACGGTCGCGGTCGTCACGGCGAGGCGCTGACGCGCAATGTCGTTGCGGCCGGCGGGCGGCTCCGTCTGGCTCAACGCCCGCAGCATGTCCTCGCGCAGCGGGGCGGTGTACGCCAGACCGGTCAGCCCGGTGCGGGCGTCGGTGGTCAGTGCCGCGGTCAGAGCCCACTGGCGGGCCACCGCCGCACGGATGGTGTCGATGACGTCGTCGTCGAACCGGGGCGCCGCATCGTCGGGAAGCGCGAAATCGGAGTCCTCGGACGACGGCGGCGCCGCGGCCTCCGAGATCACCGCGGTCAGCGGCCGGGGTTTGGCCAGTCCGCCGCGCATGGCGTTGGCCAGCGCGGAGATGATGGCCCGGGCGTCGTCGGGCTGCGGGCTCCACTTCAGCGGAGGCAACAGGATCTGGGTGCGCGGTTGGGCCGACGGCTGCAGGGCCCGCCACACGATGGCTCCCACCGCATCCTGGCGCCGGGCCACCGGGGAGTCGTGGGCGACCGGGGCGGTCTCGGTCTCGTCGAGGTAGCCCGGAATGGCCGGGTCGGTGCCGACGCCGGCCAGCGCGGCGCCGACGGCAGGGTCGAACGGCGCCATGACGACGTTGTCGGACAGCCGGCGCACCGTGAGGTCGGCGTCGGCGGGTTCGGCGGTGATGGCGACGGTCGGGCCCTGACTGTCGAGCAGTTCGACGGCGGCCGCGGTCAGCGGCCCGTCGCCGAGCACGGTCGCGCCCCGGACCGACGTGACGCCCAGGATCTTGTCGACGATATCGGCGGCGGTGGTGGTGGCGGCAGCGCCGAGGCGGGCGTCGCCGACCCGTTGCAGCGCCGCCAGGTCGGCCTGCGCGTAGGGGGTGGCCGTCACGCACATCCGTCGCGCCAGGCCGCGCAGGCGGTCCAGCCACGCCGTCGCGGCCCCCTGCCCGGTGCCCGGGTGGGCTGCGGTGCCCAGTCCGTTGGGGGCATCGGCCACCACGTAGCCGGCGGTCATGGCGTTGACCGTCACCAGCAGGTCCGGATCCACCGCCAGACACAGTGCCCGGTCGATCCCGGCGGCCGGGTCGATGGCGCCCGGACTGGTGGCGAACTCCGCGGCGCCCAGCAGGCTGTCGAGCCGGCCGCCCGCGGCCAGCGACACGGCCAGGTCGTCGTTCATCAATCGGACGGGGTTGGTGCCTCCCGGTACCCCGGGTGCCAGCCGCGGCTTGTCCGCCAGCGGCCAGAGCATGGTCACCGCGACCGGACTGGTGGTGTCCGGGGCGACGACGTCGGTCAGTGTGTTGCCGGTGGGCGAGGACGGATCGGGCGGGACCCCGGTGACCGGGAGCAGGAACCGGGCCTCGTCGAGCCGGGTCGGTTCGCTGTCTTCGGGCGTGCCGTCGATGGTCGCCAGGATCGGATAGACACCGGGGGCGTCGATACCCAGCGACGGTTCCGGCCCGGAAGCGCGAATCGGCACGGTGAAGGACACGCCCGCTGCCTGCCCCCGGTCGAGTTGTCCTGTGACAGCGACGAAGTCGCCGACCGGCTCGAACTGACCGCCGATGTACAAGCTGGTGCGCAAGGCGCTCGACGACGTCACCGCAGGGCCGTGCTCCAGGCGCGCCGCGACGTCGCGGACAGCCCGGTCGCCGACGTTGGTGACCGTTGCGGTGACGGTGACGGTGGGCTCGCTCGAGGTGGTGACGACATCCGGGGTGACGCTGTCGACCCGCACCGTGAGCAGCGTGCCGGGGTCGGGTTCGGCCACGGTGATCGGCGCGGCGCAGAGCAGGGCGAGCAGGGCGAGGATCGCCGCGATCCCCGGCAGCCGCAGCGGCACCGTCACGCTCCCGGACCGCTGCCGTTCGACCGGCGCTCGCCGGGCTCGTCGTCGGGGGAGGGCCGGTTGCGGGTGTGGGAATGGGTCTGGGGGCGGCGGCGCGGTGCCGACGGCGGCAGCGGCGGGAGAGCGGCCGGCCCGTCGGACTGCAGCAACGCGATGAGTTCGTGGGCCACTTTCGCCAGCCGGCGCTCGTCGGCATAGGCGAGTTTGTGGGGCAGATCCGACACCGGAATCCAGGCCACCTCGGTGACTTCGATGTCCTCGTCGCAGAGTTCGCCGCCGGAGAACCGCATCAGATAGTGGTGGACGGTCTTGTGCACGCGCCGGCCGTCAGTGACGAACCAGTAGTCGATGCTGCCGAGGGCGGCCAGGACGTGCCCGTGGATGCCGGTTTCCTCGGCGACTTCCCGGATGGCGGTCTGCTCGGCGGTCTCGCCCTGTTCGATATGTCCCTTGGGCAGCGACCAGAGCATCCGTCCGCGCCGGTCCATCCGGCCGATCACGGCGGCGACCTGCTCTTCGCGGGGCCGATCGATACCGTCGATGACCAGTCCGCCGGCGGAGGTCTCGTGGACGGTCCGAAGCCGCGGCGAGGAACGACGGCGCTGGCGGGACTGCTGCGAGGGGGCCTGTTCGGAGGCGGTTTCCGGTGGCACCGCGGGGCGAGACGGCTTTGCGGTCTCGGGCCCGGTCGTCTGTGGCGGTGGGCCTGCCGCACGGCCCCCGCGGCGCCGACCGCGGCGCCGTCGTGGTTTGGCCCCTTCGCCCTCCGACACCCATGCGATGGTAGCTGCCGCGGATATGACCGCCCGCTGTGCACTCGCGGGTCCCCGCGAGCATTAGGCTCATCGGACGTGTCCGACCCCACCGACGACGAGCTGCTGCGTCACGCCGCTGTCGCACTCAATCTGCACGGCCATGTGCTCCGTGAGATCGGTGGCCGGTTCGCCCTGGCCGGCCGGAACCTCTTCCTCGTCGGCGGCAGTGTGCGCGACGCGGTGTTGGGCCGGCTCACCACCGACCTCGACTTCACCACCGACGCGCGGCCCGCGGAGATTCAGCACATCGTGCGGCCCTGGGCGGACGCCATGTGGGACACCGGGATCGAGTTCGGGACCGTCGGCGTCGGCAAGGCCGGCCATCGCCTGGAGATCACGACGTTCCGGGCCGACAGCTACGACCAGGTGTCGCGAAATCCCGAGGTGCGCTTCGGCGATCGGCTGGAGGACGACCTGGTCCGCCGGGACTTCACCGTCAACGCCATGGCGGTGCGCATCACCGCCGACGGGCCCGGGGAGTTCCTGGACCCGCTGGACGGTCTGGCCGCGGTACGCCGCCGGATGCTCGACACCCCGGCCGCGCCGTCGATGTCCTTCGGCGATGATCCGCTGCGGATGCTGCGCGCCGCCCGTTTCGTCTCCCAACTGGAGTTCGGCGTGGCCGACCGGGTGCGTGAGGCCATCGTCGAGATGGCACCGCAGTTGGAGCGGATCACCGTGGAACGGGTGGCCGTCGAGTTGGACAAGATGCTGCTCGGGGCCGACCCGGTGGTCGGCATCGAGCTGATGGTGCAGACCGGGATGGGCGACGTGGTGGTGCCCGAGGTCGGTGGCATGCGGCTGGCCATCGACGAGCACCACCAGCACAAGGACGTCTACCAGCACTCGTTGACGGTGTTGCGGCAGGCGGTGGAACTCGAGGGTGAATCGGGCCCCGATCTGGTGCTGCGGTGGGCGGCGCTGCTGCACGACATCGGAAAGCCCGCCACCCGGCGCCACGAGTCCGACGGCGGGGTGAGCTTCCACCACCACGAGGTTGTCGGGGCCAAGCTGGTTCGCAAACGGATGCGGGCGCTGAAGTACTCCAAACAGATGGTCGACGACGTCTCGCAGTTGGTCTATCTGCACCTGCGGTTCCACGGCTACGGGGAGGGCCGCTGGACCGACTCGGCGGTACGCCGTTACGTCGCCGACGCCGGCCCCCTGCTGTCGCGGCTGCACAAACTGGTGCGCGCCGACTGCACCACCCGCAACAAGCGCCGAGCCGCCAAGCTGCAGGCCAATTACGACAGCCTCGAGCAGCGGATCGCCGAGTTGGCCGCCAAGGAGGACCTAGCCCGGGTTCGGCCGGACCTCGACGGCAACGCCATCATGGAGATCCTCGGCATCCCGGCCGGCCCGCAGGTCGGTGTGGCGTGGAACCATCTCAAGGAGTTGAGGCTGGATCGGGGGCCGCTGTCCCGCGAGGAAGCCACCGCCGAGTTGCTGTCCTGGTGGAACGCGAGAGCCTGATTCGGCGTGGAACGCCGGTGGCGGTCAGTCCGTCTAATCCGGCATGGATTACTGCCTGGACGCCGGCGACGGAACGGCATCGATATGGACGGGCCAGCCCGACATCGACCTCGACGGCGACGGATTGTTCGACGACGTACTCGGCGATGACGACGATGACGGTCTGGCCGACCACGCCACCCTCGACCTCGACGACGACGGCGTGCCCGAGGCGGCCTATACCGACGACGGGTCGGGCACGTGGATGGTCGGCGGCGCGGGCAGCCGGCAGTTGCGCTGGTTCGACCTCGACGGCGGCGAACACTCCGGGCCGGGCGATATCGACGGCGACGGCCTCATCGACCGCTTTCGCGATGTGGACCGCGACGGACTTGCCGACCGGGCGCTGCGGGCCGGCGCCGACGGGTCCTTTCCGGACGGCTACGTCGACACCGACGGCGACGGCCGGTGGGACCTCACGCTGAGCGACGGCAACGGGGACGGCACGGCGGACAGTGCGAGCCGGCTGTGACGTCGACACTGCGCCTCCGCGCTGACGCGCTCAGCGCCCCACGCTCTGTCTTACGGCGTGGCTGCGCCTCCGCGCTGACGCGCTCAGCGCCCCACGCTCTGTCTTACGGCGTGGCTGCGCCTCCGCGCTGACGCGCTCAGCGCCCCACGCTCTGTCTTACGGCGTGGCTGCGCCTCGCGCTGACGCGCTCAGCGCCCCACGCTCTGTCCTACGGCGTGGCTGCGCCTCGCGCTGGCGCGCTCAGCGCCCCACGCTCTGTCTTGCGGCGTGGCTGCGCCTCGCGCTGGCGCGCTCAGCGCCCCACGCCGGGCGGACCCGCGAAGGCCTGTGCGATCGCCAGCCACTTCTGGGCATCCGGCCCGACGGCCACCAGCTCCAGTTCGGCCATGGGCCGCCGCTGGGTGACCAGGTAGCAGAAGTCGAGTGCGGTGCCCCGCACGCGCTGAGCGGCGTCCTGCGGGCCCCAGGCCCATACATCCCCGTCCGGGGCGGCCAGTTCCACCCGGAACGGCTCCGCCGGCGGGGTCAGCCCGTGCACGGTGAAGGCGAAGTCGCGGGTGCGCACGCCGAGGTGGGCGATGGACCTCAGCCGCGGCGACGGCGCGACGTCGGCGCCCAGCGCATCGGCCACATCCAGGCCGTGCGCCCAGGTCTCCATCAACCGGGCGGTGGCCATCGACGCGCCGCTCATCGGCGGGCCGAACCACAGCAGCTTGCGGCCCTCGGGCACGGAGCGCAGCGCCTCGTGCAGGGCGCTGCGGGTACGACGCCAGTCCGCCAGCAGTTCGGCCGGTGGCGCCGCCGCCGTCTCCTCGGCCGCATCGTCGACGAAGGTGCCGATCCGGGGTGCGGCACCGGCGACGAGGTCGTTGAAGGCGGCCTCGTCGGTGATCGACGTCAACGCCACCCGGTCGGTCCACAACAGGTGGCCGATCTGGTGGGCGATCGTCCATCCCGGGGCCGGGGTGGGCAGCGCCCACTGTTCGGCGGGCAGGACGGCGACCAGAGTGTCGAGGGCGTCGCTCTCGTTCTGCAGGTCGTCGATGATCGGGTCGGCAACGCTCATGGCGCACCAGCCTAGAGCGAAGCGGGCAGCCGCCGGCGGCCCAGCCGCGCGTGGACGGCCAGGCCCGCCAGATAGATCACCGAGCCGGCCAGCGCCAGCACCGCGGAGCGGCCGTCGGATGGAATCACCGCGGCGGCCGCAGTGATCGCCACGATGAACGCCATCCAGAACAGCGCATCCTGAACGGCGAACACGTGACCGCGAAGCGCGTCGTCGACGTCGATCTGCATCGCGGTGTCGGCGCACAGCTTCACCGTCTGCCCGGCCAGCCCGAGGAAGAAGCCGCAGAGCACCATCACCCTCAGATCGAGTGTCGCACCGGCGAGTTGGACGAGCGCCGCGCACATCAACGCCACGTTGGCGGCGGCATAACGGCCCCACCGCCGCACCGCCATCGGCGTCAGCACGTTGGCCAGGAACGAGCCGATGCCGGTGGCCGCCACGAACACCACGGCGGTGCCCAGGCCACCGAAACCCGCTGCGCCGGTGTGCCGAACGATCACCAGAACCAGCAGGGTGTTGATGCCGAACACCATCCGGTGGGCCGTCAGACCCGACAGGGTGGCCGCCACCGACGGTGTCGCCGCGATGGTCCGGATCCCGTAGCCCCAGCCGGTGGCCACCGCGTAGAACACCGACCCGTGTACGGCGGTGTGGTCGGGACCGAGTGCATGTGGGCGGAAGCGGGCCGACAGCCACAACGCGGTCGCGACCGGGACGGCCACCAGGAACATGACGGTCGCCGCCGCGGCGTCCCCGTCGCCGACGATCCAGCGCGGCACCAGCATGAAGTTGGCGCCCAGGAACGTCGCGGTGGCGCCCGTCGCGGTCGCCACCGAGTTCATCGTGACGACCTGGTCGCGAGGCACCAGGTGCGGCAGCGCCGCAGAGAATCCGGACGTCACGAATCGGCTGAACCCGTTGACGATCAGTGCGCCGCACAGCACGAACAGATCTCGGGCGCCGACGGCCAGCAGGACCGCCACCCCGAGGACCGCCACCAGTCGCGCGGCGTTCGCCACGATGAGCACGCCGCGGCGATCCCACCGGTCCAGCAGCGCACCGGCGAACGGGCCGAGCAGCGAGTAAGGCAGGAACAGCACCGCGAAGGCTCCGGCCACCGCCCAGGGGTCGGAGGCACGCTCGGGGTTGAACAACAAACCTCCGGCGAGGCCGCCCTGAAAGAGTCCGTCGCCGAACTGGCTTGCCATCCGCAACTCCAGCAGGCGCCAGAAGTCCGGCAGGCTGCGCACCGAACGCCACAGTGAGCCGGAGGCGCGGGCGTCGACCACTGACCCACAGTACAAAGCCTGATCGCGGTTATGAGCCATGCCATGATGGTCCGGTGGCGCAGCCGGAGGAGCCCGAGGACTTCGTGGCGCCCGCAGCGAACAGGGTGCGGGCGGGAACGCTGTTGTTGGCAAACATCGATCTGCTCGAGCCGACGTTCCGCCGCAGTGTCATTTACGTCGTCGAGCACAACGACGGCGGAACCCTCGGAGTCGTGCTCAACCGGCCCAGCGAGACCGCGGTCTACAACGTGCTGCCGCAGTGGGCGGATCTGGTTGCCAAACCCCGATCCATGTTCATCGGCGGACCGGTCAAACGGGATGCGGCGCTATGCCTCGGCATCCTCCGGGTCGGTGTCGACCCGGAGGGTATGACGGGCCTGCGCCACGTGGCGGGCCGGATCGTCATGGTCGATCTCGACGCCGACCCCGAACTGATCGCCGCCTCCGTGGAGGGCCTCCGGATCTTCGCCGGCTATTCGGGCTGGACCATCGGACAGCTCGAGGGTGAGATCGAACGCGATGACTGGATCGTGTTGTCGGCGTTGCCCTCGGACGTTCTGGTACAGCCCCGGGTGGACCTGTGGTCGCGGGTGCTGCGCCGTCAGCCGCTGCCGCTGGCGCTGCTGGCGACCCACCCGGTCGACCTCAGCAGGAACTAGCTCCTAGCCGGATTCGCATACTTTCGCGCATCCGCCGCACCCGTCACTCGATCCGCAGCCGCCACCGGCGCCGGCCTCCCGGCGCGCCGCGTAGCGGGCGCCCTGCCAGGACCCGGCGGCGATCGTGCCGATCGCGCCGGCCACGCCTCCGATCAACCCGATCGTGCCGATCGTGGCCGGCGCGGCGAGAGCCAGGACGGCCCCTACAACCAGCATCACCGCGGCCGCAAGCTGGGTGGGCGCCACGGCGCGCATGACCTGACCGGTGAGGTCGACTCCGGGCCTGTGGTTCAGCGTCCACAGACCGGAGCCGCCGATCAGCACGGCCAAGCCCAGACACACCACAGCAGCAACGGTCATAGCCTGAGAATACGAGGCCTCTGCTGGCGTTACTGCACGGGCGGGGCTGCCACGACCGGGGCTGCCACGACCGGGGCGGCCGGCGCCGGTGCAGCGGCCGGCGGCTCTGCCGGTGCCGCTACCGGTGCGGGCGCTGGCGCCGCCGGTGCAGCGGCCGGTGCCGGCGCGGCCGGTACGGGTGCTGCCAACGGGGTGACCGGGGCGGCGGCCACGGGCGGAGCGGCGGGTGCTGCCAGGGCCGCCGCGGCAGGCGGCTCCGCCGGGGCGGGCGCGGGTGCCGGTGCCGGCGCGGTGCTGGGCGCGGCGGCCGGGTCGGTGACCCGGAAGCCGTTGAGGATCGCGTCGGTGGCGATCGCCGCCGCGACCACCTGGTTGGCCGCCGTCGTCACCGACAGTGACACCAGATAGCGATCGGCTCCCGCAGTGGCGATGAGGTACCGGCGCGTGGTGTTCAGGGTCAGGTCGTTGTCCCGGTAGGTGCCGGTGATGACCGATGACGGGAACCCGCCGAACTCCGCCATCGACGCCGACGTGGACTGCCAGGCCCTGAGCTTCTGGCTGTCGACGAACCCGTGGCTGATGGCCTCCGTCGCGTCGAAGTCTCCGACGAGTTTGTAGACCAGGACCTGGGCGTTGGAGGTGTAGAGCCCGTCGCCGCCCTTGCGGTCGGCGATCACGCCGAAGGCGTCGGGCACGTTCGGGTCGGGAACCACACTCCAGCCGGGCGGAACGGGCAGCACGATGTTGAGCGCCTTGAACGCGGACGCCTGCTGAGCCTCGAGTGCGACGCCCTTCTCTTTCAGGAACTCCGCGATGGTGCCCGATGTCGCCGGCTGCGGCGCGGGCGTCGCGGCGGGTGCGGCCTCGGTGGCCGCTGCCGGACTCGCCGGGGCGCTCGGGGCGGTGCTGCCCGGCGCGGGCGGGGCCGCCTCGGGGGCCACCGTCACGGTCTGCGTCACGGTGACGGTTGCGGGGACCGGCGGTGCGGGCGGAACCGGCTCGGCCGACGCGCTCGCGCCGGTGAATCCGATGACGGCCGCTGTCCCGGCCGCAAGACCACCAATTACCACCCGCCAGTTACGGGCATTCCTGTTCATCGTCGTCTGTTCCTTGTTCGCACGGTTGGGCCGCCCCGATTGGGCGTATACGGCCCACTGTCTGAGGCCCACATAACCAGCACTTCCACGCTTCGGGCACCGCTGGAACCGAGCTGGAACCAACCCCTGACCGCCCTGCGATGCAACCGATACCGAGCCGTTGCCTACCGGGGCCGTTGCCTACCGGGGCTCGATATGCCGCTCCTCCGGCGTCGTCGGCTCGAGCGGCGCACCGATACCCTGTCTCCCGTGACCGAATCGCCGACTGCCACCACGGACGGCTCCGACGGCGGCGCAGATGTACCGCGGCACCGCTACACCGCGGAACTGGCCGGCCGCATCGAACAGGAGTGGCAGGGCAACTGGCAGGGTTGGGGCACCTTCAACGTGCCGAACCCCGTCGGCTCTCTGGCGCCCACCGACGGCAGCGCCGTACCGGCGGACAAGATGTTCGTCCAGGACATGTTCCCGTATCCCTCGGGCGAGGGATTGCACGTCGGACACCCCTTGGGCTACATCGCGACCGACGTCTACGCGCGCTACTTCCGGATGACCGGCCGCAATGTTCTGCACGCCTTGGGTTTCGACTCGTTCGGCCTGCCCGCGGAGCAGTACGCGGTTCAGACCGGCACCCATCCGCGCACCCGCACCGAAGCCAACATCGTCAACTTCCGGCGCCAACTCGGCCGGCTCGGCCTCGGACACGACCAGCGCCGCAGCTTCTCCACCACCGACGTCGACTTCTACACCTGGACCCAGTGGATCTTCCTGCAGATCTACAACGCCTGGTTCGACCCGCAGCTCAACAAGGCAAGGCGCATCAGCGAGCTGCTCGCCGAATTCGACAGCGGCCAAAGGACTCTCGACGACGGCCGGAAGTGGTCGGGGCTGACGTCGGGCGAGCGCGCCGACGTCATCGACGGATACCGCCTGGTCTACCGGGCCGACTCGCTGGTCAACTGGTGCCCCGGGCTGGGAACCGTGCTGGCCAACGAGGAAGTCACCTCCGACGGCCGCAGCGAACGCGGCAACTTCCCGGTTTTCCGGAAACGCCTGCGGCAGTGGATGATGCGGATCACCGCCTACTCCGACCGCCTCCTCGAGGACCTCGACGTCCTGGACTGGCCGGACAAGGTCAAGGCCATGCAGCGCAACTGGATCGGCCGGTCCACCGGCGCCTCGGCGCTGTTTGCCCTTGGTGACGATGACATCGAAGTGTTCACCACCCGCCCCGATACCCTTTTCGGTGCCACCTATCTGGTGCTGGCGCCCGAACACGAATTGGTCGACCGGATCGTGGCGGATCAGTGGCCCGCCGGGGTGGACCCACGCTGGACCAATGGGTCGGCCACACCCGCGGAGGCCGTCGTCGCCTACCGCCGTGCGATCGCGGCCAAGTCCGACCTCGAGCGCCAGGAGAACAAGACCAAGACGGGCGTGTTCCTGGGCAGCTATGCGGTCAATCCGGCCAACGGCCAACAGGTTCCGGTTTTCATCGCCGACTACGTGCTCCTCGGCTACGGCACCGGCGCCATCATGGCGGTGCCGGGTCACGACCAGCGCGACTGGGAGTTCGCCGCCGAGTTCGGGCTGCCGATCATCGACGTCATCGCCGGCGGCGATGTCTCGCACGAGGCGTTCGCGGGCGACGGCCTGCTGGTGAACTCCGGGTACCTCGACGGCCTGGGCGTCGCGGAGGCCAAACACGCGATCACGGCCCGGCTGGAAGCCGACGGCCGCGGCCGGGCGCGCGTCGAGTACAAACTGCGTGACTGGCTCTTCGCCCGCCAAAGGTATTGGGGCGAGCCGTTTCCCATCGTCTATGACGCCGACGGGCGCGCCCACCCGTTGCCCGACTCGATGCTCCCGGTGGAACTGCCCGACATCGCGGACTATGCGCCGGTGATGTTCGACCCGGACGACCCCGACAGCGAGCCGTCGCCCCCGCTGAACAAGGCCGGCGACTGGGTGCATGTCGACCTGGATCTCGGCGACGGACTGCGCTCCTACACCCGCGACACCAATGTGATGCCGCAGTGGGCGGGCAGTTCCTGGTACGAGTTGCGCTACGCCGACCCGCACAACAGCGAGCAGTTCTGCGACAAGCGCAACGAGGCCTACTGGATGGGCCCGCGTCCGGCCGAGCACGGCCCGGACGATCCCGGTGGCGTGGATCTCTACGTCGGCGGGGTGGAGCACGCCGTGCTGCATCTGCTGTACTCGCGGTTCTGGCACAAGGTTCTCTACGACCTCGGCCACGTGACGTCGCGGGAGCCCTACCGCCGCTTGGTGAATCAGGGCTACATCCAGGCGTTCGCCTACACCGATTCCCGCGGCACCTACGTTCCTGCCGCCGACGTGGTCGAACGTGACGGCCGGTTCTACCTCCCCGGGCCCGGCGGTGAGATCGAGGTGTTCCAGGAGTTCGGCAAGATCGGCAAGAGCCTGAAGAACTCGATCTCGCCCGACGAGATCTGCGAGTCCTACGGCGCCGACACGCTCCGGGTCTACGAGATGTCGATGGGCCCACTGGAGGCCTCGCGGCCCTGGGCCACCAAGGATGTCGTGGGCGCGCACCGATTCCTGCAGCGGGTCTGGCGGCTGGTGGTTGACGAATCCACCGGATCCACAAGGGTTTCCGAGGATCCGCTGGACGATGAGACGCTACGGGCGTTGCACCGCACCATCGCCGGTGTGCGTGACGACTACACGTGCCTGCGCAACAACACCGCCGCCGCGAAGTTGATCGAGTACACCAACCACCTGACCAAAGCGGGCGTCACCGCGCGCGCGGCGCTCGAACCGCTGGTGCTCATGACGGCTCCGCTGGCCCCGCACCTAGCCGAGGAACTGTGGCGTCGGCTCGGCCACGGTACGTCGTTGGCGCACGGTCCGTTCCCGGTGGCCGACGAGCGCTATCTGTCCGCCGACACCGTCGAGTACCCGGTTCAGGTCAACGGCAAGGTGCGCGGCCACATCACCGTCGGGGCCGAGGCCGGCAAGGACGACCTCGAGCAGGCGGCACTGGCCGATGAGAAGGTGGCGGCCTTCCTGGCCGGAGCGACACCCAAGAAGGTGATCGTGGTCCCCGGACGGCTCGTGAATATCGTCGTCTGAGGGGCTGGTTCGGGGGCGCGGTGTTTTACTGGCCACCATGGCACGTCTGACCCGCCGTGAACTGCTCGCCGCTGCCGGACTGACCGCTGCCGGACTGGTCGTCTCGTGCTCGGCACCGCCAACCGAGGCGCCACCGTTAGCACAACCCGAGGTGAACCCGAACGCCTGGGCTGACTTGGAGAAGAGCCTGCGCGGGTCGGTGATCCGTCCCGACGGGGCCGGCTATGCGGAGCTGGCCACCCCGCGCAATCTGCGCTTCGCAGCCACCATGCCGGAAGCGGTGGTGCAGTGCGCAGGCACCGACGATGTCGCAGCGGCCATCACCTGGGCGCGGAAGACCAAGACTCCGTTCGCGATTCGCGGTGGCGGCCACAACTACGCGAGTGCATCGAGTTCGCGAGGGATCGTCCTCTCCACGCGCACGATGAACGCCGCCACGATCACCGGGACCACGCTGCGGGCACAGGCCGGTGTGCGCAACGCCGACCTTGCCAAGCTGCTGCCGCAGGGTGGCTCCGGCCGATTGCTGCTGCCCGGCGGCAACTGCCCGGGGGTGGGGGTGGCGGGCCTGACCCTGGGCGGGGGGATCGGACCCAACGCGCCATGGGCGGGGCTGACCGCCGACCGGCTACGCAAGGTCACCATGGTGACCGCCGACGGCGCCGTCGTGACGGCCAGCGCCACGGAGAACCCCGACCTGTTCTGGGGCCTGCGCGGCGGGGCGGGCGGCAACTTCGGGGTAGTCACCGACCTGGAGTACGAACTGGTGGAGGTTCCGGTCACCCGGGCCACGACAGCGGAGTTCACCTTTGCCGGTCGCGACGCCGCCCAAGCCGGCGCGGT
>CAISDL010000034.1 GCA_903884065.1 uncultured Actinomycetes bacterium | reverse complement strand
GGACTAGAGCTGACCCAGCGGCCGGCACACATTGGACAACGCGTTCCAGTACTGACCGGGCGCACAGTCTTCCGCCGGCTGGGGCGTCTGGCAGGTGTTGGTAATCGGATCCCAGAATTGTCCGTTGACGCAATCCAGCGGCTCTGCCGAACCGATCCCGGCGCCGAACAGCGACACGGCAGCAATGGGAGTGGCCGCAAGAACGGCGATGGTCGGAAGGCGTAACAAATTTCTCATGAATTGATCCTGCCAGGGGCCCAGTTCTCCCGCTTGGAAGTCGGTGCGAACGCTGAACTTCACCCAACCCACCAGGGATTGGCATAGATGCGCGCGGACAACCGAATTTCGCCGCGCGTGGCCAATCTGCGCAGCTTTCAGCGCCACCCGTCGGCGGCCTTGGCGGCCCGCAGGAGTTCCTCGCACAATTGCCGGACTTCGGCCGCCGGCGCGCCTTCATCGACTGCGGTCGCGACGTCCTCGGCGGCGCAACGCACCTGGTAAACCCGGTCGGACAGTAGGGCGGCCTCGTCGGCCGTCAACACCACCGCGTCCTCGGGCACCGCGGTGCCCTTGACCATGGCCCGCTGCTCGTAGGCCCGCTGCCGGCAGGACTGCCGGCAATACTGCCGACGGCGACCCAGCCCCACGTCAGCGACCTCGCGGCCGCACCAGCGGCAGGGTTGGGGTCGGCCTCGACGCGTCACGGTGCGAGCGTAAACCGGCACCGATAATCCCCCGGTATCATGGGAAGTTGCGTCGGGAACCGCACCGCCCGGGTTTTGCGTTCCTCCGACGGAACATCGCAAGGAGAATCACATGGCTGATCGTGTCCTGAGAGGCAGCCGGCTCGGCGCCGTGAGCTACGAGACCGATCGCAATCACGACCTCGCACCCCGGCAGGTCGCGCGCTACCGCACTGAGAACGGTGAGGAGTTCGAGGTCCCGTTCGCCGATGATGCCGAGATTCCCGGCAACTGGCTGTGCCGCAACGGCTTGGAGGGCACCCTCATCGAGGGTGACATCCCGGAGCCGAAGAAGGTCAAGCCGCCGCGAACCCACTGGGACATGCTGCTGGAGCGCCGCTCGGTCGACGAACTCGAGGAACTGCTCAAGGAACGTCTGGATCTGATCAAGTCCAAGCGCCGCGGCTAGTAGCCCGTCGGCTAGGTGTACTCGGCTAGGACCGCGTCGTGGAGCGGCCCTTGACCCGGCCGCCGATCCCCCACCGGGCGACCTTGACCATCGCCTCGCGGATGTTGGATCCACTCATCTTCGACACCCCGAGTTCACGCTCGGTGAAGGTGATCGGCACCTCGGCGACAGTGAAGAAGTTGTTGATGGCGCGCCAGGTCAGGTCCACCTGGAAGCAGTAGCCCTTGGACTCCACGGTGGTCAGGTCCAGCTCCTCCAGCACCTCCCGCCGGTAGGCGCGGTAACCGGCGGTGATGTCGTGGATGTCGACACCCAGCAGGACCCGGGCGTAGGTGTTGGCCGTCTTGGACAGCACCAGCCGACGGTACGGCCAGTTGCGCACCGTCCCACCGTCCACATAGCGCGAGCCGATCGCCACGTCGGCCCCGTGGTCGATGGCGTCCAGCAGACGGTACAGCTGTTCGGGGGCGTGGCTGCCGTCGGCGTCCATCTCGACCAGCACGGTGTAGCCGCGCTCCAGACCCCACGCGAAGGCTGCCAGGTAGGCCGCCCCGAGCCCGTCCTTCGCGGTGCGATGCATGACCTGGATCCGGTCCGGTTCGGCGGCCGCCATCTCGTCGGCCAGGTGACCGGTGCCGTCCGGGCTGCCGTCGTCGACGACGAGGATGTGAACGTCGGGACGGGCTTTGCGGAGCCGGGCCACGATCAGCGGCAGGTTCTCCCGCTCGTTGTAGGTGGGGATGATCACCAGGGTCCGTCGGCTGGGTAGCTCGACGGCATTCGCCGGGGCTTCCGCGGCGGCCTTCCTGGCCCTGGTGCTCATGCGACTCCTTCGTCTGCGGCATCGGTCCGGACGCCGGGGGTACTACGTCGGCTGCGCAAGGGCCGCGCGAAAGACCCATTCTGCAGCATTGCCGCGCCGATCGCGGTGACTGCGGCGGCGACCAGCAGCCATTGCAGGGCAGGCGTCCATCGGGTGGCCGGAGTCTGGGCGGTTCGCAGTCGCACCTGCACGTCGAGATAGGCCGGGGTGAAAAACGCGGTACGGGCCTTCTCGCTCCCGTCCGCGGCGATCGCCGCGCTGATGCCCGTGGTTCCGGCGACGATCACGTCACGGCCGTGTTCGACCGCCCTGAGCTTGGCGAACGCCAGTTGCTGCTCGCTCATGGCCTGGTCGAAGGTGGCGTTGTTGGCGGGCACCGCCAGCACCTGGGCGCCGTTGCGGACCGACTGCCGCAGCGCCCGGTCGAAGATCACCTCCCAGCAGGTCGCCACCCCGACCGGGATGCCGGCCGCGTTCACCACACCGGTACCGCTGCCGGGAACGAAGTAGCCGGCCCGCCCGGCGTAGGAGGACAACCGGGAGAAGAACGACCGCCACGGCAGGTATTCGCCGAAGGGCTGGACGATCTGTTTGTCGTGGCGTTCCCCGGGGCCGGTGACCGGATCCCAGACGATGACGGTGTTGGACGCCGCCGGGTTGTCCTCGGTGGCCTCCGGGCGGGCCACGACCGCACCGACGAGGATCGGCACCCCGATCGTCCGCGCGGCCAGATCGATCTGCTGGGCGGCGTCGGCGTTGGCGATCGGATCGATGTCAGAGGAGTTCTCCGGCCAGATCACGAATGCGGGTTGCGGCACCCGGCCGGCTTTCACGTCCTCGGCCAGCAGCAGGGTCTGCCGGACGTGGTTGTCCAGAACGGCGCGCCGCTGACTGTTGAAGTCCAGGCCCAGCCGGGGCACGTTGCCCTGGACCGCCGCGATCGTGACGGTGGGTTCGTCACCGGCGGCCGAGGCGGTGTGGCGCACCCCGGGGACCGCGAGTGCGGTGACCAACACCACCGCGCAGACACCCGCGGCGGGAAGCGCCAGACGTACGGCGTGGCGCTGCCCGCGGGACTCACCGAACCGCCGGACGATCTCCAGCACCAACGCGCACAACGACGTCGCGAGCAGCATCACGGCGAACGAGACCAGCGGCGCACCGGCGAGCCGGGCCAGCACCAGGAACGGCCCGTTGGTCTGGCTGTAAGCCGTTACCCCCCAGGGGAATCCGCCGAAGGGCACGCTCGACTTGAGCAATTCCTGCATCGACCAGAGACAGGCCAGCCACAGCGGCCAGCCGGGCAGCCGGGCCACCAGCACCGCGAAGAGCCCGAACATCGCCGGGAACAGGGCTTCCATCAGCGCCAGGGCCATCCACGGCCCGGCGCCGACAAGCCCGCTGATCCACGGCAACAGCGGGAGGTAGAAGGCCAGGCCGAACAGCAGGCCGTAGCCGAAGCCACCGGCCAGCGTGGTGTGTGGATGCACCAGCACCCAGGTGAGCAGGGCGAGCGCCGGGAGTGCCGCCCACCACCACCCGGTCGGGGGGAAACTGACGCAGAGCAACAGGCCGCCCAGCACGCTGAGACCCAGGCGCGTCGACCGTGCCAGTACTGCGGAGGCGCGTTCAGCCATGGATGACCACACCCCGGTGCACTGTCTGCCGGCACCGCGGAAGCGGGTCATCGGCATCCAGTCGCGGCAGCGCGGGAACCCTCGACCGGGGATCGGTGGACCAGCGCTGCACGGCATCGGCCGGAGCGCTCACGTCGAGGTCTCCGGTCTCCCAGACCACATACGAGGCAGGTGCGCCGGGCACCAGCGTGCCGGTGACGCCGTCGCGAACCCCGCCGGCCCGCCAGGCCCCGCGGGTGGCGGCCGCGAATGCCGAGCGTGCCGAGATGGCACTGCCGGGCGTGTGGTGGTGGCTGGCGGCCCGCACCCAGGACCAGGGATCGATACCGGTCACGGGGGTGTCGGAGCCGAAGGCCAGGGGCACGCCCGCCGATGCCAATAGCGCGAACGGGTTGAGCCCGGCCGCGCGTTGCGCGCCGAGACGCCGGGTGTACATGCCGTCCGGTCCGCCCCACAGCGCGTCGAAGCTCGGCTGCATGCTGGCGAGGATCCCCCACCGGCCGAGCTTGGCGGCCTGCTCGCCCGACACCATCTCCAGGTGCTCCAACCGGTGTCCGCAGCGGGCGACCGCCGGTGCGCCGAATCGTTCGACGACCCCGTAGAGCGCCTCGACCACGGCGGTGACGGCCGCATCGCCGATCACGTGGAAGCCCGCACTGACACCGGCCTCGGTGCACGCGGCCAGGTGCCCGGAAATCGTTGTGGCGTCGAGGTATTCGGTGCCCGATCGGTCGGGGGCATCGGCGTAGGGTTCGCACAGCCAGGCGGTGCGCGACCCGAGCGAGCCGTCGACGAAGAGATCGCCCGCCAGCCCGCGCACACCCGTGGCCTCCACCAGAGCCCGGGCCTGCGCGGCGCTGGACACCGCCTCGCCCCAGTAGCCGACGACCTCGACCCCGTGGCTCAGTTCGCGGAGTTCCTGCCAGTCCTGCGCTCCGCCGATGTCCGGCCCGGCGCACTCGTGCACGGCGACGATGCCGGCGGCCGCGACGGCGTCCAGGGCGGCCCGGCGAGCGTCGTCCCGCTGCTCCCAGGTCAGCAGCCGCCGCGCTTCAGCACGCACCAGATGGTGGGCGTCAGCCGACAGCGGCGACTGCGGAGCGAAGCCGGTAACCGCCGCCAGCCCGGGAACCAGGTGGCGCAGCGCACTGGACGCGGCGGCGGAGTGGACGTCCACCCGGGCCAGGTAGGCCGGCAGAGCGCCGACGACGCCGTCGACCTCGGCGGTGCTCAGTGGGCGCGGCCAGTCGGTGTCGTCCCAGCCGTGCCCCCACACCGGTTGGCCGGGGTGGGCGCCGACGTGGGCGGCGATCAATTGCAGGCAGTGCTCGGGGCTCTCGGCGGCGCCGAGGTCCAGCCCGGTCAGCCGCAGTCCGGTGGCGGTCAGGTGAACATGGCTGTCGACGAAGGCGGGAGCGACGAACGCGCCCTCGAGATCGACGATCTGCGCGTCGGGGTACTGGGCCCGCCCGACCGAGTCGCTGCCCAGCCAGGCCACCACGCCGTCGCGAACAGCCATCGCGGTGGCGTCCGGGTGCGACGGGCTGTAGATCCGCCCGCCCCGCAGCAGTGTGGTCACGGGGTCAGTGTGCCCGGCGAGGCGGAACGCTCAGACGCCGGAGCGCCGCACGATCGCCGTGCGGGCCGCGCGCGGGCGGTGGACCGGCTCGCCGATGACCTCACCGTCGATGTAGTCCCCACGGCCCGGCCGGTTCGCGAACCCCTCGAGGTTCAGCGCAGTCAAACCCCGCAGGGCCCCGCGGCTGAGCATGGTCGACGCCAGCGGGCGCATCGCCGCACGCGTCGGGGGCGCCAGCATCAGCGCACCCGCCGCGGTGCTCACCACACCGGGCAGAAAGACCAGAAGCGACCCGAGGCCGACGAGCGCGCCGTCGGCCGCCGCCGCCTGCGGATTGGCCCGGGCCCGGCGAAACGCACCGACCTGTCCCTTCAACTGGGAGGCGGCGAGGACAAGCCCGACCATGAAGGTGGCAGCCAGCACCACCAGCGTCCACCCCAGCCCGATGGACCAGGCCAGCAGGATGACCGCCGTCAGCTCGACGGCGGCGTAGAGCGCGGCGTAACGCAGAAACGGTCGCATCACCATGTCCTTAGCAACGCGTCGGGCACCGGGGGGGTTCCACGGAGCGTGTCACAGATTGACTACTTCGGCCTTGACGTCATCGATCGCCTGCTGCAACTGCTCCAGTCGCTGCTCACGACTGCCCACCAACTCGATCACACGCGGACGGTTCGCCCCCCGCATCACCCCGTACCGCCCTTCCCGGTAGATCTGCTTGAAGATCGCATCGACCGCATCGCGGTAGTCGTGGTCGACCGGCCGGATGCCATCCGCCTCCATCTCGACAGGCCAGGCCTCGGACTTCGGCACGAAGGCCAGGATGTCGAGGTGGTCCAGCGACTCCGTGACGGCCGGCACCATCGACGCCACGAACGCATCGTCGATGTCGGTGCACCCCGTGTCGGCCGTGAATTGCGAATAGGCCAGGTAATCAACCGGCGCCCGGTCGAAGATCACGTCATCCGCGGACGTGGCATACCGATGCACCCGGCTGATGTTGTAGTACAGCTGGATTCCGTTGTGAAGTCTGGTTGAGGCATCGCGAAACAGGATCTCGTACGGCCCGTGCAGCCCCAACGCCCGGTAGGGCTCCTCCTCGCGGGTGACGTGCGGGTGGCGGGCAACCCAGTCATTGACCACGGTCGACTTGCCCAGAGAGTGGCTACCGGAGATGGCGATGCGCATGGTTCCAGTGTCACCCAGCGTCCGGAACGCGTACGCCCACCGCCACGACCTGCTGGCCTCCGTTTACCCGCGTCAGGTGACCCTTGGTCCCCATATCCTCGAGGAGGACGACATCGCCCGCGCCCAGTGTGCGTTCCGCGCCGTCGGTGACGGTCACCGTGACCGAGCCGGACATGATGAAGAACCATTGCCGGTAGGGCGACGGATGCCAGGGCCCGGACCAGTCGGGAGCAAAACGCACCACGACGAATCCCAACGCCGGGATGACATCGGACGCTTCGAGGGGCGTGGTCGGTGGCGCGAAGTTGCGCGTCCCCAGCGGCAGGTCGCAATCCTCGAAGTGCGAGCCGCCCGCGGCGTCGACGAAGAGCCGGAGGTACGTCAGCGGAATGACCACGGCCGGATGCTCGTGCTTCTTCAGGAGAGGCCGGCGTCAGGCCGGCCGGATCTCCAGGCCGACAGTGCGGCCGGCGCCGCCGCGCAGTTTGGAGAAGATCGTGAAGATCCGCCCGATGATCCCGTAGCGCTTGATCACCGCACGGTAGACGGCTTCGGTGTGGGAGTCGTCGAGCACCGTGGCTTTCGCCTCGATGGTCGGTCCCTTGACCTTGCCCTTCATATCGCAGACCGCGAGGGTCACCCGCGGGGTGTTGCGGATCCGCTTGACCTTCCACGCGTTCTTCTCGGTGATCACCACGGCGCGGTCACCGTCGCGGGCGATCCAGATCGGGGTGGGCTTGGGCCGGCCGTCCTTGGTGAACGTGGTCAGCAGGACGTACTGGGCCCGGGTAACAGTGTCGAAGGACACATCATCGGAAGTGGCAGCCATGCCCACCAAGCTACCGCGCCTCCAACTCCCCCTCGGTCTCGAGCAGCACCTGCCGCAGGCCGGCGAGGGTGGACGGCTCGGGGTCCTGCCACATTCCGCGGCCCGCCGCCTCGAGTAACCGCTCCGCCATTCCGTGCAGCGCCCACGGATTCGACTCCGACAGGAACTTGCGGTTCTGCCGGTCCAGCACGTACTGCTCGGTGAGCCGCTCGTACATCCAGTCGGCGACCACCCCCGCGGTGGCGTCATAGCCGAAGAGGTAGTCGACCGTCGCGGCCATCTCGAAGGCGCCCTTGTAACCGTGCCGGCGCATGGCGGCCATCCACCGCGGGTTGACCACCCGCGCCCGGAACACCCGGGCGGTCTCCTCGGCCAGGGTGCGGGTGCGCACCGAGTCGAAGCGGGTGTTGTCGCCGATGTAGGCCGTCGGGGCCTGCCCGGTCAGCGCCCGCACGGTGGCGATCATGCCGCCGTGATACTGGAAGTAGTCGTCGGAGTCCGCGATGTCGTGTTCGCGGGAGTCGAGGTTCTTGGCCGCCACCACGATCCGGCGGTACTGCATGGACATGTCCTCGGCGGCCGGGCGGCCGTCGAGGTCGCGCCCGTAGGCGAACCCGCCCCACGCCGTGTAGACCTCGGCGAGGTCGGCGTCGTCGCGCCAGTTGCGGTTGTCGATCAACTGCAGCAGACCGGCCCCGTAAGTACCGGGCTTGGAGCCGAAAATCCTTGTGGTGGCGCGCCGTTCGTCGCCGTGGATGTCGAGGTCGGCCTGGGCGTGGGCGCGGACGAAGTTCAGCTCGGCCGGCTCGCCGAGGCCGGCGACCAGTCGCACGGCGTCGTCGAGCATGGTCACCACGTGCGGGAAGGCGTCGCGGAAGAACCCGGAGATGCGCACGGTGACGTCGATGCGGGGCCGGGCCAGCTCATCGAGTTCGATCACCGCCAGGTCCACCACCCGCCGGGAGGCGTCGTCCCAGATCGGGCGGACCCCGAGCAGTGCCAGCACCTCGGCGATGTCGTCGCCGGAGTTGCGCATCGCAGAAGTGCCCCACACCGACAGTCCCACCGATCTCGGCCACTCGCCGTGGTCGCTGCGGTAGCGCTCGAGCAGCGAATCCGCCATGGCCACACCGGTTTCCCAGGCCAGCTTCGAGGGCATGGCCTTGGGATCCACCGAATAGAAGTTGCGCCCCGTGGGCAGCACGTTGACCAGTCCGCGCAGCGGAGACCCCGACGGGCCGGCGGTGATGAAGCGGCCGTCCAGCGCCCGCAGCACCTGGGTGATCTCCCCCGCGGTCCCGGCCAGCCGCGGCACCACCTCGGTGGCGGCAAACCGCAGGATCCGCGCGACGGCCGGATCGTCGGTCAGGGTGTCGACCCCCCCGGCGTCCCAGCCGGCGGCCTGCAGCCCGGCCAGCAGGTTGCGGGCCTGCCCTTCGGCAGCGTCGACGGTGGCGCGGTCGTCGGTGCCGTCCTCGGCCAGCCCGAGGGCCTGGCGCAGCCCGGGCATGCTCTGCTCACCGCCGAACAACTGCCGAGCGCGCAGAATCGCCAGCACCATGTCCAGTTCGGCCTCCCCGGCCGGGGCGGCGCCGAGGACGTGCAGGCCGTCGCGGATCTGGACGTCCTTGATCTCGCACAGCCAGCCGTCGACTCCGAGCAGCATGTCGTCGAAGGAGTCGTCCTCAGGGCGTTCGGCCAGGCCGAGGTCGTGATCCATCTTGGCCGCGCTCATCAACGTCCAGATCTGCTGGCGGATCGCGGGCAGTTTGGCCGGATCGAGCGCGGCGATGTTGGCGTGTTCGTCGAGCAGTTGCTCCAGGCGTGCGGTGTCGCCGTAGCTCTCGGCGCGGGCCATCGGCGGAATCAGGTGGTCGACGATGGTGGCGTGCGCCCGCCGCTTGGCCTGGGTGCCCTCGCCGGGGTCGTTGACCAGGAACGGGTAGATCAGCGGCAGATCGCCCATGGCGGCGTCGGGACCGCAGTTCGCCGACATCCCGACGGTCTTGCCGGGCAGCCATTCCAGATTGCCGTGCTTGCCCATGTGCACCACGGCGTGCGCGCCGAAGGAGTGCCGCAGCCAGAAGTAGGTGGCCAGGTAGTGGTGGCTGGGCGGCAGGTCGGGATCGTGGTAGATGGCGATCGGGTTCTCGCCGAATCCGCGCGGCGGCTGCACCAGAATGACGATGTTCTCGGATTGGATTGCGGCGACGGCGATTTCGCCGTCCGGATCGCGACTGCGGTCGACAAACAGCTCACCCGGAGCCGGGCCCCAGTGCCGCTCCATGGCCTCGCGCAGTTCGCCGGGCAGGGTGGCGAACCACTGACGGTAGTGCGCCGCCGGGATCCGGATCGCCCGTTCGGCCAGTTGCGCGTCGGTGAGCCAGTCGGGGTCCAGCCCGCCTCTCTCGATGAGCGCGTGAATCAGCGCGTCACCGTCGCCGGAGGCGATGATTCGGCCGAGGTCGCCGGAGGCCAACCCGGGAATGTCACCGATGCGGTAGCCGTTGTCCTGCAACGCATTCAGAAAAGCCAGCGCACTGGCGGGGGTGTCCAGACCGACGGCGTTGCCGATCCGGGAGTACTTGGTGGGATAGGAGGAGAACACCAGTGCCACCCGCTTGTCCGCCGGTGCGACCCGGCGCAGCGTGGCGTAGTTGACCGCGAGTCCGGCGACCCGGGCGCACCGTTCGGGGTCGGGCACATAGGAGATCAATCCCTCGGCGTCGATCTCCTTGAACGAGAACGGAACCGTGATGATGCGACCGTCGAATTCCGGTACCGCCACCTGGGTGGCGACGTCGCGGGGGCTCAGGCCGTTGTCGCTGGCCGCCCACGTCGCCCGCGAACTCGTCAGGCACAGTCCCTGCAGGATCGGGATATCAAGGGCGGCAAGGTGTTTGACGTTCCAGCTGTCGTCGTCTCCGCCGGCGGTCACCGTCGCCGGCACGGCCGCACCGGCAGCCAGCACGGTCACCACCATCGCGTCGACCCCGCTCAGCAATTCCAGTAGTTCGGGTTCCGGAGTGCGCAGCGAGGTGCAGTACACCGGTAGCGGCTGCCCGCCGGCCCGTTCGATCGCACAGCACAGCGCCTCGACGTAGGCGGTGTTCCCGGCCAGTTGCTGGGCGCGGTAAAAGAGCACCGCGATGGTGGGGACGTCCGCGGCCATCGCAGCCCGCGCGGAATCCATTCCCGGGAAGCAGGCCGCGCCACCCGGGCAGCCCGATGCGGTGGTGCAGACGCGCTTCAGCACCCCCCAGGACGGGGTGTTCGAGGGCGGGGCGAAGCCCAACCCGGTCATCAGCAGGGTGTCGCACAGAAACGCGTACAGCTGCCGCAGGTTCTCCACACCGCCCTCAGCCAGATAGATGTGGGTCTGCAGGGCGATTCCCGCGGCCACGGTGGACCGGGCCATCAGGTCCGCGTCGGGCGCCTGTTCACCGCTGACCACGACCACCGGCGGTCCACTGGCGAGGGCGGCGTCGATGGTCTTCTGCAGGGCCCGGTAGCCGCCCAGCACCCGCACCACCACCACGTCGGCTCCGTCGATCAAGCCGTCTAGTTCGCCGGGGCCCAGCCGCGTGGGGTTTGCCCACCTGAACTCCACTCCGGCGGCGCGGGCGGTGATGAGGTCGGTATCCGAGGTCGACAGCAGCAGGACGTGAGGGTTCGCGGGACCGGGCACGTGCTATTCGTACCCACCCGGTGGTTCGGGCTCGACAGTGGGGCCCGCCACGGCGCCGGTGCGCTCGTCAGCCAGCAGTGGGAACGCCACCACGATCACGATGGCAGCCATGACCGCCGGAGCCAACAGGGGAATCCAGTTCACCGGCAACGCCACGGCGGTGGCGACCAGTCCGGCCGCGGTGAAACCCAGCAATCCGGCCACCGTCGGGATGGTCAACGTCGCCACGCCGGTGCCGATGGTGTGCCGGGTCACCAGGTAGGTGGCGGCCGAGAGCCCGGACACCGCCGCGAACAGCGGAGCCGGGTCGGACAACGCCAGGGCGGTGATGCTCAACACCACCGCCACGGCCGCCGCGCGGCGGTCGACCAGGCTCGCCACCACCGCGACCACGGCCAGCCCCAGCGCCGCCAGCGCCACCGGGCCGCCCGCTCCCCCCGCGGTCACCACCATGAGCAACCCGAACGCCGCCGAGAACGCCGCGTTCATCGGACCCTCCGGGCGGCGGCCGTCCGGCCGGCGTCGGGCATCAGCCGCAGCGCCGCCTCCAGCGTGACCGCCGAGGGCCAGGCCACCACCTCGACCCCGACCACCCGCATGTCGCGGTACATCGCGGCGCGTTGCAGCGCCCACATCCGGGCGACGGTCGGCTCCAGGTCCTCGCCCAGCGGGCAGCCCTCCAGCACGTCGACGACCACCACCACGTGGCCGCGGCGGGACAGGTCCATCAGCGCCAGCGCGAACTGCCCGTCGAGCAGCGTGGAGAACGCGACGACGACCGCGCGCGGCGGAATGGCGGTGCGCGGCGCCAGGGTGCCCGTCATGGTCTGGTAGCCCGCCCCGGTGCCGAGGACGGTGTCGAGCACCCGGTAGAACTGCCGCTGGCCGATGTCGGGCCCCAGCCAGCGTGGCTGCTGGCCGCCCAGCCCGACCACTCCGGCCCGGTCGCCGTTGCGCAGCGCTGACTGCACCACCTGCATGGCGCCCTCCACCGACCGCTCGGTCGCCGTGTTCGCCGGGCCGGGAGGCTGACCGCTGAGGTCCACCATGACCACCACGTCGGCCGAACGGTCGGTCAATCGCTGGGTGACGTGCAGGCTGCCGCGGCGCGCGCTGACCGACCAGTTGACGGTGCGCAACTGGTCGCCGGGGACGTAGGGGCGGATGTCGGCGAATTCGACCCCCGGACCGACGTGCCGGGTCAGGTGGGCGCCCAGGCGGTCGAGCATCTCGGTGCGTGGCAACGGGGTCGAGGAGGGCGGCACCATCGGGAACACGAACACGTCGGCGATGTCGACCGACCCCGTCGCGGCCAGCAGGCCCCCGGGCGCCAGGACGTCCACCCGGGCCGCCAGCGGATAGCCACCCCATCGCTGCGCGGAGGCGGCGATGCTCTGGCCGGAGGCATCCGAGCCGTCGGGGACGACCTCGGTCTGCATCCCCGGCGGCGCGGTGACCGACAGCGTCACCGACGCCGAACCGTCGGCCGCCGCGGACAGATCCACCCGGGTGCTGACCTGTTCCCCCTCAAAACACCGCAGCAGGTCGGGTGCGGCCCGGACTGCCATCCGCAAGACCGGCCGCTGCCACCCGGCCGAGGACAACACCCCCAGCAACGGGGCGGCGAAGGCGATCAACTGCCAGCGCCCCGAGATCAGCGCTGCAGCCAGCGCCACCCCCGCGCAGACCAGCAGGGTGCGAGTCAGTTGCGTTGTACGCCAACGTAACTGAACTTCCACCTCACGAGTGTTGCCCATCGGCTCGACGCGCTAACCGGGCGTCCGCGGCGCGGGCAACTTCTTGAGCAGCTGCTCGACCACGTCCGATCCGTGCATACTGCGCACCCACATCTCGGGGCGAAGGCTGATCCGGTGGCCGAACGCCGCGACCGCGAGGGCCTTGACGTCCTCGGGAGTCACATAGTCGCGTCCGTTCAGCAGGGCTCTCGCCCGGGCCAGTTGCACCAGATCCAGTTCGGCGCGCGGGCTGGCGCCGACCACCACTTGCGGGTGGCTGCGGGTGGCCACCGCCAGTCCCACCACGTAGCGCAGCACGTCGTCATGCACGGTGACCTGCTCCACCGACTCCTGCATCGCCAGTAACTGGTCGGCGTCGACCACCTCGTTGACCACCACCTCGGCCGAGCCGCGGTCCAGCCGCCGCCGCAGCATCGAGGTCTCGTCCTTCTCGCTGAGGTACTTCAGCCCGACCTGGACCGCGAACCGGTCGAGCTGGGCTTCGGGGAGCGGATAGGTGCCTTCGAACTCGATCGGGTTCTCGGTGGCGATGACGGTGAACGGCTCAGGGAGACGGTGGGTTTCACCATCGATGCTGACCTGGCCTTCGGCCATCGCCTCGAGCAGCGCCGCCTGGGTCTTGGGCGGTGTGCGGTTGATCTCGTCGGCCATCACCATGTTGGCGAAGATGGGGCCGCGCCGGAAGTCGAACTGCCCCGAGCGCATGTCGTAGATCGTCGATCCGAGCAGATCTGCGGGCAGTAGATCGGGGGTGAACTGCACCCGGTTGAAGCGCAACCCGAGGGCGGCGGCGAAGGACCGGGCGATCAGCGTCTTTCCCATGCCCGGCAGGTCCTCGATCAGCACGTGCCCGCGGGCGAGCACCGTGGTGAGGATGAGGGTGAGCGCAGCCCGCTTGCCGACGACGGCGCGTTCCAGCTCGTCGAGTACCGCCTCGCACAGTTCGGTGGTCCGGGTCGCGGCCGTCATGAGTGTTCCAGTGTCATGGGAGTTCCATTCGCTCGAGGATGGTGTCGAGGGTGGCCCGGCCCGGGCCGGGGTCGTTGCGTCGGGCCGACGAGACGTTGTGCGGGTCGACCCATTGCCACAGGTCGTCGCCGAACAGCAGCCGGCCGGCGGCCGCCACGGCGGCCGGCTCCTTCTGCCGGGTCGCCTGCAGGAAATCGCGGGCCAGTTTCGGCCGCAGGTGACGGTCCCAGTCGCCGCGGGTGGTCTCCGACCACTGGAGCAGAGTCTCGGTCTGCGCTTTCCACCGGTACAGCGATTCCAGCGCCGAGTCGGCTGCGGGCTGCTCCTGCGGGCCGCGGTGGACACCGGCGAGATGACCGCGCACCTGCCACGCGAACAGCGCCACCGCCGCACCGGCGGCGGGCAGGGCCCAGCGCCAGCCGACCAGCACTCCGACCACCTCGGCGACGAGCACACCCAGTAAGCCCCCGGCCAGGAGTCGGCTCATACCGGGCTCCGAAGCTCGGCGAGGACCGAGCGCAGCGACCCCTCGGCCGACTGGCGGTGCTCCTCGGTCATCACGTGCGTGCTGAATCGGGCTTCGGTGAACAGCGCGACGAGTTCCGACGCATGGGTGGGGCTCAGCGTCCGGTTGCCGACCGCGCGCGCCAACACCTCCGACGGGGTGTCGGAGGCCTGCGGGGCGGCGTCCGGCGCTTCGGCAAGGGCCTGTTCCATCGCCGCGTAGCAGGCGATGATCGCCTCTCGCGGTGGGAGATTGCGGTTGGCGACTTCGGCAAGCCCGCGTTCGGCCGCCACGGCGAGGGGTTCGGGACGGTCGGGCGGGGCCGCTGCGGTGTCGCCGCCCGGCGGCATTGTGACCGGGCGCTTGCGCCGCATGGCGGTCACGACAGTGGCGAGGGCGGTCATCACCACCAGGACCGCGGTGGTGGCCGCGATGAGCCGGAAGGTGTCCCCGCTCTTCGCCCGCGGCGTTGCCGGCACACCGGTCGTCGGCGAGACGCCGGGATCGTCGGGGACCGTCGGAACACCCGTCGGCCGGGAGTCGGGTCCCAGTCCGAGCCGGTTGAGCACGACGACGGCCAGCAGCCAGGCGATCAGCAGGCCGAGTGCGATCAGGCCCAGCCGGAGATTCCAGCGGCCCGGAGCACCCCGCGGGCCCTGCGGGAACTCCCGCGGCGCCGGCCGCGGCGGCCCCGATCGGCGGTTGAACATGGCGATCGCCATCACCAGCATCGACGCGCTGAGCAGTGCGACCACCCCCACTGTGGAGGCGGGACTGTCTGCGCCGGGGTCCCGGGGCGCGGAATTCGGGACGGGCATGCGGCCGCGCATCGTCATCCCGGCAGCCAGCAGCAACCCGACCAGGACGGCCACCCGCCCGACGGGTCTGCGTGGTCCCGCGTCGCCGGTGATGGTCGTTGCGCTCCCTGCCCTTCTGGTACGTCCGCGGCATGAATTGCTGCCAGCGGTTTCCATGGTGTCACGGGCGCCGCCGTACCGTGGGTGCGTGAGCAGGTCCCGCGACGAGGACGCATGTCCCGGCGCGCTGCAGGTCCATCAGGCCGCCGACGGCGCACTGGCCCGCATCAGGCTGCCCGGCGGAATGATCAGCGCGGTTGCACTGGAGGCACTGGCCGACGCCGCCGGACGGTTGGGTAACGGGACCCTGGAATTCACCGCCCGGGGCAACCTGCAGATCCGGGGCATCCACGATCCCGGCGCGGTCGCCGCGGCCGTCGCCGCGGCCGGCCTGCTGCCCTCGGCGACCCATGAGCGGGTGCGCAACATCGTCGCCTCGCCGCTGTCGGGCCGGGTCGGTGGGCTGGCCGACGTCCGGCCGTGGGTGCGCGACCTCGACGACGCCATCCAGGCCGCTCCGGACCTTGCCCGGCTGCCCGGCCGGTTCTGGTTCAGCCTCGACGACGGCACCGGTGATGTCTCGGGCCTGGCGGCCGATGTCGGTGGCCACGTTCTGGAGCGCACCGACGCGGGCGTGGCGTTACTGCTCGCCGGGCGCGACACCGGTGTCCGGATGAGCCGACAGGACCTGGTGCCGACGCTGATCGCGGTGGCCCGCCGGTTCGTCGACATCCGCGGACATGCCTGGCGGGTCAGCGAACTGGCGTGTCCCGACGCCCTGCTGAGCGGATTCGTCCGGAGCACGGACGCGGGCCGCCGGTTCCCGCCCGCCCGTCCGCCCGTCGGCTGGATCGACCAGGACCAGTCCGCTGAGGTGACACTGGGCGCCGTGGTCCCACTGGGGGTGCTCTCGGCACGCCAGGCGCAGTTCGTGGCGGCCGTCGGCGCACCCGTGGTGATCACGCCCTGGCGATCGCTTCTGCTGTGCGATCTGAGCGACGGAGTCGCCGACACCGCACTGCGGGTGCTGGCGCCGCTGGGCCTGGTGTTCGACGACACCTCCCCGTGGCTGGCGGTGAGCGCCTGTGTCGGCAGCCCCGGCTGTGAGCGCTCGCGCGCCGACGTGCGGGCCGAGGCGACGCAGGCGGTCTCCTCGGGGGCGTCTCGGGGCGTCGTGCACTACGTGGGCTGTGAGCGCGCCTGCGGCAGTCCGCTGTCCGGCACGGTGCTGGTGGCAACCGGAGAGGGCTATCAGCCGCTACCTCGCCCGACCGTAGGGTGAGTCTCGTGCTCGACTACATCCGCGATGCCGCCGAGATTTACCGGCAGTCGTTCGCCACGATCCGCGAGGAGGCCGACCTCGGCCGCTTCCCGGAAGACGTCGCGCGAGTCGTGGTGCGGATGATTCACACCTGCGGGCAGGTCGACCTGACCGATCACGTGGCCTTCACCCCCGCCGTGGTCGGCGCCACCCATGCCGCCCTGGCCGCCGGGGCGCCCGTCCTCTGCGATTCGTCGATGGTGGCCGCCGGGATCACCGCCGCCCGCCTGCCGGCCGGCAACGAGGTGATATCCCTGGTCACCGACCCGCGCGCCGCCGACCTGGCCGAGCGTCTGGGTACCACCCGCTCGGCGGCCGGGGTGCACCTGTGGGCCGACCGGATGGCCGGTGCGGTACTGGCGATCGGCAACGCACCGACGGCACTGTTCGCGCTGCTGGAGTTGATCGACGACGGCGCACCGGCCCCGGTGTCGGTGCTGGGCGGCCCGGTGGGATTCGTCGGCTCGGCGCAGTCCAAGCAGGAACTCGTCGACGATCCGCGGAGGATGGACTACCTGGTGGTGCTGGGCCGCCGCGGCGGCAGCGCGATGGCGGCCGCCGCGGTGAACGCGATCGCGAGTGCACGCGAATGAGGCTTGCCGAATGAGCCGACAGTCGCGAATGACGAAGGGCACGCTGTTCGGCGTCGGGCTGGGTCCGGGTGACCCGGAACTGGTGACCGTCAAAGCGGCCCGGGTGATCGGCGAAGCCGACGTCGTCGCGTATCACAGTGCGCGCCATGGCCGTAGCATCGCGCGCCGGATCGCCGAACCGTATCTGGCGCCCGGCCAGATCGAGGAACATCTGATCTACCCGGTGACCACCGAGACCGCCGATCACCCCGGCGGCTACGCCGGTGCGATGGAGGACTTCTACATCGAGGCCGCCGAGCGGATCGCCGCGCATCTTGACGCGGGCCGCGATGTCGCCCTGCTGGCCGAGGGCGACCCGCTGTTCTACAGCAGCTACATGCACATGCACACCCGACTCACCCAACGGTTCAACGCCGTCATCATCCCGGGGGTGACGTCGGTGAGTGCGGCCTCCGCGGCGATCGGCACACCGCTGGTGACCGGCGACGAGGTGCTCTCGGTGCTGCCCGGGACGCTGCCGGTGGCCGAGTTGGCCCGCCGCCTGGCCGATACCGACGCCGCGGTGGTGATGAAGCTGGGCAGAACCTATCCCCAAGTGCGCGAGGCACTTTCGTTGTCGGGGCGGCTTGCCGATGCGGTGTACGTCGAGCGGGCCAGCACCGCGGGCCAGCGGGTGATGCCCGCCGCTGACGTCGACGACCACGAGGTCCCGTACTTCTCCCTGGCGATCCTGGCGGGAGGCAGGCGCGAGGCTTCCCGTCCCGGGACGGTTGCCGTTGTCGGGCTGGGCCCCGGCGACACCGACTGGATGACGCCGCAGAGCCGCCGCGAGTTGGCCGCGGCCACCGACCTCATCGGCTACAAGACCTACCTGAGCCGGATCACCCCCCGGCCGGGCCAGCGCCGCCATGCCTCCGACAACACCGATGAGCCGCAGCGCGCCCGGCTGGCCTGCGAACTGGCCGAGCAGGGCCGCGCCGTCGCGGTCGTCTCCTCCGGGGACCCAGGTGTATTCGCCATGGCCACAGCTGTTCTCGAGGAGGCCAAGCAGTGGCCCGGCGTCGAGGTCCGGGTGATCCCGGCCATGACGGCCGCCCAGGCGGTCGCCAGCCGGGTCGGCGCACCGCTGGGTCATGACTACGCGGTGCTGTCGCTGTCCGACCGACTCAAACCGTGGGAGGTGATCGCGGCTCGGCTGTCGGCCGCCGCCGCCGCCGACCTGGTGCTGGCGATCTACAACCCGGCGTCGAAGACCCGCACCTGGCAGGTCGGCGCGATGCGGGACCTGCTGCTCGAACACCGCGACGCCGGCACCCCCGTGGTGATCGGCCGCGATGTGGCCGGGCCCGAGGAGTCGGTGACGGTGGTGCGCCTTGCCGACCTGGATCCGGCGCAGGTCGACATGCGGTGCCTGCTGATCGTCGGTTCCTCGCAGACCCAGTGGTACGGCGACACCGTGTTCACCCCGCGGCGCTACCCCGGCTGAGCACCCAGGCCTCCGCCTCGTCGACGGAGCCGACCGCGTGCGCATCCGGCGGCAGGGGCGGACGCCCGATCATCACCACGTCGATCCCGAGAGCCTGTGCGGCATCGAGTTTCGCGCTGGTCATCACTCCCCCGCTGTTCTTGGTGACCATGGCTTGAATGCCGTGCCCGGACATGAGCGCATGTTCGTCCTCGTAGCGGTAAGGCCCGCGGGACAGCAGCAGGTGGTGCCTGCGCGGCAGGACGGCCGGATCCGGCGGTGTCACCACCCGGATCAGGAACCAGGCGTCACTCCCACCGAACGCGCCGAGGCCGGAGCGCCCAGTGGTCAGGAAAACCCGAGAATATGACTGCGCGGCAACGGTTTCTGCGGCCGCGGTATCGGATGAGACCTGCGTGGCGCCAGCGGTGTCCCACGGGGTCCGGCTCAACACCAGATGCGCAACGCCGAGTTCGGCACAGGCCGCCGCCGCGTGGGCGGTGATGGTGGCGGCGAACGGGTGGGTGGCGTCGACGACGGCGGTGATGCCGTTGTCCCGCAGCCAGTTGCGCAGGCCGTCGGTACCGCCGAAGCCACCGATTCGTACCGGGCCGACCGGCAGCGCGGGGTCCGGCACACGACCGGCCAGGGAGCTGATGATCTCGGTCTCGGGATGCAAGCGGGCGGCCAGTGCCCGGGCCTCACCGGTGCCGCCCAGCAGCAGCAGTCGCATCAGTGCCGGGTTCCGCGGGTGCGTCCGGCCGAGTACAGATAACTGTCGGTGAACCCCTCTGCGGCAAGGACGTCCCCGACGATGATCACCGCGGTACGGGTGACCTCCGCCTCGTGCACCTGCGCGGCGATGTCGTCCAGGGTGCCCCGCAATACGATCTGCTCGGGCCAACTCGCGAATGCCACCACCGCGGCCGGGGTGTCCGGCCGGTAACCGCCGTTGAGGAGCTGCGGAACGATCGCATCGATGCGATGCGCCGCCAGGTGGAGCACCAGAGTCCCCCCGGAAGCGGCCAGCATGCTCAGATCCTCGCGGTTGGGCATCGGGGTCGACAGGGTCGCGACCCGGGTCAGCGTCACCGTCTGCGCCACGCCCGGCAGGGTCAGCTCACGGCCGAGTGCGGCCGCGGCGGCGGCGAACGCCGGCACGCCGGGGACGATCTCGAAGCGGATGCCCAGCGCATCGAGGCGGCGGGACTGCTCGGCGACGGCGCTGTACAGCGACGGGTCACCGGAGTGCAGGCGGGCGACGTCGTGACCGTCGGCCTCGGCGGTCGCGATCTCGGCGATGATCGCTTCGAGGGTCAGCGGTCCGGTGTCGACGATCCGGGCGTTCGGCGGACACAGCGCCAACAGGTCCTCGGGCATGATCGACCCGGCATACAGGCACACCCCGCAACGCTGCAGGAGCCGCTGGCCGCGGACCGTGATGAGGTCGGCAGCCCCGGGCCCCGCCCCGATGAAGTAGACCGTCACAGCACAATCACCGTTCCCCTCGTCATAGGACGGTCACCGACCATTGCGTGATCGGCATCTGCGGCCGCCAACCGGTGAAGCCGCCCAGCGGCTCTCCGCGATAGTGCTGGAATCGCCGCAACTCGCCCCCGCGTCGCGAATACCATTCCACCAGAAGCGCTTCCGACTCGACGGTGACGGCATTGGCGACAAGGCGCCCACCGGCGGTCAACCGGTCGAGGCAGGTCTGCAACAGACCGCTGTGGGTGAGCCCGCCGCCGATGAAGACGACATCGGGGCGCGGCGCGCCGTCGAACGCGTCGGGTGCTGCGCCGCGCACCTCGATGTCCGCCCCGAACACCGTTGCGTTGGTGCTGATGTTCTCCCGGCGCCGCGGGTCGGATTCGAAGGCCACCGCACGGCACCCACGCGCGCTGCGGCACCACTGGACGGCGATGCTGCCCGACCCGGACCCGACATCCCACAGCAGTTCACCCGGTCGCGGCGCCAGGGCGTCCAGGGTGACCGCGCGGATGGTCTGCTTGCTGATCTGGCCGTCGTGCCGGAAGGCGTCGTCGGGCAGGGCATGGCCGTCGTGACTGTCGGGCAGATAGCGGACCGCAATGACGTTGAGATCGTCGACATCCGGCGGTGCCGCCGCCCAGACGTCAGCCGTTAGGGTGCGACTCCGCTCCCCCGGCCCGCCCAGGTTCTCCAGCACGGTGAATTCCGAAGCGCCGCGACCGGTTTCGGCGAGGGCGGCCGCCAGCGCTGCCGGGGTACCGGCGTCGCGGGAGAGCACCACCGCCTGTCCGCCGCGGCGGACCGCGGTGGGCACCGGTGCGGTCACCAGGCTGATCACCTCGGTGTCCTGCGATGCCCAGCCCATCCGCGCGCACGCCAGGGTCACCGAGGACACATGCGGTAGCACCCGAACCCGCTGAGCGCCGTGGATCCGGATCAGCGTCGCGCCGATGCCGTGCAGCAACGGGTCTCCGCTGGCCACCACGTGGATGTCGCCGGGCGGGGCGTCGTGCAGCAGGGTCTCCAGAGCGGGCAGCATCGGGCTGAGCCAGCGGTGCCGGGGGGCGGCGACCGAGTCGTCGAGCAGATCGAGTTGGCGCTGCGAGCCATAAATAGCTGTGGCGCTGCGTAGTTCGCGCCGGGAGGCATCCGACAACCCTGCCATGCCGTCGGCGCCGATGCCGACCACGACGATCACCGGGGCATCCTGCGCCAGATCGCCTGCGGCAGCAGCTTCATCCCGAAGAACGTCGGCCGCAGCGTCCACGGCACCCACACCGCGCGGCGGCCCTTGGCCAGCGCCCGGGCGGTCGCCTCGGCCACCTGAGCCGGCGTGCTCGACAGCGGGGCCGGGTCCATACCGTCGGTCATCCGGCCGATCACGAACCCGGGCCGCACGATCAGCAGGCTCACCCCGCTTCCGTGCAGGGCGTCGGCCAGCCCGCCGGCGAACCCATCCAGACCGGCCTTGGCCGATCCGTAGACGTAGTTGGCGCGCCGCACGCGGATTCCCGCCACCGAGGAGAACACCACCAGGCGGCCGCGTCCGGCCGTGCGCATCGCCGCCGCCAATCGAGTCAGCAGGCTGATCTGCGCGACGTAGTCGGTATGCACGATCGCCACCGCGTGGGCGGCGTCGGACTCCGCGCGGGCCTGCTCGCCGAGGATCCCGAAGGCCAGCACCGCCGTGCCGATCGGCCCGTAGTCGGCGACCAACGCGTCGATCAGCGGGCCGTGGGAGTCCAGGTCGTCGGCATCGAACTCCACGGTGTGCACGGCCGCTGCCCCGGCAGCGCGCACCGCGGCGGCCTGCTCGGCGAGCCGGTCGGCTCCGCGGGCGGCCAGGATCACCGTCGCACCCGGCGCCAGCCGCGTCGCGAGTTCCAGCCCGATCTCGCTACGGCCGCCGAAAATGACCACCGTGCCCGCTGTGTCCTCCACGGATGGGATTATTCACTGCGCTAGCGTGGCCTCCGATGCCCAACACCGCCAGGCTGACTGACGACGCCCTCGCTTTCCTCACCGAACGCCATCTGGCGATGCTGACCACTCTTCGTGCCGACGGCTCTCCGCACGTGGTCGCGGTGGGGTTCACCTTCGACCCGGTGACGCATATCGCCCGGGTGATCACCAGCGATGGATCGCAGAAGGCCATCAATGCCGAGCGTGGCAGGCTGGGGGTGCTTTCCCAGGTGGACGGCGCCCGCTGGCTCTCCCTGGAGGGCATCGCGAGTGTGAACCGGGATCCCGACGCGGTGCGCGACGCCGAACTTCGCTACGCCCAGCGCTACCGCATCCCCAGGCCCAACCCGCAGCGGGTGGTCATCGAGGTCATCGTGAAGCGGGTGCTCGGGTCGTCGACCCTGCTCGACCGCTCCTGATTCACACCACCGTCAGGTCATGCGGCCGGCTGTTCACCGGCAGCGCACCGTCTGCGGTCACGATCACGATGTCCTCGATGCGCGCACCCCAGCGCCCCGGGATGTAGATGCCCGGCTCGACGGAGAACGCCATGCCCTCAACCAGCGGTCGATCGTTTCCGGCGACGATGTAGGGCTCCTCGTGGACCGACAGCCCGATGCCGTGGCCGGTGCGGTGCACGAAGTACTCGGCCAGCCCAGCCTGGGCCAGCACGTCGCGGGCGGCGGCGTCGACCTGTTCTGCAGTCACGCCCGGCCGCACCGCGGCGACCGCCGCGGCCTGCGCTCGCTGCAGCGCCGCGTACTGCGCGGCGATGTCCGCGCTCGGCGCGCCCAGGCTGTAGGTGCGGGTGCAGTCTGAGTTGTAACCCGGCTCGACGGGTCCGCCGATGTCGACGACGACGACGTCGCCGGGCTGCAGTTCGCGTTCGGAGCACTCGTGGTGCGGGTCGGCGCCATTCGGACCGGAGCCGACGATGACGAATGCCGCCTCCGAATGCCCCTCGGCCACAATGGCTTCGGTGATGTCTGCGGCCACCTCCGCCTCGGTCCGGCCCGGCCGCAGGAAGCCGGGCACCCTCGCGTGCACCCGGTCGATCGCCGCTCCGGCGACGATCAGCGCGTCGATCTCGGCGGGGTCCTTGATCATCCGCAGGCCCGCCATGATCTCGGTGCCCAGCACCGGTACCGCGCCCAAACGCTCGGCCAGTGGCAGCAGGTGCAGCGCCGGCATCGAGTCGGTGACCGCGACCCGCGCGTGCCCACCGAGTGCCAGCGCCACCAGGTCGCCGGGGTTCTCGCCGTCCACCCAGTCCTGCACCGTCAACCCGAGATCACCCGCCGCCGATTCGCGCAACGACGCCAACTCCAGTCGCGGGACGACCATCACCGGATCACCGGTGGCGGGGATCACCAGGGCGGTCAACCGCTCGAAAGTCTGTGCCCGCGAACCGATCAGGTAACGCAGGTCGTAGCCGGGCGTGACGATCAGGCCCGCCAGAGCGGCCTGGGCCGTGCCGGCCGCGGCGGCTGCCAGCCGCCGCGCATACACCTCATGGGGGAACCGGGTCGTCATGCCCGTCAGGCTAGCGTGGTTGCTCATGTCCACCCGCGGATCCGCCCCTGTTCTGCTGCTCGACGGCGCCAGCATGTGGTTCCGCTCCTATTTCGGGGTGCCGGCTTCGATCACCGGGCCCGACGGCCGGCCGGTCAACGCCGTGCGCGGCTTCCTGGACAGCGTCGCCACGCTGATCACCCGGGAACGTCCGGGCCGGCTGGTGGTCTGCCTGGATCTGGACTGGCGCCCGGCTTGGCGGGTGGACCTGATTCCGTCGTACAAGGCGCATCGGGTGTCGGCCGAAGTCGACGAACTCGACAGCACCGCCGCGGATATCGAGGTGGTGCCCGACGACCTGAGCCCGCAGGTGGAGATGATCCTGGAGATTCTCGACGCCTACGGCATCGCCACCGCCGGCGCGGAGGGCTATGAGGCCGATGACGTGCTCGGCACGCTGGCCGCCGCGGAGCGACGGGATCCGGTCGTGGTGGTCAGCGGCGACCGCGACCTGCTGCAGCTGGTCGCCGACGACCCGGTTTCGGTGCGGGTGCTCTACCTCGGCCGCGGGTTGGCGAACGCGACGATGTTCGGGCCGGCAGAGGTGGCCGAGCGCTACGGGGTTCCGCTGGACCGGGCCGGTGCGGCGTACGCCGAATTGGCACTGCTGCGCGGCGATCCGTCCGACGGGCTGCCCGGCGTGCCCGGCATCGGCGAGAAGACCGCCGCCGCCATGCTGATGCAGTATGGGTCGCTAGCGGCAATCCTGACAGCCGCTCACGATTCAAAGTCGGCACTGGCCAAGGGAACTCGCGCCAAGCTGCTGGCAGCCGGCGACTACATCGAGGCGGCGGAGCCGGTGGTGCGCGTTGCGCGCGAAGCGCCGGTTCGGCTCTACACAGCCGACGACCGGCTGCCGTTGCCTCCGGCCGATCCGAAGCGGGTGGCCGAACTGGCGGCGGCTTACGGGGTGGGCTCGCCTGTCGCACGGCTGCAGAAGGCGCTGGACGCGCTGTAGTTATCCCCAGTCTGCGATCGATCCACAGCCCGAGAATCGGAGCTTTCACCACGTCGGTGGATCGCCATAGAATTCGAACATGCTTTCGAACGTTTTTGAGGCCTTCACGGCGGCGGACTCAGCCGTAGAAGCGCTTCGGGCGTTGGATTGGGATCGGCTTCCGGTACGCGACCGCCTCGAGGCGCTGGATCGGCTGGAGACCGTCCGTCGCAAGGCCGCGGCCTGTTCCCTGGATCTGGTGGGCTCGGTGGACCGCTGCGGGGATGCGGCCCTGGGCGGGGCGTGCGCGAAGGTGATCGCCGATGTGGTGCGTATCAGCCCCGCCGAGGCGCGCCGGCGCATCCGCGACGCCGGGCAACTGCAGCAACGCACCACCCTCACCGGCCAGGCCCTGCCTCCGGTGTTGCCGGCGACGGCCACCGCCTGGGACGCGGGCCTGCTCGACGTCGAGCACCTGCGTGCCATCCAGAAGTTCGTCCGAGACCTGCCCGAGGACATCCACCCCGCGGCCGTCGAGAAGGCCGAAGCCT
>CAISDL010000033.1 GCA_903884065.1 uncultured Actinomycetes bacterium | reverse complement strand
GTGAACTACCGTCAACCATGCCCGCGTTCCTTGTTCTGGATGCCTGAAGAACACCCAGCTCACAGGGGCGCGGGCCCCCAATCAATCACCGACACGACACGATGTCGGACAGCACCAGACCCCTATCAAGTGCGAAGAGCCTGTAAAGGGACCGGGAAAAGTGAACATGCGTTCTACGGTGTCTAGGGCGTCCAGGTCAGGCGCTGTTTCCCTGTCTGCCTAATGACCCCCGCGTCGACTGCGTTCGGTCGTGTCTTGGGACACTGATGGGCCATCACCGTTGTCGCTGGGCTCAGATCAGCGGAGCAGCTTGGCGTGCAGATGGTGGCGCGCGCCATGGACCGCCGGGGAACCGTGAAGGCGACGGAACTGCTGAGTGTCACGCAAGAAGCGTGGACTATCGACGACTTAGTCGCCGCCGAGCCTGCAGATTAGATCTGGCCTACGCCGTGCGTTGCCGGCCGCTCGCTCGTTATCACGAGCGTGTCCGACGCCACCTCAGTAGTTCTCGCGGACGTACAGGTAGGCGCGGTCGAACAGCTCACCGGTGACGGGGAGTGAGAACTGCTTGAGCACACCGCGCAGCTCCCTCTTCACGGCGCGGTCACCGGGACTTGAGGCGCGCCAGCCGGTGTAGGCGACCTCGCTGACGATGGCGTCGATCCGCGCGGCGACATCAGGGACTACGACGTGCAGGTTCTCGGGTTTGTTCTCGTCGATGATCTGTGACAGCGCCCGCAGCTTCGGGTCGAACAGGCTCTCGCTGTCCTGGAGCGTGCCCGCATCTGCCAGCTTGTCGGCAGCGACCACGTCGCGCGCGATCTCCAAGGCCTGCCGCAGGAACTCCAGCGAATCCTCGGTGGAGGTGATCGTCTTCTGCCGAAGCTTCTCCAGCCGCTCGGCGAGGCTGGTGTAGACGGGGCTGTGGGTCTCCTCCAAACGGCGTTTGATGCGCGCATCGATCGAATCGGCGACGTCCTGCAAGGTGATCGTCGCGCCCGCTGGCTGGCCGGTGGGCAGCTTCAGCTCCTCGGCGATACGTTTCACCAGTTCGATGCCAGCGGCGTCGAGCTTCACCGACCGGCTCAGCGACGGGACCACCCGCAGATCGGTCATGTGGGCGTGGATCAGGTCGAGCGTCTTGGATCCCAGCCGCGCCCACAGCAGGGTGCTGGAGACGTTGGTCGGCTTGATCGACTCGTAGAGCGCCGCCAGCCACAGGTACTTGTCCTTGAATGGCTCCAGCATGTCGTGGGGATAGATGAACTCCCACACCGTCTCCACGGCGATGAAGCCCCGGACGAACGCGTCGCGGTCGGTCTGGGACTCGATCCGCTCCCGCGCCTGCGCCAGCGAATCCCAGTCACTCTTGGTCATGTCGATTCCATGGAACGTGGTCAACAGCACTGCCAGGTCGGTGACGAACTTGCCGACCAGCTTCTCGACGTCGACGACCTGAGGTTCCTCGCCGTCCTCAGCGGTGGGGTCGATCAGCGCCTTGCCGATTTCCTTGGCCAGGCCGATGTAGTCGACGACCAGGCCGTGCTTCTTCACCTGCCCGGTGCGGGGGTTGGTCCAGGTCCGGTTGGGGCGGCTTATCGTCTGAAACAGGTTCTGAGCGGCGATCGACTTGTCGAGGTAGAGCACTCCTTCAATGGGTGCGTCGAACCCGGTCATCAGCTTGTTGGTGACGACGAGGAAGCAGAGCGGGTCGTTGATGTCGAGGAACCGGCGCTTCTGGGTCTCCTCCTCGGCTTCGGTCATGGCGTACGGCTTGAGTGCGGGGATCTCGTTTTTGGAGTTCTGGACGCTGATGTTCACGCCCACCTCGATGTCGTCGCGGCCGAGCCTGGCCAACTCAGCGCGGATCGCCGCGGCGTAGTCGACGACCAGCTCCCGGTCCTGCGCCACCACTTGCGCTTTCATGTCCAGAGGCCGGAATTTCGCCAGGTAATGGGTGACGATGTCGGCGCACACCTGAGCGATGCGCTCGGGGTTGCACAGGATCGTCGAGCGCCGCGACACTCGCCTCGACAGTTCGACCTTCTCGTCCTCGGAGAGGCCCTCATCGTCGGCGAGGTCGTCGTACGCCTCGTCCAGACCTGCCCTGTCGAGGTTGAACCGCACCGGCCGCGCCTCCACCAGCACCGGCACCGTGGTGCCGTCGAGGATGGACCGCACCGGCTCGTATCGGCTCATCACGAAGTGGGGATCAGCGGGATCGCCGAACAGCGTGAAGGTGTTGCGCTCTTTGTCGCTGATCGGTGTTCCCGTCATGCCGAAGAACGTGGCGTTGGGCACCGCCGCGCGCATCTGGGCGGCGAGGCTGCCCTCCTGGGTGCGATGCGCCTCGTCGACGAGAACGACGATGTTGTCGCGGTCGCTGAGGGTGCCGGCGTTGGCGAACTTGTGGATCGTGGTGAAGATGACGCCGCTCTGCCCGCTGCGGACGAGCTTGCGCAGTTCGTAGGACGATTCGGGGATGTGCATGCTGGGCATCCCGGCGGTGCGGAACGCCTCGGAGGCTTGGCGCACCAGCTGGGTGCGGTCGCACAGCACGATCACCGTCGGGTCAACTCCGTCGGGGTCTTTGAGTAGCCGAAACGCGGCGAACGCCATCACCATCGTTTTCCCGCTGCCCTGGTGGTGCCAGATCAGCCCGCCGGAGCCGCCGCGGCGGACCTTGTCATCGATCGCGGCGGCAGCTTCCACCTGCGGGTAGCGGGCCACGATCTTGGTCATCACGTCGGTGGCGGCGGCAGGGTGGCGGAACAGGGTGAAGGTTTCCAGCAGCATCAGGACCGATTCCGGTGTGAGGAGCCGCTCTCCGGCTTTCTCGGTGCGTTTCGGGCCGATTAGGGTCGGGGTCAGTTCGGTGGAGCCCCACAGCGACCATGACTGTTCGTTGGGCTCGGAGCCGACCGCGCCGACTCGCAGCTCGTTGCCGTCGGTGGCGACGTTGAACACGTTGGAGGCGAACATGTTCGGGTATTCGGCCTCGTACACATCGTGGATGTCTTGGGCGGCGGTCAGCCAGGTGGCAGCCTGCTTGATCGGGTTCTTCGTCTCGACGACCACCAGTGGGAAACCGTTGACGTAGAAGACGATGTCGAATCGTCGCGCCGCGCCAGCCGGGCCGATGGTCACTTCGTTGGCGACGACGAGTCTGTTGCCGCGGGCATTGGGGAAGTCGATGAGCCGGCGGGGGACGTGCTTGCCGTCGGCAGTGACGAACGAGTGCTCGCCGCGCAGCATTACCGTCATCCGCTCGTTGGCGGCGACCAGCCCGTCCGCCGCGGATGTGGTGGTGGCGAGCAGCTCGGCAAGGACCAGCTCGCTGCTGGTGGGGTCTTGCGCCAGTTCGGGATTGAGGCGGGTGATCGCTTCGGTCACCCACGGCTCGATCAGGGCGTCGTGATGGTCGCGCGGCAGGTCGGTACCGGCGACGTGTGCCCAGCCGGATTTGACCGCCCAGCCGATGATCGCCTTCTGAATGGTTCCCGCCTCGTCCCACACCATGGTCTACGCCGCCGGCTCGATGAACTGGTCGACAGCCTCGTCGACTGTGATCTCCTGGGAGAGAAGCGCGCTGAGGAGGTCGGCGCGGACGCGCCGCAGGGCGGCGAGTTCGTCCGTGAGTAAGGCCAATAGGTCGTACATCGCATCTAGGGCATCGGCCACGACTTCCTGACGGGAGAACACCGGAATCGGTAGCTGAACTTCGAGCAGCTGCTCTGGATTAAGCCGCTTTCTTCGTTGCACCGTTCCGGTGACGCGGTTCTTCATTTCGTCCAATAGCCGCGGCGTCCGACATACATGGGTGAAGTACTTCGCCGACAGGCCAGTCTTCAGCGCGAAGGTCGGAAACTCTGCGCTAGCGAAATAGTCGTCGAACTCGTGAGGCACAACACTGATAGGTCCTTCCCAGGCGGTCAGCTTCCGCATGATGACCTGCCCTGCCCGCATCCTGTTGAGGGTGGTGTATTCAGTCTCACTTCCAAGAATCACACCCCTCGAGATCAACCCCCTACCTGCGTTCAAGACACCGGCGAGGGGATAGTTGCAGTTGTCATCTACCTTCACCCGATCAATGTCGAGATTCATCAAACAACCCAGAGTGCTTAGTTCAGCTTGATTTCCTGAGTGATTGGTCCACAACATTGAAAGAGCCTCGTTGTAGGCAGCTTTCAGAGCCGCGCACTCTGCTTCCAAGGCAGCGAGATGCCGGTCCACTGAGGATATGGTTGCGGCAATTCGCCTCTGTTCAAACAATGGTGGCAGCAGTACGGGGTGCGACTCCAAGGTTCGCTTTGTGACATGCTTCATGGTTGTCCCGTGGACCTTTAGGATTAGCTCCTCAACGGCTCGGTCGAGCGCGTACAGCAACCAGAATCGGTCTACGCCTTCGGCGGCTTCGGCTCGAAATAGGTGCTGATTTAATAGGGCATCCCCGCGAGACCACATCCGGACTGCAAGGGTGCCTGACCAACTGAAGATGATGTCGCCGTTTCTTATACGGAAGCGTTCGGAAACTTTTGCATCCGATCTGTCAACAGCAGCTTTCGGATCTAGCAGCTGCTTGATCCGGATAACCGGTAATCCTTTACCGTTAAGTTCGATTGGTTTGAACGGGTATCCGTTGAAAAACTCGGCGATCGCTCCAAGTGTCGTTTCATGCCACTCACTCATCGCCGATCTCGATCCCGGCGGCGGCGAGCACTTCGAACATCCGCGACTCGGCGGAGGCGCGGGCGGCGCGGGCAGCCTGATACAGGGAAATGGCGGCAGGAAGGTCGGTCACGTCCTCGGACGCCGCGCGCACGTAACGTCCGATGTTGAGGTCGAAGCCGTTGGACTTAATCTCGTCAAACGGAACCAGGCGTACCTCTAAGCCGCCCTCACCGTCGGGGTCGACACCGGTGCGGTACGCGGCGATCACCGCATTCACATCGTCATCGCTCATCGTGTTCTGGTTGCGGCCCTTGGAGCAGCGGGCCGCGGCGTCGATGAACAGGATGTGGTTGCGGCGTTCCTCGGACTTCTCAGCGTGGAAGATCAGCAGGCACGCCGGAATGGTGGTGGAGTAGAACAGGTTCGGCGGCAAGCCGATGATCGCTTCCAGGTGGTCATTCTCGATCAGGCACTGGCGGATCTGCCCTTCAGCGCCGCCGCGGAACAGAACACCGTGCGGCATCACTACCCCTACACGTCCGGTGTCCGCCTTCATGGAGGTGATCATGTGCTGGATGAAGGCGTAGTCGCCCTTTTTGGCGGGTGGGACGCCGCAGAATGCTCAGGGGTCGGCGGCCCATCGGTCCGCGCCCCAATTGTCCAGGGAGAATGGCGGATTGGCGATCACGACGTCGAACTGCCGCAGCGCACCGTTGGCGTCGTGCAGCTTCGGCTCCCGCAGCACGTCGCCGCGCACGATCTTCGAGTCCTCGCCGATGTCATGGAAGAACAGGTTCATCCGGGCGATCGCGGACGTGGTGAGGTTGATCTCCTGGCCATAGAGGCGCAGTGTGCGGGCGTCCCCACCGGCCGCCTTCACCAGGTTGATGGTCTCCACCAGCATCCCGCCGCTGCCGCAGGCGGGGTCGTAGACCTGCTCACCGGGCTGGGGGTCGAGGATGCCGGCCAGCAGGTGCACCACGCTGCGGGGCGTGAAGAACTCCCCGGCCTTCTTGCCGGACTCGTCGGCGAAGTTCTTCAGCAGGTACTCATAGGCCTGCCCGAGCATGTCGTGGGAAACAGTGGCGGGGTTGAGCGGGGTCTGGTTGAACGCGCTGATCAATCCGCGCAGTGACGCCTCGGGCAGCCGATCCTTGTTGGCCCACGTCGCATCCCCGAAGATTCCGGCGAGCGTTGTCGGGTTGGCCTGCTCGATCTTGCGGAAGGCCACCGCGATCTGATGGCCGATGTTGGCGGTCTTGTTGGTGACGACCTTCCACGTCGACTCGGCGGGGAGGTCGAACTGGTGATAGTCCGCTTCGATCTCGTCGGTCAGGTCGTCGCCGTAGTCCTGCACCGCCTGGTCGTGTTCGTACTCCCAGGTGTCGCTGATCCACTTCCAGAACAGCATCGGAAAGACATAGGTCTTGAAGTCGGCGGGGTCGACCGGCCCGCGCAGGGCATTGGCGGCGGCCCAGAGCCGCTGTTCAAGGTCCTGCACCGTGATGGCCATCGTGGTCGGCTTCCCTTTTCTTGCGTGCAGCGTCGCACTGACGTTGGCGCTATTTTGGCAGGCGATACCGACAAACGGGGGCGAAGCGCGCCACCAAGCCGATGGCGGCGTTTTCCGAAGACGCACCCGCGGCGGGTGCGCCCGGCGTTCACAGGCGACCTGCCAAAGGGGACTTCTCTGAACTAGCCGCTGAACCGACGGCCTCGGCGGGGGGTGCGCCCTGCGCTGGTTGTGGCGTTCAACGTCCTGCGGGCACTCAGCCGGTCAGCACTGGGCGTTCTCGTCTCCCGTGACGTCGAGCGGCGGACGCGGGAGCGGGGTGTCACCCCGATTGCTCCTACCTGGGTTGGCCCGCCGGTTCGACGGTCGGCGCACGCTGGCTAGCGTTGGAGCGCAGTCGATCTGGATACCGGCACGCTGTCGGTCAAGCGAAGCCGGGTCGCCGTAGGCAGTGACGCGCTGGAAGGTGCGCCCAAGTCTCGACGCAGCCGCCGAGACTTGCCGCTACCGGCGGACGTCACTGAGGCGCTGCGAGCACTCCGACAGCGTCAGCGGACCGAGGCATTGGAACTCGGTCGCGGGTGGTCCGACGACCGCTTGGTGGCCGTGCGCGAGGACGGCGAGCCGCTGCGCCCCGAGTCCTACACCGACGAGTTTCAGCGGTTGCGCGCTCGGGCCGGTTTGCGCCGGATCAAGCTGCACGGTCTGCGCAACACCGCGGGCACGCTGATGCTCGACCGGGGTCACCCGCCCCACACCGTCGCGGCGTGGCTCGGCCACGATCCGGCGGTGTTGTTGTCAATCTATGCTGACGCAAAGGCCGACGAGCTGCGGGCCGCTGGCACATCACTGTTTGGCTAGTCAGGTTTGGTCGAGCAGCCAGAGCGCCGCACTCTCCTGGTCAATGTGGCCGACCACCACGTCGACCACGAAGTCAGCAACAACCAACGCCGGTATCTCCTGAAGCGGAGAGCCCTCGCGCTCCAAATAGGTCGCCGTGCAAAGCCACGCTGTTCGCTTATTTCCGTCGAAGAACCCGTGCGCCGTTGCCACACCATGTAGCAACGCAGCCGCTCGCTCTATGAGTGTGGGAAAGAGGAGCTGCCCGTCAAACGTGTGCATCGGACGAGCGAGCGCCGACTCAAGGCGATCCCGGTTTGTGACTGCGTGGACGGCGTTGGGGAGGCTGCGATTGATCAGGATCGCAGCCTCCACCGGTATACAAAATGTCAACGCTCAGCAAGTAAGTCGAGAGCGCCGCGCCACTTTGCGATCTGCGCATCGACCATCTCGCCCGAGACCTCTGGGAGTCCTCTGACGTGCTCCGATGGAGGCACCGGCGAGTCGGCACCGCTTAGCGCCGCTCGCGTGTGCCAGCGCCGAATCTCGCGCAGAGCCAGAACGGCCCCTTGTGCATGGCGACCCGAGTCTCCGCGCGCGGCCTCCCACACAGGCGTATGACTCGCTTCGATTAGTTGCTCTCTCGACCAATCGCCGTAGTGATCGATCACCGCATCAATCACCGCCCGCTGGCGGGGCGTCAGCCGTGAAACGTCGGCCCCAACGAGTTGCGTCGCGAAGTAGCCGTCGCGGTGATACTTGTTGACCGCGTAAAGCTCCCGCTCCACCGGACCATCAGGCCACGCTTCGAGATCAGCATCGAACAGGCCCTGCCCATCCCACGCGAGACTCCAAGCGTGCGCGAAGTAAACGAGCTTCTGGAGACACCATGCATTGACCCAACCCTTCCGCTGGTACACGTACTGACCCACGTCAACCGCCGTCGCCATCTCCATCACCTCCTTCGCTCTAATGACAATCGCTGACAATGCCAGGAGTCTAACTAGGCGTACCCACAAATCTACGGTGCCGCACTAACCGCTTGGGACACTCATGGGACACTCTGCCGTCGAGCGGCAGCTACTGGACGCTGCCAGAACCGTCCAAAACCAGGCTGAACTGCGCTAATATTTGTGGGCGCGGAGGGTTTCGAACCCCCGACCGCTGGTGTGTAAAACCAGAGCTCTACCACTGAGCTACACGCCCGTCCGTGGGCGGGGCTGCACGCCCATGCCCGGGGGCAGGTTACCCGGCTGACGCGCGGGTACGGAAATCTCTCAGACGGTCAGTGCGGCCAGGGCGTCGGTCCACACCCTCTGGTCGCGTGCTTCGCCGGGCTGCTTCATCTCGGCGAACCGCACGATGCCGGCGCGGTCGATGACGAAGGTGCCGCGGTTGGAGAACCCGGCGTCGGAGTTGAACACCCCATAGGCCTGCGCCACCTCGCCGTGCGGCCAGAAGTCGGAGAGCACCGGGAAGGTGAAACCGCTCTCGGTGGCCCAGATCTTGTGGGTGGGCGACGGGCCGACCGAGATCGCCAGCGTCGCGGTGTCGTCGTTGTCGTAGCTCGGCAGGTGGTCGCGCACCTCGTCGAGCTCGCCCTGGCAGATGCCGGTGAAGGCCAACGGGAAGAACACCAGCAGGACGTTCTTCCTACCGCGGAAGTCGCTGAGGGTGACGGGCTGGCCGTTCTGATCCTTCAGCGTGAAGTCCGGAGCCTCGGTACCGACTTCCAGCGTCACGAATGTCTCCCTGCTGCTTTGGATTTCGGTTGCACGAGCCGGCTGCCGATCCAGTCGCCCAGATTCGCCGACGAGGTCTGCATCAATCCGGCCGTCGGCGCCGCCTCGGCGATGTCCGCGGGCAGCACATGACCGGGTTTACCCGTCTTGGGCGTCAGTACCCAGACGATGCCGTCGTCGGCCAGTGGCGTGATGGCGTCCATCAACCGGTCCACCAGATCGCCGTCTCCGTCACGCCACCACAGCAGCACCACATCGATGACCTCGTCGGCCTCTTCGTCGAGGAGTTCGCTGCCGCAGGCATCCTCGACATCGGCGCGGATGTCATCGTTGGTGTCGTCGTCCCAACCCAATTCCTGGACGATCTGTTCGTGGTGGATGCCCAGCCTCTGGGCATAATTGAGCCCGCTGTCACCCGCGGCGACCACCGTCGCAACCTCCTTCAATACGCTGTTGTGCGACTAATCCTCGCACGCCGGGATACTCGCACACCGGGCACGGTCGATGTTCTGACCGCGGTTCTTTCAGTACGTGGCGTCGCACAGTTGCAATGCCGCCGAGCGGGAGTCGTTGAGATCCCCCACAACCTTGTTGAACTCCGATGGCGTCGCTTTGGCGATGATCGCCTCGGCGGTCGCGCGGGCGCCGTCGACCCAGTCGCCGAACGCATCCTTCAGCCCGTCGGGCACGATGTCGCTGATGCTGGATTCAACCGCGTCGGCGCTCTGGTTGAGTCCGTCGACGGCCGGCCCCTCGGCCTTGACCACGTCGCCGCCCTCGTCGTTGTAGGCGGTGACATAGGCATTGACCGCGTCGATGGCGTCGGCGCTGGTGGTCGACAACGTCTCGCAGGTGTCGTGGACGGCCTGGGTGGTCATCGACGCCTGCCGTTCGGACTCCCGGGCGCTGGAACTGGCGACCGACTGCGACGACGACAGCGACACCGAGGTGCGGTAGGCCGGCGCGTCTCCGGCGTTGACCGTCGCGTCGCCGTCGGTGACGGTCGTACACGCCACCGCGCCCATGGACAGCACCACGGCACCAGCCGCCAGCAGTCCGGCTACGCGCAGCCCGCGCGGGTTTCCGCTCAGCACGGGTGCAGACGTTACCGGTTCGCCGAAGCTCCGGGCGCGGGGCGGGAATTTCCTCGGTTCGCTCTCGCGCACTCTGCGTCCTGAGCGCCCCGCGTGCGGCACGATAGGACCCGTACCGATCCCAAACACTGCGCCAGCCCACGAGGAGCAGAAGTGACGACCGAGTTCGCGCGCGATCAACAGCCCCAAAGCCCCGGCAGCCCAATCGAATCCGAACGGGTTCGGGTGATCCGGGAGGGCGTCGCGTCGTATCTGCCCGATATCGACGCCGAGGAGACCGCGGAGTGGCTCGAGTCCTTCGATGATCTGCTGGCCCGCTCCGGGCCGGCCCGCGCCCGCTACCTGATGCTTCGCCTGCTCGAGCGCGCCGGCGAACAACGGGTGGCAATACCTGCGCTGACCTCGACGGATTACGTCAACACCATCCCCACCGAACTGGAACCTTGGTTCCCGGGCGACGAGGACGTCGAACGGCGCTACCGCCGCTGGATCCGCTGGAACGCCGCGATCATGGTGCACCGCGCCCAGCGCCCCGGGGTGGGCGTGGGCGGGCACATCTCGACCTACGCGTCCTCGGCGGCGCTCTACGAGGTCGGCTTCAACCACTTCTTCCGCGGTAACTCCCATCCCGGCGGCGGTGACCAGGTGTTCATCCAGGGCCACGGCTCCCCCGGGATCTACGCGCGGGCGTTCCTGGAAGGGCGCCTGTCCGCCGACCAACTCGACGGCTTCCGCCAGGAGCACAGCCACCCGGGCGGCGGCCTTCCGTCTTACCCGCACCCGCGGCTGATGCCCGAGTTCTGGCAGTTCCCGACCGTCTCGATGGGACTGGGTCCGATGAACGCCATCTTCCAGGCCCGGTTCAATCACTACCTGCACGACCGGGGCATCAAGGACACCTCCGACCAGCACGTCTGGGCGTTCCTCGGGGACGGCGAGATGGACGAGCCGGAGAGCCGCGGGCAGATCCAGATCGCGGCCAACGAGGCGCTGGACAACCTCACCTTCGTGGTGAACTGCAATCTGCAG
>CAISDL010000032.1 GCA_903884065.1 uncultured Actinomycetes bacterium | reverse complement strand
GCCAACCGGGTCGTCGAGTTCATGCTGCTCGACCGGCAGTTCCCGCGGTCGGCCTTCTACTCCCTCAAGCTCGCCGAACACAGCCTCGACCAGTTGATGCGCGGCTCCAGTGACGCGGCGGGTTCGGAGGCGCGCCGTCTGCTCGGCCGGGCCCGCAGCGAGCTCGAATTCGTCCGGCCGGGGGCACTGCTGGATTCGCTGGAAGTCCGATTGGCCGGGCTGCAGGCCACCTGTCACGAGGTGGGAGAAGCCTTGGCGGTCAGATACTTCCGCCTTGCCCCGTGGGTGGAGTGGTCCGATGCCGGACAGCGGGATGCCGTGCTGGTCGCCGATGGACTGGAGGGCCGGGCCTGATGTGGCGGATGCGGGTGATTCATGCGACCGGTTACGCATACAAGGGGCCGGTCACCGCGTCGTATAACGAGGCCCGGCTGACACCGAGGTCGGACTCCCGGCAGAACGTCATCGTCAACCGTGTCGAGACCGCCCCTGCCACAAGGTCTTACCGCTACGTCGACTACTGGGGAACGGCGGTGACGGCCTTCGACCTGCACGCCCCGCACGCCGAGCTCGAAGTGACGTCGTCGTCGGTCGTCGAGACCGACAAGCCCGAGCCGCGCATCTCGACCGCCACCTGGATGGACCTGGCGTCCTATGCGGTTCTGGACCGCTACCACGAGGTGCTCACGCCGACCGCCCGGTACACGCCGGCCGACAAGCGCACCGACCGGGTCGCCAAACAGATTGCCAAGAGCCATGATCCACACCACGCGGTGCTGGCCACCGTGGAATGGGTGCGCAACGAACTGCAGTACGTCCCGGGCACCACGGGCGTGCACTCATCCGGCCTGGACGCCTTGCAGGAGGGCAAGGGGGTGTGTCAGGATTTCGCGCATCTCTCGTTGATCCTGTTGCGCAGCATGGGAATTCCCGCGCGCTACGTCTCGGGCTATCTGCACCCCAATTCCGATGCGGCCATCGGGGAGTCGGTCGAGGGGGAGAGCCACGCCTGGATCCAGGCGTGGACCGGCAGCTGGTGGAACTACGACCCGACAAACGACACCGAGATCAACGAGCAGTACATCAGTGTCGGGTTCGGCCGCAGCTACGCCGACGTCGCCCCGCTCAAAGGAATCTACCTCGGACAGGGCTCCAGTGATCTCGACGTGGTGGTCGAGATGACCAGGCTCGCTTAGCTTTCCACCACCACGCGCAGCAGGTCGTTGCCGAGTTCCACCCGGCCGCCGAACTCGGCCGCGGCCAGTGCGCGCCACTGATCCTCCTGTCCGGGAACCAGTGGCGGCACATAGTGCGTCAGCACCAGGGTGCCCACCCCGGCCCGGGCGGCAGTCGCCGCGGCCTGCTCCACCGACGAGTGATAGTCCAGGATGTCGCGGATCCGCTGGGCGGGCATCTGCTCAACCAGATCCTTACGGATCACCGTGTGCACCAGGGCATTTGCCCCGCGGGCCAACTCGTCGAGCGAACTGCACGGCACCGTGTCGCCGGCCAGCACCACCGATGCGCCGCCGGACTCGATGCGGAAGGCGATGGTGGGTTCCACCGGGCGGTGGTCGGTCGGCGCGACGGTGATCCGCACGCCGCCGGTCGTGATCCCCGAGTCGCTACGCTCCTGCCCGCCGGTCGTGATCCCCGAGTCGCTACGCTCCTGCCCGCCGGGGCCCCAGACCTGCCCCTCGCTGTACTCGTGGACCTGCACCGAGGGCGGTTCGGTGATATCTGCGTGGTGGGCGATGCGGTAGGAGATATCCGGCGCCAGTGCGGCCAAGGTGGCCTCGACGACCGCTCTGGTGCCGGGCGGCCCGATGATCGGCAGGGGCGTGCGGACGAACGTGGTGACCCACCGGGTGGTGATCACGTCGGACAGGTCGGTGATGTGGTCGCTGTGCAGATGGGTCAGCAGCAGTGCCGTCAGGTTGGCTGCGCCAACACCTGCCGCGGCCGCCCGCATGAGCACCCCGCGACCGCAGTCCACCAGGAAGGTCTGCCCGCCGGCGCTGACCAACGTGGAGGGGCCGGCGCGGTTCGGGTCGATAATCGGGCTTCCGGTGCCGAGCAGGGTGATTTCCATCATGACGTCATTACTACTCCGCGTCGTCGGGTTGTCGGGATCTGATGCCCAATCCGGTTCGACGTCAATCGAGATCGACGCGCACGATGGCGCTGTCGGGCCACACCTTGCGGGCCTGATCGCGATGTACAAGATCGCCGGATTCACGCTCGAGGAGATCGCGGTTCTGTTCGCCGACGACGTTCCCGGCCGGCCGGCGAGTCGCGCGTTGGCCCACGCCAAACTCGGCGAGATCGACGCCCGGATCACCGCACTGGTGAACGTCAGGCAGGTGATCGAGTGGGGGATGGCATGCACCTGCCCGTCGATTGAAGCGTGTACCTGCGGCGTCCATCGTGCCCAGCCGGTCGGGGATTCCACCGGCTCTTCCAACGGGAGTCCGACCGTCGTACCCTGATGTGACATCGATCACATGGCGGAGGTGGGGTCCATGCGGATCGCGGACATCTTGCGCAGCAAGGGCTCTGCGGTGGCGACGGTCACCGCGACCACCACGGTCACCGGCCTGCTGGCCGAACTGACCGTGCACAACGTCGGCGCCATGGTGGTGATCGGGACCGGCGACCGGGGGATGGGTCCCGGCGGGCAGGAGCGCAGCGACCGGGGGATGGGTCCCGGCGGGCAGGAGCGCAGCGACCGGGGGATGGGTGCCGGCGGCGTGATCGGCATCGTCTCCGAGCGCGACATCGTCCGCCGACTCCACACCGTCGGCCCGGATCTGCTGCGCCGTCCGGTCGCCGACATCATGAGCGACGTCGCGGTGACGTGCCGGCCCGAGGATCCGGTCGACGACCTGGCGGCGCTGATGACCAACAACCGCGTGCGGCACGTGCCGGTGCTCGACGACGGCCGACTGGTCGGCATCGTGAGCATCGGAGATGTGGTGAAGATCCGCATGGAGGAACTGCAGGCCGAACGCCAGCAGTTGCGGGCCTACATCACCCAGGGGGGTTAGCTCCAGCGGTATTCGGTGCGCAACCGGGTGGCGACGACCTCGAAGGTGACCCGGTCGACGATGGCGCCCTCGCGGCGGATGCTCTCCTCGGGAACGTCGAGCACCCGGTCCAGCCGAACCCAGCTGGGCCGGCCCTCGTGGTCCCAGCTGCCCGCGCCGATGTGCACCCAGCTCGGGTCGTGGGTGTGGTGGGTCTGACTGGACAGCATCAGGGCCAGCAGCGTCTGCCGGTCTCGGCCCACCACCAGTACCGGGCGGTCCTTGCCCCGGGTCGGATCGTCCTCGTAGACCACCCAGGTCCAGACGATCTCCCCGGGATCGGCTCGTCCGTCGAGGTCGGGGGCGTAGACCACCTTGCGCGCCCGGTCGGACGTCGGGGTGCTGTCGCGGGTGACCGGCCGGCCGGCCGTGATCGCCACCGGCGGAGGCGGGGGCATGGCGGTGGCCACGAGAGCTTCGATGCCCAGTCGCAGGCCCTGCTGGAGGCCGTGCTGAATGGTCCGCTGAACCGCGTGCTGCACCTCACCGGGGTGCTGCAACTGACGGATGAACTTCGGTGCCTCGTTGAACACGAGATGCTCCGCGAAACGCTGGAACGTCCTCCACTGCGACGCCATTCTCGACAGCATAGGCGAGGATCATGGGGCGTGTTCGGCGCGATTGTGTCCCGCCGGGGCGGGGTCGATACGCTTGTCGCGCCGGAACCCGCGCGCTCACCAGGAGATTCCCATCAGCAGTTTTGCCGATCAGACGTTCACTGCGCCGGCGCAGATTCGAAACTTCTGCATCATTGCTCACATCGATCACGGCAAGTCGACGCTGGCCGACCGGATGCTGCAGTTGACCGGTGTGGTCGCGGATCGCGACATGCGGGCCCAGTACCTCGACCGGATGGACATCGAGCGTGAGCGCGGCATCACGATCAAGGCCCAGAACGTGCGGCTGCCCTGGACGGTCAAAGCCGACGCCGAAGGTCTCTCGGCCGGGGACTACGTCCTGCATCTCATCGACACCCCCGGCCACGTCGACTTCACCTACGAGGTGTCCCGCGCGCTGGAGGCCTGCGAGGGTGCGGTGCTGCTGGTCGACGCCGCCCAGGGCATCGAGGCGCAGACCCTGGCCAACTTGTACCTGGCGCTGGACCGCGACCTGACGATCGTTCCGGTGCTCAACAAGATCGATCTGCCCGCCGCCGATCCGGAGCGCTACGCCGCGGAACTGGCGCACATCATCGGCTGCGAACCCGACGACGTGCTGCGCGTTTCGGGCAAGACCGGCGAGGGCGTCACCGCACTGCTCGACGAAGTGGTGCGGCAGGTGCCCGCCCCGACCGGCGACGCCGACGCCCCCGCCCGGGCGATGATCTTCGACTCGGTCTACGACATCTACCGCGGTGTGGTCACCTACGTCCGGGTGGTCGACGGCAAGATCACCCCGCGCGAGAAGATCAAGATGATGTCCACCGGCGCCACCCACGAACTGCTGGAAGTCGGCATCGTCTCGCCGGAGCCCAAACCCACCGTGGGTCTCGGCGTCGGCGAGGTGGGCTATCTGATCACCGGCGTGAAGGACGTGCGCCAGTCCAAGGTCGGCGACACCGTCACCAGCGCCCGCCACGGCGCCACCGAAGCACTGACCGGCTACCGCGAACCCAAGCCGATGGTCTACTCGGGCCTCTACCCGGTCGACGGCTCGGACTACCCCAATCTGCGCGAAGCCCTGGACAAGCTTCAACTCAACGACGCGGCGCTCACCTATGAACCCGAGACCTCGGTGGCACTGGGCTTCGGATTCCGTTGCGGCTTCCTGGGATTGCTGCACATGGAGATCACCCGCGAGCGACTCGAGCGCGAGTTCGACCTCGACCTGATCTCCACCTCGCCCAACGTCGTCTACCGGGTGATCGGGGAGGACGGGGTCGAGAAGATCGTCACCAACCCCTCGGACTGGCCCGAGGGCAAGATGCGCGAGATCTATGAGCCGGTGGTCAAGTGCACGCTGATTTCTCCGAGTGAGTTCATCGGCACCATCATGGAACTGTGCCAGTCCCGCCGCGGTGAACTCGGCGGTATGGACTACCTGTCGCCGGAGCGGGTCGAACTGCGCTACACCATGCCGCTCGGCGAGATCATCTTCGACTTCTTCGACTCCCTGAAGTCGCGCACCCGCGGCTACGCCAGCCTGGACTACGAGGAAGCCGGCGAGCAGGAGGCCGCGCTGGTCAAGGTAGACATCCTGTTGCAGGGCGAGGCCGTCGACGCCTTCAGCGCGATCGTGCACAAGGACTCGGCCCAGGCCTATGGCAACAAGATGACCACCAAGCTCAAGGAGCTCATCCCGCGCCAGCAGTTCGAGGTCCCGATCCAAGCGGCGATCGGCTCGAAAATCATTGCGCGCGAGAATATCCGGGCCATCCGCAAGGATGTGCTCGCCAAGTGCTACGGCGGCGACATCACGCGTAAGCGCAAGCTGCTGGAGAAGCAGAAGGAAGGCAAGAAGCGGATGAAGACCATCGGGCGGGTCGACGTCCCGCAGGAGGCTTTCGTCGCGGCGCTGTCGACCGATTCCGCCGGCGACAAATCAGCCGACAAAACGCGGAAGTAGGGGTCAATTACTCACGACTGGCGGGTCGTCCGGGGGCGGTGCGTGCCGGGTCTCGGCGCAGTATTCAGTTCTGTTGTGCTGGTGTCATGTTCGGCGACCATCGTCGGCGCTCCGGTGCGCCAGCAGGGCGTCGGCATGCAGCAGGTTCTGCCCACCCCCGAGCAGGTCGCAGACGCGGTCGGTAATCCGCTCGATCCCGCAGCGCCGCCTGCCGTCGGTGATATCACGCTGCTGCCCAACGGAATTCGGGAGAGCAAGGACGTTTCACCGCTCGACTGCCTGGGGGCGGTATCGCCGTTGATGCGGGTCGTCTACGAAAAGGGCGACGTCCGCGGTGTGGGGTTACAGGACTTCGCGCGCTACGGGCAGGGCATGACCGTCTCCAGTGTCCACGCCGGCGTCGTCCGATTCGCCTCCGACATCGAGGCCGCCCGGATGTTCTCCAGTTTCGTCTCTCAGTGGCGCTCCTGTGCCGACACCCGGGTCAGCGTCCACATCACCGAGAACGCCGATCTGCAGTGGACGGTGACCGACGTGCGGCAGACCGACGGGATCCTCTCGGCGACGATCCTGACCGGTGAGGCCGATCAGCAATCGGCGTTCCCCACCGAACATGCCGTCGGGCTCGCCGCGGACTGCATCGTCGACGTGGACGTCGCCATCACCGATGTGCAGGCCGCCCGGCGCGTCGCCACCGGCAGGGCCACCGATCTGGTCCGGCTGATGCTCGAGAACGTCAGCCGCGGCCGGTGAGCTAACCGGGCGCGTTCGCCGGCTGGAACACCCCGGAACCGTCGCCCTGTTCCTCGGCCCGGATCACATGCACCACCGCGTTGATCAGCGCCAGGTGGGTGAACGCCTGCGGGAAGTTCCCCAGATGCCGGCCGGTGCTGGGCTCGATCTCCTCGGCGTAGAGGTGCAGTGGGCTGGCGAACGACAGCAGTCGCTCGCACAGGTGCCGGGCCCGGCTGAGCTCGCCGATCTCGACCAGCGCCGACACCAGCCAGAACGAGCAGATCGTGAACGAACCCTCCTCGCCGGACAGGCCGTCGTCGGTCTCGTCCACCCGGTAGCGCAGGACCAGTCCGTTCTCGGTGAGTTCGTCGGCGATCGCCAGCACGGTGGCCCGCACCCGCGGGTCGTCGGGCGGTAGGAACCGCAGCAGCGGAACCAGCAGCAGCGAGGCGTCCAATGCGTTGTCGTCGTAGCGCTGGGTGAAGACCCCGCGGGAGTCCACACCGTTGGCCAGGATGTCGGCCTTGATCTCGTCGGCGATGACGCGCCACTGCTCGGCGTAACTCTTGGACCCCTGCAACTCGGCGAGTTTCGCGCCGCGGTCCAGGGCCACCCAGCACATGACCTTGGACGAGGTGAAGTGCTGCGGTTCGCCGCGCACCTCCCAGATGCCGCGGTCAGGTTCGCGCCAGTGCTTGATGGCCTCATCGACCTGCTCCTTGAGCACCGGCCACAGCGCGTCGGAGATGTTCTCCCGCGACTTGCAATGCAGGTACACCGAATCGAGCATGGTGCCCCAGATGTCGTGCTGACGCTGGTTGTAGGCGCCGTTGCCGATGCGGACCGGTCGCGCGCCGTCGTAGCCGGAAAGGTGGTCGAGTTCACCCTCGACCAGTTCGCGCTCCCCGCCCACGGCGTACATCACCTGCAGCGGATGCCGCTCACCGTTGTTGGCTCCGGACACGTCGGCGATGAACGAGAAGAAGTCATCGGCCTCACGGTCCAGGCCCAGGGTGTACAGACCCCACAGCGCGAACGTCGAGTCGCGCACCCACGCGTAGCGGTAGTCCCAGTTGCGTTCGCCCTGCGGCGTTTCCGGCAGCGACGTCGTGCTGGCCGCCAGCAGAGCACCGGTGGGGGAATAGGTCAGCCCTTTGAGCGTGAGGGCGCTGCGCTGAAGGTAGGCCCGCCACGGATGGTCGGGGAAATGGCCGATATTGATCCACTGCCGCCACGCCTCGGAGGTCTGCCACATCTTGTCGGTGGCTTCCTCAAACGTCTGGGGTGCCGGATGCTTGGACCACGACAGCGCGACGAAGGCGTTGTCGCCCTCCTTGAGACGGGTTCGGGCACGGGCCTCGCGGCCCTCGAGGCCGATCCGGAGGTTGGTCGTCAGCCGCAGCGTCGGGTGCGCGTCGGCGTCGCTGCGCGCCCGGGCGATCGCCTCGCCGTACGCGTTCGCGGAGTATTCCCAGACTGCGTTGATGCGCCCGTAGTCGAACGACGGCTCGCAGTTCATGACGAGTTCGACGGTGCCGCTCACGCAGCGCACCGTGCGGAGCAGAATGTGTTCGGCGTCCCAATCCATCGGGGTGCGGCGGTGGGTCCTCGACCGCGCGTCCAGGTCGTGCCAGGGACCCATCACCAGGGCATCCCGGACGATCACCCAGCCGGTCGGCGTCTGCCAGGTGGTCTCCATGATCAGGCTGCCGGGTAGGTAGCGTCGCGCTGCCGGCACGGTCACCCCGTAGGGGCCGAGCCGGAAGTGCCCGGCGCCGCGGTCCAGCACCGCGCCGAACACGCTCGGGGAATCCGGGCGCGGCACGCACATCCACTCCACCGAGCCGGCCGCCGAGATCAGGCAGGTGTTCTCGCAGTCGGAGAGGAACGCGTAGTCGGCGATCGGGGGGAACGGGCTGCGCCTGGGCCCGACGTGGGAGTCGGGCGGCGGCGCGGTGACGCTCAGCGGCGTGGCGCTGCCGTTCCGGTCCCGACTTCCCTCGCCGGGTTTGACCTGCAAAACCATCTCGCCATCATTGCTGGTGAGGCGGCCGCCGTCCACCGAACGGACCAGAAACCGCCGGTAATCGCGTCGGGGCATAGGGTGATGGAGTGTCCGGGTTGCTCAGCTGGTGGGACGGCTTCGAACTATGGCTGTCCGGTCGGGGCTTCGTGTTGCAGACCCTCATCGTGATGCCGGTTGTTCTCCTCCTCGGCTACGGCACCGCCGTGACACTGGACGCGATCCTGGGCCGCGGAATCGGTGTCGTCCGCGGGCTGCGCGGTGGCAGCGGGAACGGCCGGTGAACGGCATGCCGCAGTCCCGGGTGACGCTTGCGCTCGTCGCCTTGTTGGTTCTGGTTGTGCTGGTCTGGCTGATCAACCGCTGACAGCGGCGGCGGCCGCCCGCCGCTCTGTTAGGCTTCGGCTCGTGCTTTCGATGACCGGTTTCCGCTGCGCCCTGCCGGGGTGCGCTGCCGTCGTCGACCACGCGTGTTGTCGCTGACAGACTTCTGCCCGTCCAGAGCTGTTGGTGGTCATGGCTTCTCGCCGCTGAACCCCTCGTCTGCGTGACGGGTGTGCCCCCGGACACCAGCAACGAGAAAGGCCTCACCAATGTCCCCGACGTTCACCTTATTCCCGCGCCGCTGGCGCGCCGCCGCGGCGATCGCCGCCACCGCCACCGTGCTTGCCGCGTGCGGCGGGGGTGCCAGCGACGTCGTCGGTGGTGGCGACAGCGACGCCGAGACGACGCTGACGCTGGTGGCCTACGCGGTTCCCGAGCCGGGCTGGAGCACGATCATCCCGGCGTTCGCCGCGACCCCGGAGGGCAAGGGTGTGGCGGTCACCACGTCCTATGGCGCCTCCGGCGACCAGTCCCGGGCGGTGGTGGACGGCAAACCCGCTGACATCGTGAACTTCTCGGTGGAGCCCGACGTCACCCGGCTGGTCAAGGCGGGCAAGGTCTCGCCCGAGTGGAACACCGACGTCACCAAGGGCGTTCCGTTCGGCTCGGTCGTCACCCTGGTCGTCCGCAAGGGCAACCCCAAGAACATCAAGGACTGGGACGACCTGTTGGCCCCGGGTGTCGAGGTGGTCACCCCGAGCCCACTGAGCTCAGGCTCGGCCAAGTGGAACCTGCTGGCGCCCTACGCGGCGAAGAGCAACGGCGGACAGAACCAGCAGGCCGGGCTGGACTTCGTCACCGCACTGGTCACCGACCACGTCAGGACCCGCCCCGGATCCGGGCGTGAAGCCACCGACGTCTTCCTGCAGGGCTCCGGCGACGTGCTGATCAGCTACGAGAACGAAGCCATCAACATCGAGCGGCAGGGCGCCGAAAAAGGGGAGGTTGCGGTCGAGCACATCAATCCTCCGCAGACCTTCAAGATCGAGAATCCAGTCGCCGTCGTCAACACGGGCGCGCACGTCGACAAGGCCACCGCCCTGAAGAACTTCCTGTACACCCCGCAGGGGCAGAAGATCTGGGCCCAAGCCGGGTTCCGGACCGTCGACCCCGCTGTGGCGGCCGAATTCGCCAAGGAATTCCCGGCTCCGCAGAAGCTCTGGACCATCGCCGACCTAGGCGGGTGGAAGTCGGTGGATACCGCGTTGTTCGATAAGGACAATGGGTCGATCACGACCATCTACAAGAAGGCGACCGGATGACGGCAGCCGCCGAGGCCGACATGTCCGGGCCCGCGTCGTTCAACGGCTCGGGCCGGGCGGATGTCGCGGACAGGCGGGCCGGGTCGACGCCGGCACTGGTGGGTGCGGCGTCGATCTGGCTCAGCGTGATCGTCCTGCTGCCGTTGGCGGCCATCGTGTGGCAGTCGGGGAAGGGCGGCTGGTCGGCGTTTGCCTCGGCGATCACCTCCAGTGCGGCGCTGGAGTCGTTCCGGGTGACCCTCACGGTGGCGGTCGGAGTGACGATCGTCAACGCGTTCTTCGGGCTCCTGGTGGCCTGGGTGCTCACCCGTGATCGCTTCGCCGGCAAGCGGTTGATCGACGCGGTGATCGACCTGCCGTTCGCGCTGCCGACCATCGTGGCCAGCCTGGTGATGCTGGCTCTCTACGGGCCCGGCAGTCCGGTGAAACTTCACCTGCAGCACACCAAGTGGGGCATCGGAGTCGCGCTGCTCTTCGTCACACTGCCGTTCGTCGTGCGCACCGTGCAACCGGTTCTGCTCGAACTCGACCGGGAGACGGAGGAGGCCGCCGCATCGCTGGGCGCGACCAACCCGGTGATCTTCGTCCGGGTGATCCTGCCCGCACTGCTGCCCGCCCTGCTCACCGGGGCCGGTCTGGCGTTCTCCCGAGCCATCGGCGAGTTCGGTTCGGTAGTGCTCATCGGCGGTGCGATCCCGGGTGAGACCGAAGTGTCGTCGCAGTGGATCCGGACGCTCATCGAGAACGACGACCGAACGGGCGCGGCAGCGATTTCGATTGTGCTGCTGGTCGTCTCGTTCGTGGTGCTGTTCGTCCTGCGGGTGGTGGGGTCGCGAGCCGCCAAGCGTGAGGGGCTGGCAGCGTGACTCTGTCCCCGCTGGCGCGGTTCCTGACCCGATATCTGGCGCTGGCTTACGTGCTTGTTCTGGTGATCGTCCCGGTCGGGCTGATCCTGTGGCGCACGTTCCTGCCCGGCGTCGGCGCCTTCTTCGCCTCGATCAGCACACCGGCCGCGATCTCGGCGCTGCAACTGTCGCTTCTGGTGGTCGCCATCGTGGTGCCGCTCAACGTCGTCTTCGGTGTGCCGACGGCATTGCTGCTGGCTCGCAAGCGGTTTCGCGGCAAGGGCGTTCTGCAGGCCATCATCGATCTGCCGTTCGCGGTCTCGCCGGTGGTTGTGGGCGTGGCGCTGATCCTGCTGTGGGGCAGCGCGGGAATCCTTGGATTCGTCGAGAACGACTTCGGTTTCAAGATCATCTTCGGCCTGCCCGGCATCGTGCTGGCGAGCATCTTCGTGACGGTGCCGTTCGTCATTCGCGAGGTCGAGCCGGTGCTGCACGAGTTGGGCACCGAACAGGAGGAGGCCGCCGCGACCCTGGGCGCCACCTGGTGGCAGACCTTCTGGCGGATCACGCTGCCGTCGATCCGGTGGGGGCTGACCTACGGCATCGTCCTCACCGTGGCGCGCACCCTCGGCGAGTACGGTGCGGTGCTGATGGTGTCGTCGAATCTGCCCGGGACGTCGCAGACGCTGACCCTGCTGGTCTCCGATCGTTACAACCGGGGGGCGGAATACGGCGCCTACGCCATCTCGACGCTGCTGATGATGGTCGCGGTGCTGGTGATCGTGGCGCAGGGTGTGCTGGAGTCCCGGCGCGGCCGGGTGCGTGAGGAGTAGGGCATGACCAACGCGATCGTCGTCAGCGGGGCCAACAAGCGCTACGGCACGTTCAATGCACTCGACAACGTCGACTTCGTGGTGCCGGCCGGGTCGCTGACCGCCCTGCTCGGCCCCAGCGGATCGGGCAAGTCGACCCTGCTGCGCGCCATCGCGGGGCTGGACCAGCCCGACTCCGGAACCGTCGTCATCAATGGTCAGGACGTGACCAAGGTGCCGCCGCAGCGCCGGGGTATCGGCTTCGTGTTCCAGCACTACGCGGCGTTCAAACACCTCACGGTGCGCGACAACGTGGCCTTCGGTCTGAAGATCCGCAAACTGCGCAAGCCGGACATCGACGCGAAGGTCGACAATCTGCTGGAGGTGGTCGGACTCGCCGGATTCCAGACCCGCTACCCCAACCAACTCTCCGGCGGCCAGCGTCAGCGCATGGCGCTGGCCCGGGCGCTGGCTGTGGATCCGCACGTCCTGCTGCTCGACGAGCCGTTCGGCGCGCTGGACGCCAAGGTGCGCGAGGATCTGCGGGCCTGGCTGCGGCGACTGCACGACGAGGTCCACGTCACCACGGTGCTGGTGACCCACGACCAGTCCGAGGCGTTGGATGTGGCCGACAGGATCGCTGTCCTCAACAAGGGCCGCGTCGAACAGATCGGCACGCCCACCGAGGTCTACGACAGCCCGGCCAATCCGTTCGTGATGTCGTTCCTGGGAACGGTGTCCACGCTGAACGGAATCCTGGTACGGCCGCACGACATTCGGGTGGGCCGCACACCGGAGATGGCGTTCGCCGCCGGCGACGGCACGGCGGAGAGCACGGGGGTCATTCGGGCCACCATCGAGCGCGTGGTGTACCTGGGCTTCGAGGTCCGGGTGGAGATGACGAGCGCCACCAACGGCGCATCCTTCATCGCCCAGATCACCCGCGGGGACGCCGAGGCCCTGGCCCTCAAGGACGGCGACACCGTCTACGTGCGCGCGACCAGGATCCCGCCCATCGCCGGCGCCGAGCAGGGCCGCCTACACTGAGGTCGATGGTGAAATCTTCGGCGGCTTCGTTCGCGGTCTTCGTTGTGGTGTTGGCAACGGGCACGGTCGGTTGTACGCGCACCATCTCGCCCGCCGAAGGTTCGATGACGTCGCAGACGTCCGTCGGATCGTCGGCACCATCGACAACTGAGGGGACAACCGTGACGGGTGGAGTCGGGGGCCAGGGTGGCCGCGGTGGCAACGGCGGCAATGGTGGCGCCGGGGGTTCTGGCGGCCAGGGCGGTAAAGGCGGTCAGGGCGGTCAGGGCGGTCAGGGCGGTCAGGGTGGTCAGGGCGGCAAGGGCGGCGTCAACGGGGCCGATGGCGCAGACGGTGCCGACGGAGCCGATGGCGCTGATGGGGCAAACGGAACCGACGGCACTCCTGGCTGATCCCGTCCCGGGGGCTGAGAGCCTAGCTAGGCGGCCAGCCGCCGAGCGGCCGCCCGGTCGAACCGGTCGAGCACCGTCTCGGCCAGCAGCGTGTGGGCGCCGAGTGGCTCAGCCATCGCAACGCCTTCGGCTGCTGCAACGTCGGCCACCCGGTCGGTGATCCGCCCGGGCGCGATGAACCACGGTGCCAAGGCGATACGCCGAGCGCCGCTGCGTCGCAGCTCGGCGATCCCCTCGGCCACCGAGGGTTGCGCGGTGGCATAGGCAACCCGCACCCGTGCCCAACCCCTGCGTTGGGTCAGCGCTGAGGCCAGCGTGGCGGTGCTCGCGTTGGCCTCAGCATGCGATGAGCCCACCGCGACCACCAGCACACCGGTGTCGGCGTGCTCGGGTTCCACGTCGACGTCGATCAGCCGCTGGTGGAGCACCTCGATCAGCCGCGGGTCCTCACCGAGGGTGTCGGCCTGCAGCACCTCTCCCCGTTGCCCGGCGGCCGACTCGGCCACCATCGTCGGGATGTCGACCCGCGCGTGATATGCGCTGGCCAGCAGCAGCGGAGTCAGCACCGCCGGGCCGTCCAGGTCGACCAGCACATCGCGCAGATTCGGAGTGCTGCGCTCGCAGAAGGCCACCCGGACATCGAGTTGGCCACGCAAGCGGCGGACCTCATCGGCGACTGCGTGGGTGACGGCCGCCGAGCGTGGATCGGCACTGCCGTGCGCGGTCAGGATCAAGACGGGGCCAATCCCCGAGTCGCTTCGCTCCTGCCCGCCGGGGCCAACCCCCGAGTCGCTTCGCTCCTGCCCGCCGGGGCCAACCCCCGAGTCGCTTCGCTCCTGCCCGCCGGTCATGATGCGTGCAACCCGCATTCGGTCTTGGTCAGGCCCTGCCAGCGGCCGCTGCGCGGGTCGGCGCCCTCGGCGGGCTTGGTGGTGCACGGAGCGCAGCCGATGGACGGATAGCCTTCCTCGACAAGGGGATTGACCAACACGCCGTTCGCTTCGATGTATGCCCGCAGGTCTTCGTCGGTCCAGGCGGCGAGCGGATTGACCTTCACCAGCTTGAAGGCCTCGTCGAAACTGATCAGCGGGGAGTCTGCCCGGGTAGGCGACTCCACCCGCCGGATTCCGGTGACCCAGGCGTCATAGTGGCTGAGCGCGCCGCGCAGTGGAACCACCTTCCGCAGTCGGCAGCATTCGCCGGGATCACGGGCGAACAAGTCCTTGCCGAGCAGTCGATCCTGTTCTGCCACAGTGTGTTCCGGCGTGACATTGACCACGGTGACGCCATAGACGGCCTCGACGGCATCGCGGGTGCCGATCGTCTCGGCGAAGTGGTACCCGGTGTCGAGAAAGAGCACCTCGACGCCGGGCCGGGTCTTGGCGGCCAGATGGATCAGCGCCGAATCCTGCATGTTGGACGCCACCACATAGCCGGATGTCGCCGGCCGGACGGCTCCGGGCGCCCCCCCGAAGTGGCGATCGGTCCACGCCAGCAGTTCGGCGGCGTCGGCTCCGTCGAGTTCGGCCGCACCACGGGCTGCCAACTCGCGCAGTTGTTCTTCGCTCTTAGTGCGAGCCCTCATCGCAATGCGTCTTCCTCGGCCCGCACGGCCCACTGTGCGAAGCGCTCGCCGGGGGTGCGCTGCGCGATGAAGTTACGCACCACCCGCTCGATATAGTCCCCGAGTTCATCGCTGGTGACCTTGTGCTGCCGCAGCTTTCGGCCGAAGTCGCTGTCCAGGCCGAGGCTTCCGCCGAGGTGCACCTGGAAGCCCTCGGTCGGGCCCCCCTGTCCGTCGGCCCCGCCGCCGTCGACCATCTGGCCCTTGAAGCCGATGTCGGCGACCTGGATCCGCGCGCACGAGTTCGGGCAGCCGTTGAGATGCACGGTGATCGGGACATCGAGTTCGGCGTTGAGGTCGGCCAGCCGCTCCTCCAGGTCAGGCACGAGGGACTGCGCGCGGACCCGCGTCTCGGCGAAGGACAGCTTGCAGAACTCGATTCCGGTGCAGGCCATCAGATTCCGCCGCCAGCGCGACGGGGTGGACGAGAGTCCGAGCGCATTCAGGCCGGCGACGAGGTCGTCGAGCTTGTCGTCGGGGACGTCGAGGACGATCAGCTTCTGGTGCGGGGTGAACCGGATCCGGTCCGAACCGGCCTTCTCGGCGAGGTCGGCCACCGCCGTCAGGATGGTGCCCGACACCCGTCCGGCGATCGCCGCGACGCCGACCGCGTTGAGCCCGTTGCGCAGTCGCTGAACACCGACGTGGTCGATGGGATGGGCCACGGGAGCAGGTGCGGGACCGTCGATCAGCGGCCGTTTGAGGTACTCGGTTTCGAGAACCTCACGGAACTTCTCCACACCCCAGTCCTTGACCAGGAACTTGAGCCGGGCCTTCGCCCGCAGTCGCCGGTAGCCGTAGTCACGGAAGAGGCTGACTACCGCTTCCCAGACGTCGGGCACCTCGTCCAGTGGCACCCAGGCGCCGAGGCGCTGGCCGAGCATCGGATTGGTGGACAGGCCGCCGCCCACCCACAGATCCAGGCCGGGGCCGTGCTCGGGATGGTTCACCCCGACGAAGGCGACGTCGTTGATCTCGTGGACCACGTCCTGCAGGCCGCTGATCGCGGTCTTGAACTTGCGCGGCAGGTTGGCGTACTCGGGCTTGCCGACGTAGCGGCGCACGATCTCCTCGATCGCGGGGGTGGCGTCGATCACCTCATCGAGCGACTCCCCGGCCAGCGGGGAGCCCAGCACCACGCGCGGGCAGTCGCCGCATGCCTCGGTGGTCTGCAGGCCGACGCTGTCCAGGCGCCGCCAGATCTCCGGCATGTCCTCGATCCGGATCCAGTGGTACTGGATGTTCTGCCGGTCGGAGATGTCGGCGGTGTCGCGGGCGAACTCCGTGGAGATCTGGCCGAGCATCCGCAGTGAGGCCGCGGTCAGTGCACCGCCGTCGCTGCGGACCCGCAGCATGAAATACGGGGCCTCGATGAGGTCGACGTTCTCCTCGCCGGTGAAGGTGCCGTCGAAGCCCTCCTTGCGCTGGGTGTAGAGACCCCACCAGCGCATCCGGCCACGAAGGTCGGTCTTGTCGATGCTGTCGAATCCCTGCTTGGAGTAGACGTTCTCGATCCGCTCGCGCACGTTGAGGGCGGGGTCTTCCTTCTTGAACTCCTCGTTCGGGTTCAGCGGTTCGCGATCGCCCAGGGCCCACTGGCCCTCGCTGCGCTTGGGCCGCTCGGACTTTGTCGTCTCGGTCATCGAGAAGTGCTCCTCTATCGGGAGCCGGCGTTGGAATACGTGTGGTCACCGGTCGGCTGTCCGGCGACGCAATCCGGCGGCCAGCTGATCTGGGGTGGGCGGACTACGGCATCAGGGGCCGACAACAACAGCTGCACACGCGCTTGAAGTCGACGTGCCGCCGAGCCACCAGCGCTACGGTGCGCTGATTCGAGGGCCGGGCGGTCATGGGCCCAGTCTGCCACGATCTGCTCAGGGTGTGCTCACCGGGCACAACTTCCGCTCACGGTGCGCGAAAAGGCTCTGACACACTCGAGGTGTGTTGCCTGAACTCAGCCCGACCCCGGGCACGGCGTTCGGGATCTATGTGCACGTGCCGTTCTGCGCCACCCGTTGCGGCTACTGCGACTTCAACACCTACACGGCCGCCGAACTGGGTGGCGCCAGCCCGGACGGCTGGTTGCACGCGCTGCGTGCCGAACTCACGGTGGCCGCCGCCGCGGTGGGACCGGTGCCGGTGGACACCGTCTTCGTCGGCGGGGGCACCCCCTCGCTGCTCGGAGCCGACCGGCTTGCCGAGGTCCTCGACACCGTCCGCGACCGTTTCCCGCTGGCCCGGGATGCCGAAGTGACCACCGAGGCCAACCCGGAGTCCACGTCGCCCGAGTTCTTCGGGGCGCTGCGCGCGGCCGGCTACACCCGGGTGTCGCTGGGCATGCAGTCCGCATCGCCGCGGGTGCTGGCCGTCCTGGACCGCACGCATTCACCCGGGCGGGCGGTGGCGGCTGCCCGCGAAGCGCTGGCCGCCGGCTTCGACCACGTCAACCTCGATTTGATCTACGGCACCCCGGGAGAGTCCGACGACGACCTGGCGGCATCCCTGGAGGCGGTCGTGGACGCCGGCGTCGACCACGTGTCGGCCTACGCGCTGGTCGTGGAGGACGGCACCGCACTGGCGCGTCGGGTGCGACGCGGTGAGATCGCCGCTCCCGACGACGACGTCCTGGCTCACCGCTATCGGATCGTCGACGAGAGGCTGTCCGGGGCCGGTTTGCAGTGGTACGAGGTGTCCAACTGGAGCCGCCCGGGCGGACAGTGCCGGCACAACGAGGGCTACTGGAACGGCGGGCAGTGGTGGGGTGCCGGGCCCGGTGCGCACGGATTCGTCGGCGACGTGCGCTGGTGGAATATCAAGCACCCCAACGCCTATGCCGAATCGCTGGCCGCCGGTGCGTCGGCCGTTGCCGGTTTCGAACGACTCCGGCCACAAGACCGCCATGTCGAGGGGGTGCTTCTCGGCATCCGACTGCGCAGCGGTCTGGCGGCTGCGGTGCTCACCGACTCCGAACTGCTCCGCGCCCGGCAGGCAGTCGATGACGGACTACTGACCGAGGCCGGCGACCGGCTGATCCTCACCGACCGGGGCCGACTTCTGGCCGACGCGGTCGTGCGTGACCTGCTGGACTGAAGCCGTCACTGGAGTCGGCGGCGAAACTCACTGGGCGCCATGCCCGTCCATCGGATGAAGGCATGGGTGAAGCTGGCCGTCTCGGCGTAGCCCAAGTCCCGGGCAATCGTCTCGATCGGCACATCGGTGGCCAGCATCTGCTCGGCCCGGGCGCGGCGAACCTCGGCGATCACGGCGCGAAACGACGTGCCTTGGTCGGTGAGTTTCCGGCGAAGGGTGCGCGGGTCGAGATGAAGCTCGTCGGCGATCGTCTGCATCGACGGGAAGCTCCGCTGATCGTGCAGGAGTCGGCTTCGGACCTGACCGGTGACGCCGACGCGGGACAGGCGTCTGTCCAGCAGGTCCCGGCATTGCCGCTCGAAGACCCGGGTCGTATTCGGATCCGACTGCGGCAGAGCGATATCGAGCGTTCCCGGTGCACTCGCGATCCGGTTGCGCGGCCGATTGGGTCGCACATCGGTGGTCAGGGACCACGTGTCGGCCAGTCGTCGTGCCCGCCGCTCGTCGAGCGTCGTCTCGACCCAGTCGACGGCGATGGGAATGTTGGCACCCGCCAGCACGGCAGCCAGCCCGGCCAGATCCCGTTCGACGATGAACGGCCGGATGCCGGCCGGAATGTCGGTGTCGTCGGCGACCACCCACTCGCGATCGTCGATGTCGATCGAGAACCGCACGTGTGACGGGAGCAACGCCTGATACGGCAATATCCGTTCGAACCCCGCCCGCACGGTCGCACTGGTGAGGAACGCGAACCCGAGTACGCCGAGTCGGCCCAGCGTGCTGAACCCGCCGACGTCGACGCCGAGGCCGGGGCGGTCGCCGAGTCGGTTCACGATGTTGCTGACGACCCGGAACTCCTGATGCGCCCAGATCTCGGCGTCCTGGTCTTCCAGGGTCGACTCGGTGAGGCCGGTGCCGGCCAGGCAGTCGGCGACGGGCATGGCCCCGGCCACCGCCTGGGTCATGATGCGCACGCCCTCGGTTCCCCGGGGCACGGCCCACACCGGCGCGACGACCCCCGTCATTGCCCGAAAATATCAAATTCAGGTCCGGTCGGGACATTAACCCGGCGAGCTCGCGCGCATACCGTGAGGTCATGTCGTCCACCGCCGTCGCCACCGCCGTCACCGAAGCCGCTCTCGCCGACGAACTACTGGCGCTCTACGACGAGACCCGCGCGGCCATGGGGGAGGTCGACCTCAAGCACATTCGCACGGTGACCGCCTACGGCCAGGCCATCAACGCCCGGCGTCTGGAACTGCTGCGCACCGGCGGGCCGGTTGCGGCTGGCCGCGCAGCGGTGCTGGAGATGCTTTACCGGCTGCTGCAGTTCTCCGAACTCGGCCACAACATCCTGCACGGCAGCTACGACGATCTGCCCGGCAACGGGGAGTACCACTCCGACCGGTACGACTGGGACTTCAATGTCGACACCACGCAGTGGAAGGTGATGCATCACGAGGGCCACCATCCGCACACGAACATCGTCGGCAAAGACCATGATCTCGGGTACAGCGTGCTGCGCGGCCAGGCGGCTCAGGACTGGTTCGGGCACCACGCGGTCCAGCTCGGTCTGCTCGGCGCCGTTTTCCCGTTCCTGACCCAGTTGGCCCCCTTCCTGGTCGCCAATATCACCAGAGAGGTGGACGGCAGCCGGTTCTGGTCACGCGACACCTTGCGCGCACCGCTTCGGATCGCCCTCGCCGACACCAAACGGCGGCTGATCACCGAGCCCATGGCGAGCGGCCGCAGGTTTCTGCCGACGCTCATCGCCAACCACATCGGCGGCGTCGCCGGGTACGCGGCGGTCCTGTTCCTGGTCGCCATCGAGCACCACGCCGGCGAGATGGAGGTATTCGCGGATCCGGGCCCAGACGAGACGCCCGACGACTACTACCGGCGCCAGATCCGCGGCACCCGCAATTTCCTGCGCAGCCCCGTACTCGATGCGGCGCTTGAGCGCCTCCTCGAGGAGGAAGTGCCCTTCGACAACCGCCCCGACTTCCGGATCTTCTACGGGGGTCTCGATACTCACGTCGAGCACCACCTGTTTCCCGACCTACCGCCGAACCGCCAGCGCGAGGTCGCGCCTAAGGTCAGGGAGATCGTCACCCGACATGGCCTGCCGTACCACGAGACACCGCTGGGTGAGACGGCCGCGCTGTTGCTCAAAACGCTGACCGGCCTTTCGATCCCGGTTGGTGAACGCGAAGCCCGCCATCCGCTGATGCTGCTGAAGCGGCCGGCCGGACTGACCCGCCGCCTCGCATCCGGCATGCAATACCGAACGCTGCCCGACGCGCCGTACCTGGACAAGGCCCGTTGGTACAACGTGCCCGTCCGGGTGGCCGCCACCGAGCGGTTGGCGCACGGGCAGGCGCGGCTGATCCGGTTGGAGAAGCCGCGCGGATGGGATGAGGTCTGCTGGGATCCTGGAGCGTTCGTCTCGCTGTGTGTCGAGGACGGTGATGAGACTCGGATCCGCCAGTACAGTCTGGTGCGCGACAGCGACGACTCGGACACGATGGACATCTGTGTCAAGCGGATGCCGGGCGGCCGGGTGTCGAACCTGCTCAACGACCAACTGCGTATCGGTGACTACGTCACGCTGCTGAGCCCTCCGGTGTCGACCGGCGGGCTGGCCACCCCGGAGATCCCGGCTCGCGCGCTGTTCGTCGCCGGCGGTGTCGGAATCACGCCGATCATCTCCCACCTGCGCAGGCTCGCGCGCTCCGGTGGGCCCAGGGACGTCGTGCTGCTGTACTTCAACCGCAACAGCGGGTCCCCTCTCTTCGAGCGGGAGATCGCCGATTTGGGGACGCTGCCGGGGATCGCCGTCCACGTCTTCACCGGACGTCGCCCCACCCCGGACCTGATCGCGAATCTCGTTCCGGATGCCGCGGATCGGGAGACCTTCGCCTGCGCACCCGGTGGGCTCGTCGAGTTCTTCCGCGGCTACCTCATCGGCATCGGTCAGGCGGAAGACCGCTTCCACACCGAGTCCTTCGCTCACCCCGAACTCAGCCGGCCCGCCGACGACGGCAGCCGCTACACGGTCACCTTCGCGCGCAGCCATCGTTCGATCGACGTCGACGGCACCACAACGCTGTTGGAGGCCGCCAACCGGGTCGGTATCCGGGTGCCGACCGGCTGCCGCAGCGGACTGTGCCGGGCGTGCGTGACGCCGAAGATCAGTGGAACGACCCGGGGTGAGGGCCGGGGGCGGGCAGCGGACCGGATCACGGTCTGTGACAGTCTGCCGTGCTCGGACATCGAGCTGGATCTTTGACCCGAACCCCCAGAAGAGGGCGAGGCCGCGAGGTGCCTCTGCCTGAGGTGCCTCGCGGCCTCGCGGGTGGGGCCTTGATTGTCAGTCCATTGCCAGCAGGGGCGGGATCCCGCCGAAGCCGAACGGGTTGCCGCCGGGCGCGATCATGAAGTTCGGGCTCATCTGGCGGGGCTCGGCGTAGATCGCCGAGTGACCGTTGCGGGTGCACACCGAAGCCGGGCCGTCGTTGTCGCAGTCGGCGGAGGAGGACGCGCCGGCGGCCGGTGCCGAGATGATTGCCGCCGCGGCGGCCGCGAAGAAGGCCGGGGCGAAGGTCTTGATGGCCATGACTGGTGTTCCTTTCGGTAGTTTGGGCGGTGAAAACCACACTGGCAGTGGTGGTTTCGGACTAATCGCCCCTTATGCCCTTAAGCCTATGGGCGCCCCGGCCGGCAGTCACGAACCTCATAGTTGAGACATAGAATTCACGATGCAGAGTTTGTTATTATGGGTGGATCGGGGGTCGCGGTTCAGGCCGGATCGGGCGTACCGCATCGGTCGTGAGCAGTTCGGGCACAGTGCGGCGGCGGGCGCCGCGGCAGGGGCGTGCGCGGGTGAAGTCCGGTGCTCCGGCATGCCGCCATGGTGGAACGTGACGGTCACCGTCCCGCCCCCGGCCTCGTGCTGGCGCCGCCAGGCGTCGATGAACTCCCGGGCGGCGTGGTCGATGAAGGTCACCGACATCTGCATCGTGACCCGGCTTCCCGGCGGCACTGAGTCAAGTGCCTGGTGCAGTCGCGGTAGCGACAGGAAGGTGCAGGCACCCTCGATGTTCACCTGCCACTGATTCCCGTCGGTGGGCTCGGCGGTCACCTTGGCGTGCGCCACCCGCCACACCGTCAGCAGGATCGAGAGCGCCAGGCCCAGCAGGACGCCGTTGAGCAGATTCAGAAAGACGACGCCGAGGACGGTGACCAGATAGACCCCGAAATCCCCGGTGCGACGGGCTGTTTGGATGTGGGTGATCTTGACGAGCTGGATGCCGATCACGATCAGAAGGCCGGCGAGCGCAGCCATCGGGATCTGCTTGGCGAGCCCGGCGAACGGCAGTGCGAAGACCAGAACCCACAGCCCGTGCAGCATGCTCGATGCGCGGGTCTTCGCTCCGGCCGCGACGTTCGCCGAACTGCGGACGATGACGCCGGTGATCGGCAGACCCCCGATGGCGCCGGACACCATGTTGGCCGCACCCTGGCCCACGAGTTCCCGGTTGAGGTTGCTGCGGGGACCGGTCTGCATCCGGTCGACGGCGACGGCAGTCAGCAGGCTCTCGACGCTGGCGATGAGCGCCACCGTCAGCACCCCGAGGGCGAATCCGCCCCAGTTGCCGTCCGGCAGGCCCGGCAATTGCAGGGCATCGAGCAGCGAGCCGTTCAATTCGATCCGGGCCACCCCGGGAGCGAACATCATGGCGGCGAGGCTTGCGACGACGATGGCGACCAGCGGGCCGGGGATCTTTCGCACCGGCTCCGGTACCAGGCGCCACGCAACGAGGATGCCGATCACCAGCAGGCCGATCGCGATCCCGGGGCCGTCGACCTCGCCCATATGGATGGGCAATTCCACGAGGTTGTGCCACGCCGAGCTGTGCGACTCGCCGCCGAGCAGAACGTGGATCTGCTGCAGGGCGATCGTGATGCCGATACCGGCAAGCATCGCGTGTACGACCATCGGGGAGATCGCCAGCGCCGCCCGGCCCGCTCTGGTGATTCCGAAGACGATCTGCAACAGCCCGGCGCAGACCGTGATCGCACAGGTGACGGCCCATCCGAACTCGGCGATCAGCCCGGCGACGATCACTGTCAGGCCGGCGGCGGGACCGCTCACCTGCAACGGGGAACCGCCCAGGGCGCCGGCCACGAGTCCGCCCACGATCGCCGCGATCAGGCCCGCCAGTGCCGGGGCGTCGGAGGCGATGGCGATGCCGAGGGACAGCGGCAGGGCGACCAGGAACACGACCAGCGACGCGGGCAGGTCGTAGCGCAATACCGCTGAAGCCCAACCTGATCGGGCGGGCTTCTCCGGGATTGCCGTGGGAACTGACGTGGGTTCGGTCATGCCGTCGAGGTTAGGTATCGCCGAGGCGGTCGCCAAGCTCCGGCGGCGCACACATAGGAAATGCATATCGATGCCGGCGGTCTACTCGCTGGCACCTGGCGGCAACGTCCTGATTCCGTGGGTATGACGAAACGATGACGGGCATGGCGTGCGGATATCATTCTCGCGCAGAGTCTTTGAGCGAACCGTCGGCAAATGGCCTCAAGCATATGAAGTTCATATGGGTTCCATGACGTCCGGCGAAGTGCCGCAGACCATTATCGTATGACTGTCATGGTTACCCCACGTTCGCCGCGCAAGCGCCAAGCCATTCTCGGAAAGCTTCCGCGCATCACCCGCAACGACGGAACGCCGATCCGGGTGCTGCTCGTCGATGACGAGCCGGCGCTGACCAACCTTCTGAAGATGGCGCTGCACTACGAGGGTTGGGAGATCGAAGTGGCCCGCGACGGCCAGGAGGCCATCGCCAAGTACTCCGCATTCGAACCCGACCTGCTGGTGCTCGACATCATGCTTCCCGATATCGACGGGCTGCAGATCCTCCGGACCATCCGCGAATCCGAGACCTACACGCCCACGCTCTTTCTCACCGCCCGCGACTCGGTGCTCGACCGGGTGACCGGGCTCACCGCCGGCGCCGACGACTACCTGACCAAACCGTTCAGCCTCGAGGAACTCGTCGCCCGGTTGCGCGGGTTGTTGCGCCGATCAAAAGCCATGGCCGCCCCGGAGGACGAGGTGCTGAAGGTGGGCGATCTCGTGCTCGACGGTTCCAGCCGGGAGGTGACCCGGGGCGGCGAGGAGATCTCTGTGACCGTTACGGAATTCGAACTCCTGCGATACCTCATGCGCAACCCCCGTCGCGCGATCAGCCGGACTGAAATCCTCGACCGGGTGTGGAATTACGGTTTCGGTGGCCGCTCCAGCGTCGTCGACCTCTACATCTCCTATCTGCGCCGCAAGATCGACGCCGGCCGGGAACCGATGATCCACACCGTGCGTGGCGTGGGATACATGTTGCGACCGCCAGCCCAGGATTGAAAGAGATGATCCAGCGCCGGCGGTGGTGGTCACCGCGATCGCTGCGCCGGCAGCTTGTCATCGGGGTGTGCGGAATCGTCACCGCGGCGGTGCTCGCCGTGGGCGTGAGCGCCGAGATCAGTCTGCGCAACGAAATGATCCACCTGCTCAACAGTCAGGTGGCCAACTCGTTGGCCGCGTTCAATTACTCCTACGCGAAGGCAAAGCTCGCCGTCACCAAGCCGGAAGCGGGCGCCGTCGCGGCGGCTGACCTGGGAGCATTCCCAGGGCAGCCCCCCGGCACCGTCATCGCGGTGGTGCGTGACGGCAAGGTGGGCTTCGCCGCGGTCTTCACCGACGGGGAGCCCACGGCCCCGCCGGCCGAGGTCGTGACGGATCTGGAGAACATCAGCTGGGCAGGTGCGGACCCCCGCACCGTGCGACTGGGCGACCTCGGTCTGCATCAGGTGGGCAGTCGTGACGTCGGCGGCGGGGTGCGTCTGGTCTCGGCGGTGTCGGTGGATGACGCCAACGCCACGTTCAACCGCAACGCCCTCATCGTCGGCGGGCTCGCGATCCTCGCGTTACTGGCTGCCGCCGGCGGCACCGTCATCCTCGTCCGGAAGATGCTCAAACCGCTGCGCCGCGTCGCCGCGATCGCCGGTCAGGTGGCGGCGCTGCCGCTCGATGCCGCGGAGTACCGGATCACCGCCAGAGTTGACCAACGCGACACCGACCCGGCAACCGAGGTGGGCGTGGTCGGGTACACCCTGAATCAGATGCTGGACAACGTCGATTCGACGCTGACGAAAATGGCGGAAACCGATCGCAACACCAAACAGTTCCTGACCGACGCCAGCCACGAATTGCGGACGCCCCTGGCCGCCATCCTCGGCTACGCGGAACTGACCCGGCAGGAGAGCGACATGCTGCCGCCGATGACCGAATATGCGCTCGCCCGGATTGAGGCGGAGTCGCAGCGGATGTCGACGCTGGTGTCCGATCTTCTGCTGCTGTCGCGACTCGGCGAAGGCCAGGACCTCCAGCTCGAGGACCTTGACCTCTGCGACCTCGTCGCCGATGCGGTCAACGACGCCTCGGTGACGGCTCCGGAGCATCACTTCGCCGCGGATCTGCCCGACCATCCGGTCTGGGTCCGTGGCGATCGGGTGCGCCTGCAGCAACTGGTTGCCAATCTGCTCGCCAACGCCCGGATCCATACTCCGGCCGAGACGACGGTCACCGCGACGATCCGCACACGCGGCAACGCCGGCGAGGCGGTCGTCGACGTGGCCATCAGCGATGACGGGCCCGGCATTCCCGAGGCGATCATGCCCAATCTGTTCGGCCGGTTCGTGCGTGCCGACAAGGCCCGCTCGCGGGAAATGGGATCCACCGGACTCGGTCTGGCGATCGTCGCCTCCATCGTCGAGGCGCACGGCGGGGAGGTGTCCGCCGAATCCAGGCCCGGAAGAACGGTTTTCACTGTTCGGCTGCCGGGAGCCCCGGTTCCTATGCCTACGATATGAAAAACGTGATTTGAACTTCGTGTATCGGTAGCGTCATTGGCACAGGGTCCTGACGGCGAAACACCAACCGCCGGTGGGACTTCCAACAACAGGAAGTGCCGACCATGAACAACGCCGTTCGATTCCTCGCCCCTCTGCTCGCCCCTCTGTTCGCCGCCGCTGCCGCCGGTGCCATCGCCCTGGCGCCCACCGCCGGCGCCACCTCCAACCCCGTCGGGTGCCGGGAAAGCGGCGGCGCGAAGATGTGCCAGAAACAGGGCCACTCGTCGCTGCACGCCAAGCCGACCCCGCGCAACCCCAACGGGACGTTGTTCAGCTCACCCTGGCTGCCCGGGTACGGCAAGGGAATCCTCCCGCCGATGATCGCCCTGGACTGACCCCTCAGCCCGCCCCCTGCCACCGCCGGACTCCCGGCGGTGGCAGTCGGCGTTGTTGGCTGCTAATCCCGCTGCTCCGAACCCGTAAAATGGCGGCAACCGTAGGAGGTGGGTCGATGGGAAGTGCCGATGACCGTCGTTTCGAGGTGCTGCGGGCCATCGTCGCCGACTTCGTGGCCACCAAGGAGCCGATCGGTTCCAAGGCCCTCGTCGAACGCCACCACCTCGGCGTCTCCAGCGCCACCGTCCGCAACGACATGGCGGTGCTCGAGGCGGAGGGCTACATCGCCCAGCCGCACACCAGTTCGGGGCGGGTCCCCACCGAGAAGGGCTACCGGGAGTTCGTCAACCGGATTCACGACGTCAAGCCGCTGTCCTCCTCGGAGCGCCGCGCGATCCTGACGTTCCTGGAGTCCGGCGTCGACCTCGACGACGTGCTGCGCCGGGCCGTCCGTCTGCTGGCCCAGCTCACTCGGCAGGTCGCCGTCGTCCAGTACCCGACGCTGTCGGCGTCGACGGTGCGTCACCTCGAAGTCGTGGCCCTCACGCCGGCCCGGCTGCTGATGGTGATCATCACCGATTCCGGGCGGGTCGACCAACGCATCGTCGAACTCGGCGACACCATCGACGAACACCAGTTGAGTCAACTTCGTGACGTGCTGGCCCAGGCGCTGGAGGGCAAGAAGCTCTCGGCGGCCTCGGTCGCGGTCGCCGACCTCGCCGGCCGGCTCAACGACGTGGGGGGGCCGGGCGGCACCTTCGGGGATGCCGTGGGTCGTTCGGCGACGGTGTTGCTGGAATCGCTCGTCGAGCACACCGAGGAGCGGCTGTTGCTGGGCGGAACGGCCAACCTCACCCGCAATACCGCCGACTTCGGTGGTTCGCTGCGGTCGGTCCTGGAGGCACTGGAGGAACAGGTCATCGTTCTGCGTTTGCTGGCCGCCCAACAGGAGGCCGGTAAGGTGACCGTGCGCATCGGTCACGAGACCGAGGCCGAGCAGATGGTGGGCACCTCGGTGGTGACGACCACCTACGGCAGCTCGGGGACGGTCTACGGTGGCATGGGCGTGGTGGGCCCCACCCGGATGGACTATCCCGGGACTATGGCCAACGTCGCCGCGGTTGCGATGTACATCGGTGAGGTTCTGGGCCACCGCGCCGGCTGAGCGCGGGGCAGACGAAAGAGGTCAGGCGTGGCACGCGACTACTACGGGCTCCTCGGCGTGAGCAGGAACGCCAGCGATGCGGACATCAAGCGCGCCTATCGCAAGCTGGCCCGCGAACTCCATCCCGACATCAACCCCGACGAGGGCGAGCGGTTCAAGGAGATCAGCACCGCCTACGAGGTCCTGTCGGATCCCGAGAAGCGGCGCATCGTCGACCTCGGCGGTGATCCGCTGGCGTCGGCGGGCGCGGGGGGCGGGTTCGCCGGGTTCGGCGGTCTCGGTGACGTCTTCGAGGCGTTCTTCGGAGGCGGCGGCGGGGCGCGCGGACCGGTCGGCCGGGTCCGCGCGGGATCGGACTCGCTGCTGCGGATGCGGCTCACGCTGAGCGACTGCGCCACCGGCGTCACCAAGTCGGTCACCGTCGACACCGCGGTGCTGTGCGACCTCTGCCAGGGCCGCGGAACCCACGGCGACTCCACCCCGGCCACCTGCGATACCTGCGGCGGCCGCGGCGAGGTCCAGAGCGTGCAACGCTCGCTGCTCGGCCAGATCATGACGTCGCGCCCGTGTCCGACCTGCGCCGGGGTCGGCGAGGTGATTCCCAACCCCTGCCAGCGCTGTGGCGGCGACGGCCGCATCCGAGCCCGCCGGGACATCAGCGTGAAGATCCCCGCCGGCGTCGCCGACGGTATGCGGATCCGGTTGGCCGCCCAGGGCGAGGTGGGCCCGGGCGGCGGCCCCGCCGGCGACTTGTACGTCGAAGTCCACGAACAGGAGCACGACTTCTTCATCCGCGATGGCGACGACCTGCACTGCACCATCACCGTTCCGATGGTCGACGCCGCACTGGGCACCGCGGTCAGCGTCGAAGGCATCCTCGACGGCGCAGTCCAGATCACCATCGGCGCCGGCACCCAGCCCGGAGCCGTGACCACATTGCGCGGTCACGGCATGCCCCGGCTGCGATCGGAGGCGCGCGGCGACCTGCACGCACATATCGAGGTGACGGTGCCGACCAAGCTGGACACCCGCACTCAGGAACTGTTCACCGAGGCCAAGAGTCGCAGCACCGAACGGGCTGCGGTCAAGATGACCCGCACCGCTGCGACGCAGTCCGGCGGCGGCGGCGGGTTGTTCAGCCGGCTGCGTGAAACCTTCACCGGCCGCTGACTATTCGCCAATCGTGACGGCAACCCTCTTCTACGCCGAGACCATTCCCGCCGTCGGCGGGACCGCTGTCGTCGACGGCGACGAGGGCTTCCACGCAGCCACGGTGCGCCGCATCCGCCCGGGGGAGTCGCTGGTGATCTCCGACGGCCTCGGCACGGTGGCCGACTGCGTCGTGGAGAGTGCCGACAAGCGCACGCTGACCGCGCGGGTGACCGCCCGCCGCGCCGCGCCGCGTCCCACCCCGACGGTCACGGTGGTGCAGGCCATCCCCAAGTCGGAGCGCTCCGAACTGGCCGTCGAACTGGCCACCGAAGCCGGCGCCGACGACTTCATCGCCTGGCAGGCCGATCGGTGCGTGGCCCGGTGGGACGGTGACCGCGCGGCCAAGGGCCTGCGGCGCTGGCGGGCGGTCGCCCGGTCCGGGGCGCGGCAGTCCCGTCGGCCCTGGATTCCCGGTGTCGACGGACCGGTATCGACCGCCCAGTTGTGCTCGACGGTCGCCGAACGGTCGGGGGCCGGTGCGCTGGCTCTGGTGCTGCACGAGTCGGGGAAGCGCGCACTGGCGGATCTGCCTGTGGCGCAGGCTGAATCGATCATCCTGATAATCGGGCCCGAGGGCGGCGTCAGCGACGGGGAGCTCGACGCGCTGTCGGCCGCCGGGGCGCACCCCGTCCGGCTGGGTCCGACGGTGCTGCGGACGTCCACCGCCGGGGCGGTGGCCCTCGGCGCGTTGGGTGTTCTCACCGCCCGGTGGTCGATCGATCGCTAGAATCGGAGTCACCACCGTCGCAAAAACCCAGAAAGCAGGCATCGAACTGACGCCCCGCGAAACGAGCACTGCCGCGCAGGTGCGCAGCAGTTTGACTGTTCCGCCCGACCTCGTCGTTGGCCTGCTGGGTTCCGCTGACGAGAATCTGCGGGCCCTCGAGGCCGGCCTGTCGGCCGAAGTGCATGTGCGCGGCAACGCGGTCAACCTCTCCGGGTCGGCGGCCGACGTGGCACTTGCCGAGAGGGTGATCTCCGAACTCATCGCCATCGTGGCCGGCGGGCAGGCGCTGTCGCCGGACTCCGTGCGCCGCAGCCTCGCCATGGTGTCCGGAGCGGATAACGCCTCGCCGGCCGAGGTGCTGACCCTGGACATCCTGTCACGGCGCGGTAAGACCATCCGGCCCAAGACGCTGAACCAGAAGCGCTACGTCGACGCCATCGACGCGCATACCGTCGTATTCGGCATCGGCCCCGCCGGCACCGGAAAGACCTACCTCGCGATGGCCAAAGCCGTCCAGGCGCTGCAGACCAAACAGGTCACCCGGATCATCCTCACCCGCCCGGCGGTGGAAGCCGGTGAGCGCCTTGGCTTTCTGCCCGGCACACTCAGCGAGAAGATCGACCCCTACCTGCGCCCGCTGTACGACGCGCTGCACGACATGATGGACCCCGAGGCCATCCCGAAGCTGATGGCCGCCGGTGTGATCGAGGTCGCGCCCCTGGCGTACATGCGCGGTCGCACGATCAACGACGCCTTCATCATCCTCGACGAGGCGCAGAACACCACCGCCGAGCAGATGAAGATGTTCCTGACCCGGCTTGGCTTCGGCTCGAAAATCGTTGTCACCGGCGACATCACACAGGTCGACCTGCCCGGCGGCTCCCGCTCCGGTCTGCGTGCGGCGATGGACATCCTCTCCGGTATCGACGATATCCACTTCTCCGAGCTCACCAGCGCCGACGTGGTGCGGCACCGACTGGTGGCCGACATCGTCGACGCCTACGCCCGAGCCCCCGAGCAGTCCGGCCTGCCGAATCGTGCGCACCGCCGGTCGTCGCAGCGGTAGGGGGCGGATTCGGGATGAGCATCGAGGTTGCCAACGAATCGGGCATCGACGTCTCCGAGGACGAGTTGATCAGCGTCGCGCGTTTCGTCATCCGCAAGATGGACGTGAACCCGGCCGCGGAACTGTCCATGGTGCTGCTGGACACCGTCGCCATGGCCGACCTGCACATGCGGTGGATGGACCTGCCCGGTCCGACCGATGTGATGAGTTTCCCGATGGACGAACTGGAACCCGGGGGGCGTCCCGACGCACCCGAACCCGGTCCGTCGATGCTGGGCGACATCGTGCTGTGCCCGCAGTTCGCCGCCGAACAGGCGAAAACCGCCGGCCACAGCCTCGGCCAGGAACTGGCACTGCTCACCGTGCACGGGGTGCTGCACCTGCTGGGCTACGACCACGCCGAGCCGAACGAGGAGAAGGAAATGTTCGCCCTGCAGCGCCGACTGCTGGAGGAGTGGGTGGCCGAGCAGGTCAACGCTTACCACGAGGATCGGCAGGCCGAACGTGACCGACGTCTGCTCGACAAGTCGCGGTACTTCGAGCATTGACCGGATTGGCGCCGCTGACCGGCGCGATCGTCCTGATCCTGCTGGGTGGCCTGTTCTCGGCCATCGACGCGGCCATCAGCACCGTGTCGAGGGCGCGTGTCGAGGAGTTGGTCCGCGACGAGCGCCCGGGCTCGATGCGACTGAGCCGTTTGATCGGCGAGCGGCCGCGCTACATCAATCTCGTTGTGCTGCTGCGCATTGCCTGCGAGGCGACCGCGGCCGTGCTGATGGTGGCTTATCTTCACGACCGCTTCGCGTTCAAGTGGGCGCTGGTCGGTGCGGCGGCCATCATGACCGTCGTCAGTTTCGTCGCGGTCGGGGTCGGTCCACGCACCCTCGGGCGGCAGCACGCCTACCCGATCGCGCTGGCGTCGGCCTTTCCGTTGCAGGCGATTTCGGTACTGCTCGCCCCGATCAGCCGACTGCTGATCCTGCTCGGCAACGCCATGACGCCCGGTCGGGGCTTTCGCAACGGGCCCTTCGCCTCGGAGATCGAACTGCGCGAGGTCGTCGATCTGGCCCAGCAGAGCGGCGTGGTGGCCGCCGGGGAACGCAAGATGATCCAGTCGGTCTTCGAACTCGGCGACACCCCCGCGCGCGAAGTGATGGTGCCGCGCACCGAGATGGTGTGGATCGAGAGCGACAAGAGTGCTGCCCAGGCGACGTCGCTGGCCATCCGAAGCGGACATTCCCGGATGCCGGTGGTCGGTGAGGACGTCGACGACATCGTCGGCGTCGTCTACCTCAAAGACCTGGTGCGCCGCACGTATTACTCGGCGGTCGCCGCCCGCGACATCACCGTCGCCGAAGTGATGCGTCCCGTGGTGTTCATCCCGGACTCCAAGCCGTTGGACGACCTGCTCAGCGAGATGCAGCGCGACCGGGTCCATATGGCCCTGCTGGTCGACGAGTACGGCGCGACCGCGGGACTGGTCACCATCGAGGATGTTCTGGAGGAGATCGTCGGTGAGATCGCCGACGAGTACGACACCGACGAGGTCGCGCCGGTGGAAGACCTGGGGGACAAGGTCTTCCGGGTCTCGCCCCGACTGCCGATCGAGGACGTCGGGGAACTCTACGACATCGAGTTCGAGGACGACCTCGACGTCGACACCGTCGGCGGCCTGCTGGCGCTGAAGTTGGGCCGGGTTCCGCTGCCGGGTTCCGAAGTGGTCTCGCACGGTCTGCGACTGCGCGCCGAGAGCGGCTCGGATCATCGCGGGCGGGTGCGTGTGGGCACCATCCTGGTCAAGCCCTTCAACGAGACGGATGGCGCTGTGAATGAGTGAGTTCCGGTCGGGATTCGTCTGCTTCGTCGGCCGCCCCAACACCGGCAAGTCGACGTTGACCAACGCTCTGGTGGGCAGCAAGGTGGCCATCACCTCCAACCGCCCGCAGACCACCCGGCACACCATCCGCGGCATCGTGCACCGTGAGGACTTTCAGATCGTGCTGGTCGATACGCCCGGGCTGCACCGGCCCCGCACTCTGCTCGGCAAGCGGCTCAACGACCTGGTGCGCGAGACCTACTCCGACGTCGACGTGATCGGTTTGTGCATTCCCGCCGACGAGACCATCGGCCCGGGGGACCGGTGGATCTTCGAGCAGATTCGGGAGGGGGCGCCGAGGACGGCCCTGGTCGTGATCGTGACCAAGATCGACAAAGTCCCGCGCGACCGGGTTGCCGCACAGTTGCTCGCGGTCAACGAGCTGGCCGGCGAACACGCCGCGGCGATCGTGCCGGTATCGGCCACCACGGGCGAGCAGGTGGACGTGCTCATCGACGTGCTCGTCGAGCAGCTCTCGCCCGGACCGGCGTTCTACCCGGACGGCGAACTCACCGACGAGCCCGAAGAGACGCTGATGGCCGAACTCATCCGCGAGGCGGCCCTGGAGGGCGTGCGCGATGAGATGCCGCACTCGCTGGCTGTGGTGATCGACGAGGTCAATCCGCGTGCGGGCCGCTCGGAGGAGCAGGGGCCGCTGATCGACGTGCACGCCATCCTCTACGTGGAACGCGACAGCCAGAAGGGCATCGTCATCGGTCACCGCGGGGCCCGGCTCAAAGAAGTCGGCACCACCGCCCGGCGCCAGATCGAGAAGCTGCTGGGCACCAAGGTCTATCTCGAACTGCGCGTCAAGGTCGCCAAGAACTGGCAGCAGGACCCGAAACAGCTCGGTCGACTGGGTTTCTAACTCGGCCGGGCCGCGTTTTCAGGGTGTCAGACCGCGAGGTTGTCGCAGCGCGGTGACAGACTGGACCGATGCGGCTGTACCGGGATCGGGCGGTTGTGCTGCGCCAGCACAAGCTCGGCGAGGCCGACCGCATCGTCACCCTGCTCACCCGCGATAACGGCCTGGTTCGCGCGGTCGCCAAGGGGGTGCGCCGCACCCGCAGCAAGTTCGGCTCCCGGCTGGAGCCGTTCGCCCATATCGACGTCCAGTTGCATCCCGGCCGCAATCTCGACATCGTCACGCAGGTGGTGTCGATCGACGCCTTCGCCACCGACATCGTCTGTGACTACGGCCGCTACACCTGCGCCTGCGCGGTCCTGGAGACCGCCGAACGGCTCGCGGGGGAGGAGCGCGCCCCGGCTACCGCACTGCACCGGCTGACCGTGGGGGCGCTGCGCGCGGTCGCCGACGGCACCCGGCCCCGGGAACTCGTACTCGATGCCTACCTGCTGCGCGCCATGGGCATCGCCGGCTGGGCGCCATCGCTGACCGAGTGCGCACGCTGCGCCGCACCGGGACCGCACCGCGCTTTCCACATCGCCGCCGGTGGCAGCGTGTGTATGCACTGCCGTCCGTCCGGGTCGTTCACCCCGCCGCAGGCGGTCGTGGACCTGATGTCGGCGCTGCACGACGGCGACTGGGCGGCTGCGGAGTCCTCCTCCTCATCGCACCGCAGCCAGGCCAGCGGGATGGTGGCAGCGCACCTGCAGTGGCATCTGGAGCGGCAGTTGCGGACGTTGCCCCTGGTCGAGCGGGGACACTCCCAGCCCGTTGACCATTCGGCGGAGATCTTCAGGCAGGATGTCCCCCATGGCGATGGAACGGGTGGCCAGCTCCTGGCGGGGGGGTGAGCGCAGGCGCAGGGAACAGTTCCCGCAGCTGCCCCCGGCGCCGGCCGACTATCCGATCTTCCCCGACACCTCCAGCTGGCCCGTGGTCTTTCCGGAGTTGCCGGCGGCTCCCGACGGCGGACCGCGTCGGCCTCCGCAGCATCCGTCCCGGGCCGTCCCGCCGGCTATCCCCGCGGGCCAGCTGCCCAAGCATGTCGCGGTGGTCATGGACGGCAATGGCCGGTGGGCCACTCAGCGCGGCCTGAGTCGCACCGAGGGCCATAAGATGGGTGAGGCCGTCCTGATCGACATCACCTGCGGCGCAATCGAACTCGGCATCAAGCACCTCTCGGTCTATGCTTTCTCCACCGAGAATTGGCGGCGCAGCACCGACGAGGTGCGATTCCTGATGGGTTTCAACCGGGAGGTCGTGCGCCGGCGGCGCGAGAACCTCGACATCATGGGCGTGCGGATGCGCTGGGTGGGCTCCCGGGCGCGGATGTGGCGCAGCGTCATCAAGGAGTTCGAGATCGCCGAGGAGATGACGGTCAACAACAGCGTGATCACCGTCAACTACTGCGTCAATTACGGTGGCCGCGCCGAACTCGTCGAGGCGATGCGCGATATCGCGCGCGACGCCGCCTCGGGCCGCATCGACCCCGAACAGGTCAGCGAGTCGACCATCGCCGAACACCTGCACCGCCCCGACATCCCCGATGTGGATCTGTTCATCCGCACCTCCGGCGAGCAGCGGTCGAGCAACTTCATGCTGTGGCAGGCGGCCTACGCCGAATACGTCTTCCAGGACAAGCTGTGGCCGGACTACGACCGCCGGGACCTGTGGGCGGCCTGCGAGGAGTACGTCAACCGCAACCGCCGTTTCGGCCGCGCGTAGAAATTCCAGTGGGCGCCATGGATCTCGCCGCCGTCCTCGGGCAGGTGCTGCCGGTCGAGGTCGAGGACGACGGCGCCCTGACGGTGCTGCACGACGGCACCCTCGCCTCGTTCCGCGAGGTGGAGATCAGCGAGGGTCTCCCGATGGTGTCGCTCAACCAGCTCGTGGCCTGGGATGTGCAGCTCACCGACGACTTGCGCAAAAAGGTTGCTGCGCAGGGCAATAAGACGATGCTGGGCGCCATTGTGTTGACCGAGCGCTCAGATGAATTCGCCGATGTGATGCTGCGCTATAACTTCCCTGCCGGGGGGCTGGACGATCAGGCCCTGCAGACGCTGGTGCTGATGGTGCTCGACAGCGGGACCCAGGTGCGGCGCGCGCTCGTCTAGCTGCGGCACTCCGAGCAGGTTCCGAACAACTCGATGGTGTGACTGACATCGGAGAAGCCGTGTGCGGCAGCGACATCGTCGTGCAGTTCCTGTGCGGAGCGGAACTCGTCGACGCTATCGAGCAGTGCCATGATCGCCCCGCGCTGCCGGGTTGCTCGCACGCCGGTGCCCGCGGAATGGCGATCGCTGTCGGAAACCATGTCCACCCACGATTTCACGGGGGCCTGAGCAAGTCGAAGCCCGTCGCCTAGGCTGAGTCGGTTCGCTGTAGCTGCAGTCAGGAGTGCATTTCACCGTGGCGTCTGTCATCGAGTCCGTCGTCAACCTCGCTAAACGCCGTGGGCTGGTGTATCCGGCCGGCGAGATCTACGGCGGCACCCGCTCCGCATGGGACTACGGGCCGCTGGGCGTCGAGCTCAAGGAGAACATCAAGCGGCAGTGGTGGCAGGCGATGGTCACCGGCCGCGACGACGTCGTCGGTCTGGACAGCTCGATCATCCTGCCGCGCGAGGTCTGGGTGGCCTCCGGGCACGTCGAGGTGTTCAACGACCCGCTCGTCGAGTGCCTGCAGTGCCACAAGCGCCACCGCCAGGACCACATGCAGGAAGCCCACGCGGAAAAGAAGGCGCTCAAAGAAAAGACGGAGGTGGATCCGGAGTCGGTCCCGATGACCGACATCGTCTGCCCGGACTGCGGCACCCGCGGCCAATGGACCGAGCCGCGCGAGTTCAACATGATGCTCAAGACCTACCTCGGGCCCATCGAGAGCGAGGAGGGTCTGCACTATCTGCGTCCGGAGACCGCGCAGGGCATCTTCGTCAACTTCGCCAACGTGGTCACCACCGCGCGCAAGAAGCCGCCGTTCGGCATCGGCCAGATCGGCAAGAGCTTCCGCAACGAGATCACCCCGGGCAACTTCATCTTCCGCACCCGGGAGTTCGAGCAGATGGAGATGGAGTTCTTCGTCGAGCCCGACACCGCCAAACAGTGGCACCAGTACTGGATCGACACCAGGCTGCAGTGGTATATCGACCTGGGCATCGCCCGAGACAACCTGCGGCTCTTCGAGCATCCCAAGGAGAAGTTGTCGCATTACAGCGACGGCACCACCGACATCGAGTACAAGTTCGGTTTCGCCGGCAACCCGTGGGGTGAGCTGGAGGGCATCGCCAACCGCACCAACTTCGACCTGTCCACCCATTCCAAGCACTCCGGCGTCGACCTGTCCTACTACGACCAGACCTCCGACACCCGCTACATCCCGTACGTCATCGAACCCGCAGCGGGACTGACCCGTTCGTTCATGGCGTTCCTGGTGGACGCCTACGCCGAGGACGAGGCGCCCAACGCCAAGGGCGGGGTGGACAAGCGCACCGTCCTGCGGCTGGATCCGCGGCTGGCACCGGTCAAGGCGGCGGTGCTGCCGTTGTCGCGCAACGAGGCGCTCAGTCCCAAGGCGCGCGACCTGGCGGCGGCGTTGCGCAAGAACTGGAACGTCGAGTTCGACGACGCGGGCGCGATCGGCCGACGCTACCGGCGCCAGGACGAGATCGGCACCCCGTTCTGCGTGACGGTCGACTTCGACACCCTGGAGGACCAGGCCGTCACCATCCGCGACCGGGACGCGATGACCCAGGAGCGGGTCGGGTTGGACGCGGTGGCCGGTTACCTGGCCGCGCGGCTCATCGGCTGAGCAGCCTGCGGCCTATCGCCGAGTGTGAAGCTATCTCGACGCTCGGCGCCGAGTGTGAAGCCAGCGTCACGCTCGACGGCGCACAGCGAGGGTCGGCGCTGAAGCGCGACCGGGCTAGAACCGCCCGCCGCCGCCCGTCCAGTCTCCGCCCGAGGACCCGCCGTAGCTGTTCGTCGTCCAACCGCCACCGCCGCCGCTGTTGTAACCGCCGCCGCCACCACCGAATCCGCCGGTGAGGATGTTGCCCAGGATGATCCCGCCGACCATCGCACCCATGTCGGACTGCCCTCCGCGGCGGCTGGTCTGGTACCGGAGCTGGCCGGCCTGCACGTCGCTGTTGGCCAGCTGCTGAGCCTGCGCCGCCAGCAGCGAGGCGCCGTTGGCATGCTTGATCGCCTCGTCGATGTCGGTCTTCTTCTTGGACTCGGCCGCCTCAAGCTGACGCACCGCCTCGTTGAGCCGGGTGCGGGCCTCCGAGCCGATGCTGCCGCGGCGGGTGTCGATGTAATCGGACACCGAGCGAACCCGCGATTGCGCGGTGGCCAGCGCCTGCTCGTAGGAACGCTCCAGCCGGTCGGCCGCCTCCCGTTCCTCGGCTACTCCGGCCAGCAGCCGGTCCAGTTCGGCATCGGCCTGGGTCAGCTGCGTGAAAGCGCCCAGCGGGTCGGCCGCGCCGTTGCTCTGCGCGGCCGTTACGGCCTTGACGGCGGCGTCGCGTGCGGTGGACAGCTGCGTGGTGACCGTCAGGCCGCCCTGGGCGAGTTGTTCGGAGGCCTGATTGATGCCGCGCTGAATGTCCTCGATCGCCGAGGGCAGCGTGGTGACCGCCCGCCGGATGTCGGTGGCCGCGCTATCCACCGCATCGAGCATCTTGTTGGCCTGCTGCAGCGACGATTCCCCGCCTCGCACACTGTCGACCAGGTCGCTCACCTCGCCGGCCACCGGCCTGGCCGACAACTCACGGCCACGGGCGATCGCCTTGTCGGCGAAGTCCAGCCGCTCCCGGGCCGCGTTGACGTTGCGCGACACCGACGCCAGCGCCGTCTCGTCGAACTCCGAGCGCAGCTGGGTCAGCTTCTGCTCGGAGGGCTCGATCCTCGCCGTCACGTTGACCAACTGCTGGGTCAGCGCATCCAGCCGCTCGGGGGCGTTGAACACCAGGTCACGCATCTGGTGGAAGGACGCGGTCTGGGTGTCGAGTTCCTTGTTGGCCCGGGCCGCGGAAACGACCACCTTGGTCAGCAGGTCCCGACGCTCTGGCAGCGGCTCGGGAACGTCGTCGTCAAGCTTCTGCCGCACGGCGAACGCCTGCTTGAGGGTCTCCCGGGCGCTGTCGACCGCGGCGGCGAACGGCGCGGTCTGCGCCTCGCCGAACTCCTCGACGGCCAGCACCAGTTCGTTGGCGCTGGTGCGCACGGCGTTGTCCACCTCGACGACGATGGACTTCGACAGATCGTCGAGGGCGCCGATCGGCACCGACGCCAGGGCCGCCGGATCGGTGGGGTCGATGTTCTTGGCGGCCGCGACGGCGGCCTCGTGCTGCTTGCGCCGCCGCTTGCGGCTCCACAGCATCATCGCGCCGATGACCAGCAGGCCGATTCCCGCCAGGATCACCAGCGGAAGCAGCGAGAAGCCGCCACCACCCTTGCCGCTGCCGGCTCCGACACCCTTGCCGAGCCCGGCCAGACCATTGGCCGCCGCGGTGGCCGCACCGGCCCAGTCCTTGTTGCGCAGGGCGGGTTCGATGGCATCGCGGCGGATGTTGTCGACCTTGGTCGAACTTCCGCCCGCCGCGGCCGGCGACACCAGGAACGCATAGGAGCGCTGGTCGGTGGCCACCGCCAGGATGGCGTCCTCGCTGCCCAGGTCACTGATCTTCTGGGTCTGCTGCGCCCATCCCACCGCGCCCTGCGGAGCGAACGACTGGACGAACACCACCCAGAGCCGGACATGCCGGTCGGCGTAGAGCTTGTCGACGGTCTTCTGCACGTCCGCCAGTTGACGGTCGTTCAGCGCCCCGGCGTTGTCGGTGACTTGGTCGGGCAGCCTGAAGGGCGGCTCGGCGGTGGCCGCCGGGGCCAACAGGGTGAATGCCGTCAGGAAGACGGCCAGCAGACTGAGCAGACGGGCAAGGCGCATGACCGCCAATGTAGTAGCCCGCGGGCCGGGTAATCCCGATGCCAGCAAAACTTCACGCCGATCACGCTCAGAGCGAATGCTGGCAGACTGTTCCCTCGGTGACACAGACGGTGACGATGAACCAGCCGGGGCGCTACGAAGCGTTCGACCGGGAGCGCGTGGTGGCGGAGCCGCCGAAGGCCGCGGCGCTGCCCGGGACGAGCGCTGAACACCGCTCCGATTTCGCCCGTGACCGGGCCCGGGTACTGCACTGTGCTGCCCTGCGCCGGCTGGCCGACAAGACCCAGGTGGTTGGACCCCGGGAGAGCGACACCCCCCGCACCCGCCTGACCCATTCTCTGGAGGTCGCCCAGATCGGCCGGGGAATGGCCGCACCCCTGGGGTGTGACCCCGACCTGGTGGACATGGCCGGACTGGCACACGACATCGGCCACCCGCCCTACGGGCACAACGGCGAGCGCGCGCTCGACGAGTTCGCCGCCGGCGTCGGGGGATTCGAGGGCAATGCCCAGAATTTCCGGATCCTCACCCGGTTGGAGCCCAAAGTCCTTGAGGCCCAAGGGTCTGAGATCAGAAGCGTCGGGCTCAACCTGACCCGCGCCGCACTGGATGCGGTCACCAAGTACCCGTGGCAGCGTCCCGGAGCGGGCGGCAAATTCGGGTTCTACGCCGACGACGCGGCCATCGCCGACTGGGTGCGAGCCGGGGCGCCCCCGGGCCGACCGTGCCTGGAGTCGCAGGTGATGGACTGGGCCGACGACGTCGCCTACTCGGTCCACGACGTCGAGGACGGGGTGGTCTCCGGTCGCATCGACCTACGCGTGCTCGCCGACGACGACGCCGCGGCAGCCCTGGCCCGGCTGGGCACCTCGGTCTACGGATCCGGCGCCGACCCTGCCGAACTCGAGGCCGCCGCCAGGCGGCTGTCCGGGCTTCCGGTGGTTGCCGCCATCGGCAGATACGACGCCACCCTGACGGCCTCGGTCGCCCTCAAACGCCTCACCAGTGAGTTCGTCGGACGGTTCGCCTCCGCGGCGATCGCCGAGACCCGACGGCTGGCCGGCCCCGGTCCGCTGGTGCGCTACCAGGCTGACCTGCACGTGCCGCCGGAGGTGCGGGCCGAGGTCGCCGTCCTCAAGACGCTGGCCCTGCAGTTCATCATGTCCGACCCCGCCCACCTCGGGCGGCAGAACAAGCAGCGCGAACGCATCCACCGGGTGGCTCGCCGCCTGCTGGCCGGGGCGCCGGCCACTCTCGATCCACTGCTCGCCCCCGCGTTCAAAGCCGCCGCCGACGACGCCGCGCGGATGCGGGTGATCGTCGATCAGGTCGCCTCCTACACCGAGAGCCGGCTGGAGCGCGTCGACACCGCAGGGGCCGGCGGCCTCGCGTTCTAGACTCTCCCCGTGACCGGTGCGCTGAGCGGGGGAGGTGCCCGGAAGGGCCGCATCCCCGACCGCGACATCGCTGCCATCCGCGACAAGATCCGCATCGAGGATGTGGTCGGCGACTACGTGCAGTTGCGCCGCGCCGGGGCCGACTCCCTCAAAGGTATCTGCCCGTTCCACGACGAGAAGTCGCCGTCGTTCCACGTGCGGCCCAACCACGGACACTTCCACTGTTTCGGCTGCGGCGAGGGCGGGGACGTCTTCGCGTTCGTGCAGAAGATCGAACACGTCAGCTTCGTGGAGGCCATCGAGGTGCTGGCCGACCGGATCGGCCATACAGTCACCTACACCGGCGGCGGCAACACCATGCAGCGCGACCGCGGCAGTCGCAGCCGGCTGACCGCCGCCAACGCCGCCGCGCAGGAATTCTATTCCGCCGCACTGGAATCCGAGGAGGCCGCACCGGCGCGCCGCTATCTCACCGAACGCAACTTCGACGCGGCGGCGGCCCGCCAGTTCGGCTGCGGCTTCGCCCCCTCGGGCTGGGATTCGCTGACCAAACACCTGATCCGCAAGGGCTTCGAGTTCAAGGAACTCGAGGCTGCCGGGCTGTCCCGGGAGGGCCGTCGCGGCCCGATGGACCGTTTCCACCGCCGGCTGTTGTGGCCCATTCGAAGCGCCAATGGTGAGACCGTCGGCTTCGGCGCCCGCCGGATCTTCGACGACGACCCGATCGAGGCCAAGTACGTCAACACCCCCGAGACCGTGGTCTACAAGAAGTCCGCGTTGCTCTTCGGGCTCGACATGGCCAAGCGGGAGATCGCCAAGTCTCATCAGGCCGTGGTGGTGGAGGGCTACACCGACGTGATGGCCATGCACCTGGCCGGGGTCACCTCCGCCGTCGCGTCCTGCGGCACCGCCTTCGGCGACGAGCACCTCGGGATGCTGCGGCGATTGATGATGGACGACAAGTTCTTTCGCGGCGAACTGATCTACGTCTTCGACGGCGACGCGGCCGGGCAGGCGGCGGCCATCAAGGCCTTCGCCGGTGAGCAGAACCTGGCCGGGCAGAGCTACGTCGCGGTCGCCGCCGACGGCATGGACCCCTGCGACCTGCGCCTGAAGTCCGGCGACGGGGCCCTGCGCGACCTGGTGGCCCGCCGCACACCGTTGTTCGAGTTCGCCATCCGAACCACGCTGGGCGAACACAACCTCGAGAGCGCCGAGGGCCGGGTGAGCGCCCTGCGGCAGTGCGTCCCAATGGTCGCCAAGATCAAAGACCCCACCCTGCGCGACGAGTACGCCCGTCAGTTGGCCGGCTGGGTCGGCTGGGACGACGTCGCGCAGGTGATCTCCCGGGTCCGCGCGGAAGCCGGACGCAAGCCGGAGGTCCGCGCCGGCGAGCGTGCCGCGGCGCCGCCGCGACGGGGCCCGGGCTCCCATCGGCCCGATCCGCGTGACCCGACGTTATGGCCGCAGCGCGAGGCCCTCAAGTCGGCTCTGCAGTGCCCGGCGCTGGCCGGGCCGGTCTTCGACTCGCTTGACGTCGAGAGCTTCACCCATCCCGGCTACGCGGCGGTTCGTGCCGCCATCGAGGCCGCCGGCGGGACGTCGTCGGGCGGCACCGGCGGGCAGTGGATGGAGGCGGTGCGCGAACAGGCCGCGTCCCCGGCGACGGCGAGCCTCATCAGCGAACTCGGGGTCGAGACCATCAAGGTCGACGACGTCGAGAAGTTGCCGCGCTACATCGCCGGTGTGCTGGCCCGGCTCCAGGAAGTCTGGATCGGCCGCCAGATCGCCGAGGTCAAGTCGAAGCTGCAGCGGATGTCGCCGATCGAGCAGGGGGACGAGTACCACGCCCTGTTCGGCGACCTGGTGGCCTTGGAGGCCTATCGGCGAAGCCTGCTCGAGCAGGCCAGCGGCGATGACCTTTCGGCGTGACGCCTGCCCAGCGGCTACAGTTAACGAATCGGCTGTCTGCAGCGAAAGGCTTGATATGGCTACCGCACACATCCTGCGCCGCACCCTCGTGGCGGGCGGGCTGGCATTTGCTGCGCTGACCGTTCCGGCCGTCCTCGCACTGCACGGCCCCGACAGCACCACGAGCACCGCGACCGGCCAGTGCCTGGCCTGGTTCGGATCCCGCGGCGACGGTCAGTGCATCGGCTACTCCAACGGCAACCCGACCTACATCGGGACCCCGCAGGGCGGCTACCTCGGGCCCGGTTACGGCAATGGCACGCCGGGAATGAGCGGCGGGCCACTGCTGCCGGGTCAGACCATCAACCAGGCCGTCACTCCCTAGTCGAATCCCTGACGGGTTCGATCACGGTCGTCTCGGAGTCGATCTCGGTCAACCTGACCATCGGCGGATCGGGGGAGACCCGGTCGGCGATCTTGCGCCGTCCGGCGTCGATCATCGACTTGGTGGCCGGATGTCCGGCCACGGCACGAGCGGTGCCGACGATCTGCTCGTAGCGTTCCCGGCCGGCCTTGGTTCCCAACACGTAGCCCGTCGCGAGCACCGCCACAAACCCGATCACTGCGCTCCCTCCCCTGCGCTCCATCCGTAGGCCTCCCAATCACCTGGGCTGCCTCAATCATCCTGCCTGACGCGCAGGTGTGACGCCGGGGACGGCCGTCTTTGGCGCCGCCACCCTTCGGTACGCTAAGGTCTTCCCGTCCCGCATGCGTGTCGGCGGGCGCGGTCCCCTGTAGCTCAATTGGCAGAGCTTCCGACTGTTAATCGGACGGTTGATGGTTCGAGTCCATCCGGGGGAGCCACGGCTCTAGCGGTTTCGACATCCCGAGGCCGCTTGCAGCGTCCGATGGTTGACCGAGCACCCGCCGTGTCTGAAAACCGGATCTTTGTGCGCAGTCTTTTTCGCGGCCTTCGGCGTGGCGGTGCGCTTCTGGGTTCGTGCGGGTTGCGCGGCCCGCCTATCCCGGCGAGCGAACATTCGAGAAAACAGTCCCATGGGGAAAAACGATAAGCCCGCCGGGCGGCAGCCCCGATCCGGACGCGCGGTCCGGCGCCGCCCGGGTGGCCCGATGCGGGACAATTGCGGCCATGCTCACGTCGCCCCCGTCGGTTAAATGATCAGAACCGTCGGCCGGTTCGGTCCGGTCAGGGTCATCGGGCTGGTCCTGTGGCAGCTGCGCTACACCTTCCTGGCCATCGCCGTGGTGGTCGGACTGCTGGTACCGGTACCGGATGCATCGCAGAGCGAGTACGCCGCCGCGGTGCTGTCGGTGCTGGGCATCGGTGCCTCGGTGTTCATCGGCTTCCGTAACACCACCGCCTACAACCGCTGGTGGGAGGCGCGCACGCTGTGGGGCGGCATCATCATCAGCGCCCGCACCCTGCACGACGGATTGACCTCCACTGACTCCGGCGAGCCGGAGGTCGGGGCGATCCTGGACCGGATGCGCCGCCGCCAGGTTCGGTACTGCTGGACGCTGGCGACGGAGTTGCGCCAGATCCCGCCGCTGGCCGGGGTGGTCGAGTTGACGCCGGAGGACCCGGCCGATGCCAACGCCGTCGACCTGCTCAACCGGCAGGCCGCCGATATCCAGACCCTCGCCGCCGGCGGCCACATCGACGCCCAGGCCCGCGTCCTGCTGATGACGGCGACCGCCGGCGCGGCCACCGCGCAGAGCGGGCTCGAGCGCATCCGCAACGAGCCGGTGCCGATCCACTACGACCTGTTCATCCGTGGGCTTGCGTGGTTCTTCGGGATCATGGCGTTCAGCCGGCTCGACAGCACCACCCATCACCCCGGCAGTGTCTTGATCGGAGTGCTGCTCATGACGACGTTCGTCGTCGCCGAGCGCCTCGGGCACTTCATCGAGCAACCGATGAACAACAGCATCTTCGACATCTCGATGAACCGCATCTGCAGCACCATCACCGGCAACCTCCTCGGTTCCGGCCACCCGCTGGCCCGGCCGCGGGAGGGCGATCGGGCTGCCGTCTGGATGTGATGAGTCGGGCGGCAGGTCGGATCACCGCCATGCCCGTCCCGACTGGCAGAATCGAGCGATGACGTCGACCCGGCCGCAGGCGCCGGAGCAGCAACCACGCGGATCGACGTCCCGGCGCAACCCCCGCTCGTTGACCCCGGTGGAGATGGCCCAGGCCGCGGTCATGGGAGCGCTGAGCGCGGCGCTGGCCATCGTGTCGATCGTGGTGCCGTTCGCCGCCGGGGTATCGCTGCTGGTCGCTGTGCCGATGGGGCTGCTCGGTTACCGGTACCGGCTGCGGGTTCTGCTGGCCGCGGCGTTCGCGGCGGCTACCATCACCTTCCTGATCTCCGGCATCAGTGGCTTCATGGTGGTGCTGAACTGCGCCTACGTCGGCGGCATGACCGGCATCATCAAACGCAGAGGCCGCGGCACCCCCACCGTGATCGCCGTGTCCATCCTCGCCGGCGTGTTCAACGGGCTCTGGATCATCGCCGTGCTGACCGTGCTGGAGCGCCTGCGCACCCTGACCTTCGAGGCGCTGACGGCCAACGTCGACGGCACTCTTACCGCGATGGGCAAGTTCGACGTCTTCGGCGACTCGATAGCCCAGACCCGCGCCGTCTTCGACGCCGCGCTGCGGAACTGGCCGGTGCTGATCATGGGCTACTCGATCTTCACCATGATCATCGTGTCCGTCGTCGGCTGGTGGGCGCTGTCACGGGTGCTGGAACGGCTGCGCGGCATCCCCGACGTCCACAAGCTGGAAGCGGCGGACGAGACGGGCCCGGTGGACCCGGTCCCGGTTCGGCTCAGCCAGGCGCGCTTCCGCTATCCGGGTGCCGACCACGACGCGCTCCGGCCGCTGGACCTGACCGTCGACGCCGGCGAACACGTCGCGATCACCGGCGCCAACGGCTCGGGCAAGACCACGTTGATGCTGCTGCTGTGCGGTCGGCAGCCGACGTCCGGCGCGATCGAGCGGCCCGGCGCGGTAGGCCTCGGTGAACTCGACGGCACCGCCGTCGTCATGCAGCACCCCGAGAGTCAGGTGCTGGGCACCCGGGTGGCCGACGATGTGGTCTGGGGGCTGCCGCCCGGCACCCGGACCGACGTCAGCGGACTGCTCGACGAAGTGGGCCTGGCCGGGATGGAGGAGCGCGACACCGGCGGGCTGTCCGGCGGCGAGTTGCAGCGGCTCGCGGTCGCCGCGGCGCTGGCCCGCCAGCCCTCGATGCTGATCGCCGATGAGATCACGAGCATGGTCGACCAGCGGGGCCGCGACGCGCTGCTCGGTGTGCTCTCCGGTCTCACCGAGCGGCACCGGATGTCGCTGGTGCACATCACCCACTACAACAGTGAGGCCGAACTGGCCGACCGCACCGTCAATCTCAGTGACTCGGTGGACAACATGGTGATGGTCGATCACGCCGCCGCGCCGGTGCCCACCGTCAACGCGCTGCCCTCCGCGCCGCGCATCGGTGAGCCGGTGCTGCAACTGCGCGGTGTCGGCCACGTCTACGCCGACGGCACCCCGTGGGCCAAGCCGGCGCTGCGCGATGTCAGCTTCACCATCAACGAGGGCGACGGCGTGCTCATCCACGGGGGCAACGGCTCCGGCAAGTCGACGCTGGCCTGGATCATGGCCGGACTGACCGCACCGACCACCGGGCAGTGTCTGGTCAAGGGCCGTCCCGCCGGGGAGTGCGTCGGTGATGTCGCGATCGCGTTCCAGGCGGCCCGGCTGCAGTTGCTGCGCAGCCGGGTGGATCTGGAAGTGGCCTCTGCCGCAGGGTTTTCGCCCTACGACACGGCGCGGGTGGTGGCGGCGCTGGCCACCGTCGGGCTCGACGGGTCGTTGGCGGGCCGGCGCATCGACCAGCTCAGCGGGGGCCAGATGCGCAGGGTGGTGATCGCCGGCCTGCTCGCCCGCTGGCCCAAGGCGCTCATTCTCGACGAGCCGCTGGCGGGGCTGGACGCCGCCAGCCAGCGCGGTCTGCTGCGGCTGCTGACCGACCTGCGTTACAACACCGGGCTGACCGTCATCGTGATCTCGCATGACTTCGCCGGCCTGGAGGAGCTCTGCCCCCGCACCCTGCATCTGGACCACGGGATGCTGACGCCGGCGTCCACCCCCACCGGAGGCCCGACGTGACCGCCGCCCGCCAACGCCGGCCGGTGGTGTTGCTGCGTCCCGTCCCCGGGACATCGGTCATCCACCAGTTGTGGGCCGGCACCAAAATCATTGTGGTGTTCGCCATTTCGCTGCTGCTGTCGTTCTACCCCGGCTGGATCGCCATCGGGTCGATGGCGCTGCTGGTGGTGGTGGCGATGCGGCTTGCCCACATCCCGCGGGGCGTGCTGCCCTCGATCCCGCGCTGGCTGTGGCTGTTGCTGCTCTTCGGCGCGGTCACCGCGACCCTCGGTGGTGGAGAGCCGGTGCTGAACCTGTGGTCGCACGATATCGAGATCGGCGGCCTGCTGAAGTTCCTGCGCTTCACCGCTCTGTCGATCGTGCTGCTGGCGCTGGGGGCGATGGTGTCGTGGACCACCAACGTCGCCGACGTCGCGCCCGCCGTCGCCACCCTGGGCCGGCCGTTGAAGTGGTTCCGGTTCCCGGTCGACGACTGGGCGGTCGCTCTGGCATTGGCGCTGCGCGCCTTCCCGATGCTGCTCGACGAGTTCCGCCTGCTCTTCGCCGCCCGGCGGCTCCGCCCGAAACCGGTGCTGCCCGAAGGACAGCCGCGACGACGCCGGTGGTTCGCCGACCTGGTCGACCTGCTGGCCGCCGGGGTGACGGTTGCGCTTCGCCGGGCCGACGAGATGGGCGATGCGATCACCGCCCGTGGCGGCACGGGTCAGATCTCGGCGGCGCCGTCGCGTCCGGGCCCGAGGGACTGGCTGGTGCTGGCTCTCGTCGCGGCGGTGTGCGCCGTGGCGATCGTGCTGGAGATGCGCGGCCTGGGCGGCAGCTAGGTTTTACCGCTGCGCGGCGGTGTTGGCCGCGCTCTGGGCGGCGGCCAGGGTCTCGGCAACGGGGCGGCGCCCCAGGAACATCTCGTCGAAGAACGGCTTGATGGCCTGGAATCCGGCTGAGAATCCGGCGCCGCCGGGTGCGGCGATGCGTCGGCCCTCGAGCACGGCGAAGAACGGCGTGACGTCGACGTCCTTGGATTTCCAGTAGTCGAAGTACACCCGTTGGGCGGACAGCACGGCCGGGATCGCCGAGCCGCTGCGGCCCAGGTATTCGTTGCCGCTGCCGCCGAGCCAAGCCAACACAGCGCGGACCGCCTCGGGGTGCCGGCCGGCCGAATTGCCCGCGGCGACAATCCCGTTGGTGACACTGACCCGGCCGGCCGGCCCGGTGGGCAGCATCACCACCCCCCAGCGGAAGCGGGCCTGGCCGGCGATCTGGGCGAGGTTGTAGGTGCCGGACTGGAACACCGCCATTCGTCCGGACAGGAACTGGTTGCGGGAGAAGTCGCCGTTGTCATTGGTGTCCGACGCCGGCGGGGCGACATGGTCGTTGTTGATCAGGTCGACGACGTAGCCCAGGCCGGTGGCTGCAGCGGGTGAGTCGAAGGCGAACCGGTCGCCCTCGCTGAACACCCCGCCCGCCGAGCCGATGTAGTTCAGGTTGATGCCCTGCAGGTCGTTGGCGGCGTTGTAGCCCCACTGGCGGATGCGTCGCGGATCGAATCCTGCTGTGCCGGCGGTTCTCCCGTCGGCGTCGACGGTGAGCCGGGCCAGCAGTGACCGCAGGGTGTCCTTCGCCGGGTCGGGGTCCCAGCGGGCAGCACCCAGTTCCGCTGTGGTGACGCCCGCAGCGTCGAGCAGGTCGGCGTTGTAGTAGAGCGCGATGCCGGCGTCGGTCAGTTGCGGCACCCCCCACAGCACCCCGCCGCGGGTGAACTGGCCGACCACCGAAGGCTCCCAGTCCGCCGACGGGGCGATCTCCAAGAGGCGACCGTTGTCGGCGTATTCGGCGAAGTGGGAGTTGTTGATCCAGAAGATGTCGTCGGCCCCGCCGCCGGCGACGTCGGTGCGCAGGGTGTCGAAATAGCTGGCGTAGGACACCAGGGTGGTCCGCACCTCGATGTCGGGATGCGCCTGGCTGAAGTCGGCGAAGGACTCCCGGTAGGCGGCGGCCACCTGGTCGTCCCACAGTCGCACCGTCACAATGGTTTTCCCCGCCGGGTCGGACGTGCGACCCAGTAGGACTACCAATCCCGCGAGCAGGACGGTGACGGCCAGCAGCGCCATGAGCGCCAGCGTCGAGAAGCGGGGGCGGGCCGTCATGTCGGCCCCGTCATTTCAGGCCCGTGACAATGATCGAGCGAACGATGTGGCGCTGGAACATCGCGAACAGCATCACCAGAGGCACGATCGCCACCGTGGTCGCCGCCATCACCAGGGTCCACTGTGCGTTGTACTGCGACTGCAGGCCCGCGGTCGCCACCGTCAGCACCCGCCACTTTCCGCCGCTGGTGATCACCAACGGCCACATGAAGGAGTTCCATTGCGAGACAACGGTGATCAATGTCAGGGTCGCCAGGATCGGCTTGCTGGCCGGGATCACCACGTGCACGATCACGTCCAGCGTGTTGGCGCCGTCGATGCGTGCCGCGCTGAGCAGGTCCTTGGGGATGGACCGGAAGTACTCGCGCAGCAGGAAGATCGCGTACGGCGAGCCGAACAGGAACGGCAGCACCAGCGCCCAGAAGGTGTTGCGCAGTCCCAGTTCGGCCATCATCAGATATAGCGGGACCACGGTCACGGTGGCCGGCACCATCAGGGTGGCGACGTACACCCAGAACAGCGCGTCGCGGCCGGGGAACTCCAGGCGCGCGAAGGCGTAGGCCGCCAGCACCGAGAAGGTCAGTTGGCCGATGGTGATGATCGCCGTCATCAGCGCGGTGACCGCCAGTGCCCGGCCGAATCCCGCGCTGCCCAGGGCTGTGTAGTTGTCCAACGTCGGCGGGTCGGGCAGCGACAGTGGGGTGCCGGTGGCGAATTGCTGCGCCGAGGTGAATGAGGTGAGCAGGCTCAGGGCGAACGGGGCGACGGTCAGCACGGCGGCGATCACCAGGCCCGCGTAGATCAGCGCGTTACGTGAGGTCATAGCTGATCCGTCTGCGGAAGTACACGTGCTGGACCAGCGTCACCCCGACGAGGATGACGAGCAGCACCATCGCCATCACCGCCGCGCGGCCGATCGCCGCCGCACCGAAGGCCTCGGCGTAGATGCGATGTGCCACAAGGTCGGTTCGCCCGGCCGGGCCGCCTCCGGTCAGCGCGTAGACGGTGTCGAACACCTGCGCGGCGCTGACCACGCCGGTCACCGAGACGAAGAAGAACGTGGGCCGCAGCATCGGCAGGGTGATCCGCCAGAACCGCTGCCATGAGGTCGCGCCGTCGATGCGGGCCGCAGCGTGGATCGACGGCGGGATCGCCAGAATTCCGGCCAGGAAGAACAAGGCGACGTAGCCGACGTTGGTCCACACCGTCACCGCCGCCACCACCGGCAGCGCCAGACCCGGGTCGGTCAGCCACTCGATGCGATGCCCCAACACCGTGCTGACCGCCCCGTCGGTGGGGGCCAGGATCCAACGCCACAGCACCGCAACCGCCAAGGGTGAGCAGATCCACGGGATGACGTACAGCGCCCGGAACACCCCCGTCCCCGGAAGTCCGCGCGCCAGCATGGTCGCCGCCGCCAGGCCCAGTACCACCTGCGCCGGCACCACGATCGCGATGAACAACAGCGTCACTAGAAGCGAGTTGCCGAAGGACGGGTCGGTGAGCACCGAGTGCCAATTGTCCAAGCCCACGTAGCGGATCGGGCCCAGCAGGTCCCAGCGGTGCAGGCTCAGCCACACCACCACCAGCATGGGCAGCAGCAGGAAGCACACCACCCCGAACAGGCTCGGCGCCAGCAGGCCGTAGCCCAGCAGGGTCGAGCGCATGCCGCCGCGACCGGCGCTCACCGGCCGGTCCGGGAACGGTTGCGGCGGTAGTCGAGCGCTGAGAGCGCGACGCCAACCCCGGCCATGACGATGCCCGGCCAGAACGTGCACGCGGCCAGGATCCCCAGACCGACCGGGTTCGGGTTCGGGTCGTCGAGCACACCGATCTTGGCGGCGGCGATCACCGCCAACAGCGGGGCGGATCCGAGGACGGCAGTCGCCAGCCCCACCCATACCAGCGGGCGCAGACGAAACCTCGGCTCAGACGGGGACATCGGGGATCACGGTAGCCAGCGTGGGCCACGACTACGGTGGAACCGTGACTTCTCGGGCCGTCGACGACGACTTCCTCGCGCTTCCGTTACGGCAGCTGACCGACGCCGCGCTGGCAGCGGCGCGGGCCGGCGGGGCCAGCTACGCCGACCTGCGCGTCCACGCGATCACCACCGAGATCGTGCAACTGCGCGACGGCGAGCTGGAGTCGGCGGTCCGCGACCGAGACATCGGCCTGGCCGTCCGGGTGATCGTCAACGGCACCTGGGGGTTCGCCTCGCACGCCGGGCTCACCCCCGATATCGCCGCCGAATCCGCGCGCCACGCCGTCGGTGTGGCGGTCACCTTGTCTGCGCTCAACGGCGAGCGGATCGAACTGGCCGACGAACCGGTCTACCGCGACGCCACCTGGGTCTCGGATTACCGCATCGACCCCTTCGCCGTCTCCACGGCCGACAAGGTCGGGCTGTTGGAGGAGTACTCGGGGCGGCTGCTGGCCGCCGACGGCGTCGATCACGTGTCGGCGATGGTCAATAACGTCAAAGAGCAGGTGTTCTACGCCGACAGCTTCGGCTCGTCGATCACCCAGCAGCGGGTGCGGACCATGCCGGCGTTGGAGGCCGTGGCTGTCGACGCCGCCGCCGGCAGCTTCGAGTCCATGCGCACGCTCGCTCCGCCGACCGGGCGGGGCTGGGAGACCGTTGCCGGAGACGACGTGTGGGACTGGACCACTGAACTGGCCGAGCTTCCCGCGCTGCTGGCCGAGAAGACCAAGTCGCCCAGCGTCGTGGCCGGACCGACCGACCTGGTCATCGACCCGACCAATCTGTGGTTGACCATCCACGAGTCGATCGGGCATGCCACCGAGTACGACCGGGCCATCGGCTACGAAGCCGCCTATGCCGGAACGTCATTCGCCACCCCGGACAAGCTCGACACGATGCGCTACGGCTCTCCGGTAATGAACGTGACCGCCGACCGGACCGTTGAGAACGGTCTGGCCACCATCGGTTACGACACCGAGGGCGTGGCGGCGCAGAAATGGGATCTGGTGCGCGACGGTGTCTTCGTCGGCTACCAACTCGACCGGGTGTTCGCCCGCAAGCTGGGGTTGGCGCGCTCCAACGGCTGCTCGTATGCCGATTCCGCGCACCACGTTCCGATCCAGCGGATGCCCAATGTGTCCCTGCAACCGGGCCGGGAGGACCTGCGCACGGAGGACCTGATCAGCCGGGTCGACAACGGCCTGTTCATCGTCGGCGACAAGAGTTGGTCAATCGATATGCAGCGCTACAACTTCCAGTTCACCGGCCAGCGGTTCTATCGAATCCGCGCCGGCAAACTCGACGGCCAGGTGCGCGATGTCGCCTACCAGGCCATCACGACGGACTTCTGGAACTCGATGGAGGCCGTCGGCGGTCCGTCGACCTGGCGGTTGGGTGGGGCGTTCAACTGCGGCAAGGCTCAACCGGGTCAGGTCGCCGCGGTGAGCCACGGCTGCCCGTCGGCGTTGTTCAGAGGGGTCAACGTGCTCAATACCGTGGAGGAGTCCGGCCGATGAGCGTCAGCGAAGAGGCCAAATCGGGGCGAGGCCGATGAGCGTCAGCGAAGAGGCCAAATCGGGGCGAGGCCGATGAGCGTCAGCGAAGAGGCCGAATCGGGGCGGTGCCGCCGGTGATTTCCGCTCAAGACGTCGTCGACCTCGTCCTGCAGGCGGCCGCCAAGCACGGTCGGGCCGACGAGACCATCGTCATCGTCACCGACCGCGCCGAGGCCTCGCTGCGGTGGGCCGGCAACTCGATGACCACCAACGGGGTATCCACCAGTCGCTCCGCCGCGGTGATTTCCATTGTTCGCAAAGGCGATTGCGCCTACATGGGCGTCCTGCGCTCCAGCGCGGTCGACTCAAGCGGCATCGACGATCTGGTGGCCGCATCCCAGCAGGCCGCACAGACCGCTCCCGAAGCCCGCGATGCCGCGCCGCTGCTGACCGGTTCGGGCACACCTGTTGACTGGGGTGACCCGGTGCCGGGCACCGGGGCGGGGGCGTTCGCCGAACTGGCTCGTTCACTCTCGGCCGGATTCGGCCGCGCCGACCGTCTTTACGGATTCGCCCACCACATCGTGGAGACGACGTTCCTGGCCACCTCGACCGGCGTGCGTCGCCGGTTCACCCAGCCGACGGGATCGGTGGAGATCAACGCCAAACGCGATGCGGCCAGTGCCTGGGCCGGGGTGAGCACACCATGGTTCGCCGATGTCCCCGCCGACGCGATGCTCAGCGACCTTTCGGCGCGGCTCGATTGGGCCAAGCGCAGCGTCGAGTTGCCGGCCGGACGCTACGAGACGCTGATGCCGCCCTCGACGGTCGCCGACATGATGATCTACCTCGGCTGGTCGATGGATGGCCGCGGCGCACAGGAGGGCCGCACCGCGTTGTCCGCCCCCGGCGGCGGGACGAGGGTGGGGGAGCGGCTCACCGATCTCGGTCTGACCATGTACTCCGATCCGTTCGCGCCAGGACTGGAGTGTTCGCCGTTCGTGCACACCGCGACGGGTTCGGAGCGGATGTCGGTCTTCGACAATGGCATGGATATCGGCCGGGTCGACTGGATCCGCGATGGCTCCATCTCGGCACTGGCCTACCCTCGGGCGGCGGCAGCCGAGTTCGGCACCGACGTCGCCGTGCCGGCCGACAACCTGCTGATGACCGGCGGCACAACGGATCTCGCCGACATGGTTGCCGCCACCGAGTGGGGTCTGCTGCTGACGACACTGTGGTACATCCGCACCGTCGACCCCACCACCTTCCTGCTGACGGGGCTCACCCGCGACGGGGTGTACCTGATCGAAGACGGCGAGGTCACCGCCGCGGTCAACAATTTCCGATTCAACGAGAGCCCGTTGGACCTGCTGCGCCGGGCCACCGAGGCCAGCAGACCCGAGGTCACCCTGCCGCGGGAGTGGAGTGATTGGGCCACCCGCGCGGTGATGCCCACGCTGCGGATCCCCGATTTCCACATGTCCTCGGTCAGCCAGGCGCAGTGATTTGACAGCAAGGCATCAAATATTGGGATGCTATGCTGTCAGCATGCGTACGACCGTCACCTTGGACGACGACACCCTGGCGGTGATCCATCGGCGCATGCGCGAGCAGGGAGTGTCATTCAAGACCGCGCTCAACGAGGCCATCCGGGATGGGGCTGACGGCCGTCCAGCGCCCAGGCAATTCGCCACCCGTACTGCGGATCTCGGCGTTCCGGCCGTCAATCTCGACCGCGCCCTCCAGATAGCGGCCGAACTTGAGGACGAGGAACTGATTCGCCGCCAGCGCCGGGGCGCATGAAGATCGTCGACGCCAATGTCCTTCTCTATGCGGTCAATTCGGCCAGCGATCACCACACTGCCAGTCGGCGTTGGCTTGACGGTGCGTTGTCTGGAGCGGACAGTGTGGGCTTCGCGTGGGTACCGCTGCTGGCCTTCGTTCGGTTGACCACCAAAGTCGGTTTGTTCCCGTCACCGCTACGTCCCCCGGACGCGATGCGACAGATCACCGAGTGGCTGACCGCGCCCGGCGCCGTGACGGTCGGCCCGACGGCGCGTCACGTCGACGTACTCGCCAGCTTGCTGGGCAGTGTGGGGACCGGCGGCAATCTCGTCAATGACGGGCATCTCGCGGCGCTGGCCGTCGAGCATCGCGCCACAATCGTCAGCTACGACAATGACTTCGGCCGCTTCGATGGAGTCAGCTGGCAGACGCCAGACGCACTTCTCCGTTGAGGGTAGGACGCGATGATCACCGGTATGGCTGCTGATGATCCCGATGCGCTGCTGACCCGGCTGATCGGCCAATCTCCGCCCGGTCAGCAGCGCCTGGTGGGTCTTGTCCGCATGGCGTGCGCTGACGCGCTGTCGCTGGTTGCCCTCCCGTCGGAAACCCCTGTAGTGCAAGCGGAGTCGGACACGGAATCGCGTGTCGTGGAATTCGCCGAGCAGTTCTCTGTTGACGTGTCGGGAGTTACCGACGCACAGCGTGCAGAACTGATCGCAGGGCTGGGGAGTGCGGCATTCCCTGCGTTGATCCAGATGTTCGTCGCTGACTTTCTGCCGCGGATCGGCGCCGGGTACGCCGCTCTGGGCTTGCCGGTCGAATGGTTGCGGGACCAGCCACGCTGGGATGCGAACGCCGATGCGTCCGACCTCGTCTTCAACCGCCTGCTGCCCGGGGTGGCCCGACTGCGGGAACTCGACCCGGTGACTACCGAGGTGGTGCGCCTGCGCGGGGCCAAGGCCCACAACTGTCGACTCTGTAAGTCGCTGCGCGAGGGTGCCGCACTCGATGCCGGCGGGTCGGAATCGCTGTATCGCGACGTCGAGCGGTTCGAGGATTCGGAGTTGCTGACCGACGCTCACAAAGCGGCACTGCGCTACGCCGACGCTCTGATCTGGTCGCCCGCGCACATCCCTCCTGACGTTGTCGACTCAGTGCTGCAACACTTCTCACCGGCCCAGGCTCGGGAACTGACCTTCGATGTCATGCGAAACGCCAGCAACAAGATCGCGGTCGCGCTGAAGGCCGACGCGCCGCGGGTCGAGCAGGGAACCGAACGGTACGTCGTGGATGCTGACGGACAGGTCGTTTACGGCTGAGGTAGAGGGTTGGCGCTAGGCTCGTGGGGCGCCGGGGGAGTCCCGGGGCACGGGGCGGTAGCTCAGTTGGTTAGAGCCGCGGACTCATAATCCGTTGGTCGTCGGTTCGAGCCCGACCCGCCCTACTAGTTCCTGGTAGATCCGGTTTCTTCCCGGTGGGACGCCTCTTAGCGCCCCGGGGTCATCGTTTATTCATCGTTTATGTCCACGGAAGGCTCTTGTAGAGCCGATGCACTCGGTCTCGACCGGCGATCGCGGGAACAAGAGCGATTTGTCCGGACCGCGGGCCCGATAACGGTTCGTTGGGATCGCAGCAGTCAGTCCTCAAGAGGCCGAATTCCGATGAACGCCGCTAAATCGGTGACATCGCGACCCCGGTCGAAGTCTCGGAGCAATTTGATGTAGCGCCGCTTGTCGACGTCCCAGTCGTACTGATGGGTGGGGGAATTTTGGGCGGCGATGAATACCAGGTCGGCGTGCAGTCGGGTCGCCCGTCCGTTCCCGTCTGTGAACGGATGAACGCGGACACCTTCCGCGTGAGCGGCAATGCCAAGTTCGCGGGCAGTCCAGTCCTTCGTATTACCCCAGCGGTACCGGATGTTATCCATGGTGGTTCGCAGGTCGACAGCGATCTGCTCCGGCGCCACGCCGAGGTTGATCTCGGGTGAACGCCAGCGGCCGGCCCAAGTCCAAATGTCGCCGTAGAGCTGGCGGTGAAGATCGCGGAGGAACTGATCGGTCAGCAGTTCATCAAGGGTGAGGTCGCCGTTGAAGACGTCCGTGATCAACCCCTCCGCCACGTCCTGCAAAATGGCCGATTCAAGGTCGAAGATGTCCGCTTTGCTGACCGGCGGTCCGAGTGTGTCGACCACGTGAGCGAGCAGCGCGTCAAGCTCGTCGCCCGAAAGGGGAGTTTCCCCATATCCGGGCTGCAGTGGCATCAGCGCTTACGTGCTTGGCGTTCGGCAAGCAGCTTTTTCACGCCTCTGGTACGGACATGCCCGGTCGGTACCGCGCGATTCTCAAGCCGTGTCGATGTGGAGGCGGCGCGAGCGGCGATCTTGGCTACTCGGGCTGTCTTCAGTGGTGCAACCTTCTCGACGGCGTCGGCCTTTGCTCGCTCCATCGCTGCACCTCCCTGTAAGCAATTGACCTTCCTGGATTTTACCGTTTCCGATCGGAGGACGTCGCCCCTGCGAAGTATGTTACCGATATGGTAACATTGGCTGCGTGAACGACGCCTCTAGCTTTTCGCAGCGTCTGACGGCGCTCCTCGCTGAACGCAACATGACTCAGCTGGAGCTCGCGGCGCGAATTGGGGTGACGCGGGCCGCCATGAGTCGATACGTCAGCGGCGAGCGGGAGCCGCGGTTGGTCACCCTTGTGCGAATCGCCGAAGAGCTTGACGTCAATGTCGACGACCTGGTTGCCGCGGAATCTCACTCCGTCGAGACGGCGCTGCGGATCGTTGCTCGGAGCACTTTCACCGAAGAGGAGAAGTCCCAGCTGCGGGAGGCTCTCGAGGGTGGGGGTCGGCCGTGAAACGGATCCTTTCGCATCACCGCTGTGAACAGCTGAAGGCCCTCGCGGCGGATTTCATCGACGTTCTGCAGCGTGCGGCTATTTCTCAGCCTCTCGTCGGTGCGTTAGCGGACATGTCGCGGCGCGTCAGCGGTCTAACACGCCCGCCGTACTCGGGTGACCCACTGCGGTTGGACAACACTCCACATACCCGTCCGCGGACCGTCGGTCTCGATGCGAAGGTCCACTTCCTCAGGGCGGTCGCGGAGGACTTTCGCGGCGCTCTCGAACTTCCTCGTGCCGGCCTGGCCATTCAGCACGCTGATGTTGGCCAGCGCCAGCAGATCGACGAGGGAGTGCCCGTACATCCGGCTGGCCTGCCGTACCGCGTCGACCTCGACCTCGAT
>CAISDL010000031.1 GCA_903884065.1 uncultured Actinomycetes bacterium | reverse complement strand
TTGCGGACGTGCCCAGGCGCTCCTGGACCTCTCCGCTACTCATCGGCTGCGATATCAGCTAGGGCGGTCAATCTCGCCGCTACCAGCGCATAAATCGTCAGTTCACCGTGGCCGAACATCATGTCCTGGTCCTGATTCACTTCGCGGGACAGAACCTCATAACCGTCGGCGAGTAGATCCAGCACCGGCGCATACATCTTGTCTGTGTCGCGCAACCAGGTGCTGCGGTAGACAACCAAAATCACACCGTCGTCCGCTGGGAAGACGTGGTACGACAGCCAGTGTTGGATGAAGTCACCGCCCATTGCCCCACGCCGCCACTTCGGATCACGGGCCGCCGACCATGTTTCCGGATGTTGCATCCATGCCGGATTCGACTGCCGGACATGGTCGTCGCAGCTGCTGATCAGTGGGCCTAGTGCATCGGTGAACGCGGTTGTGCCGTGCGTGAAGTCGACCGCGGACTTGGCCAGGTCCCGCTGCGCCGCGCTGATGGCCTTGCGGACGCTCCTGATGACTTGCTGCAGCTTTTCGCTGGCTTCCTCAAACGGGCATTCGTCCAGAATTGCATCGAGGTGATGAAATGTCTGGAGGGGCATGTCGAGCTGGTCGACGCAGTTCTCTATCGCCTCCACGCCTGACCAGGAGTTTTTGACCCCGCAGGATTGCGAGCAGTACGGCCAAAACTCCTGGACCTGACGCGTTCCGCAACCAGGGTGTTCGCATTGCGAGAGGACCCGGCGCTGATTGCCGCTGGAGTTTCTGATCAGAGTCAGGTAGCCCGGCGAACTGGACATGTGCACCCCTGCCTAACCTCAACGGCCGGCGTGTGCCGACGCTTAGGGCCACACTGTCCGGATCCCGCGCATATGTCAAGCAATTAACTAAAATTTGTTCTAAATACTTTGTAGATTGCCCGCCGGCGTCACCTCTGGTTGTGGCCGCCCTGCATGGTGGTCATTGCCCAGAACTGCTCCAGCCGGCGTAACGTCTGGTCCAGCTCCACCAGGTCCTGCGGCGTCAGCGTTGCACTTGTCAGTTCGTTCGCATGACGCTCGAAAACCTTGTCCAGCAAGCGTCGCAACTTGAGTCCGGCTGCCGTCAGCTTGATTCGCACAGATCTCCGGTCGTGGGTACTTCTGTTTTGCGAAATGTAGCCGGCATCAATCAGCTTCTTGAGGTTGTAGGTGACGTTCGAGCCCAGGTAGTAGCCACGCTGCGTCAGTTCTCCGACTGTCAACTCGTCCCCGCCGACGTTGTAAAGCACCAGAGCCTGAACATTGTTGATGTCGCGGATATCGAGTCGGTCGAGTTCCAGCTTCATGACATCCAGAAACTGCCGGTGCAGCTGCTCGATCCGGGACACCGAGTCCAGGTAGTCGTTCTTCACAGACATGTGGGGCGACTTCGACGATTGGGATGCATATTTCTAAAATACGTCGAAAGCATCGGTGAGATGCTTGCAACCCGCTTACGGGTTTGTGGAGCCACTCAGCAGTTGCAGTACCTCGTTCGCAGGCAGAGGCCGGCTGAAGTGAAACCCCTGCAGCACGTCGCATCCCAACTCGCGCACCCGGACCGCGACGCCCTCGTCCTCAACACCCTCTGCAACAGTCCGCAGACCGAGTTTGTGCGCCAGATCGACGACAGCGCCGATAACGATCGCCGCGCGCTCGTCGTGCAGAATCGGCGCGATGAAGTCCCGGTCGAGTTTCACCTCGTCGATCGGGAGTTGCGCCAGATAGGACAATGCGGAGTACCCGCTGCCGAAGTCGTCGATCGCGATCTCGATCCCGAGATCCCTCAACTCGTTGAGCACCGTCTTGGAGCTCTCCATGTCGTCAAGCAGCAGATCCTCGGTGATTTCGACGGTCAGTGCCGACGCCGGCAGGCCCCTGCTTCGCAATTCCTTCGAAATCGTGCGGGGTAAGGCGAGGTTGCCCAGCACCGGCGGGAACAAATTGACAGCCACGGGTGTGCCCACCCCAGCTTGGTGCCACACCAAAGCGTCGTCGAGGGCCACATTGATCACGAGATCTGTGACGACGTCCATGAGTCCGTGTCGCCGCACGAGCGGCAAGAATGCCTCTGGGCCGAGTAACCCGAGTTGCGGGTGGGGCCACCTCAGCAGTGCTTCGAGGCCGACGATCACGCCGGTCTGCGCGTCGAACTTGGGCTGGTACAGCAGTGTCAGCCTGAATTGTTTGATCGCACTGCGCAGTTCACCGAGCAACTGGACAGCGCCCGCGCCGCCACCGGCTAACCGAGTGTTTCTGGGTGATCGCAGCGGCTCCCCGGAGGTGTTCTCCAGCATCCCTGCGCTGAAGGTGAAGATTCCGCCGCCACGGTCTTTCTTGGCGGTATACATCGCGATGTCTGCACGCTTCATCACGTCCTCAGCTGATAGATCAGGCTCGTCGGAATCGGCAACGGCCAGTCCCATGCTGGGGCGAATCGAGACTTCGCTGCGGTCGATCGCAAACGGATGATCGAAGCTTTCGGCCACCCGCTGTGCAATCGGAATCCACTGTTCGGCATTGCCTTCGATCAGCACGGCGAACTCGTCACCGCCGAGCCGTGCGACGGTGTCTCCGAGCCGAACGCTGGCCACTAACCGTTGCGCGGATGCGATCAGCAGCTTGTCGCCGGCCTGATGGCCCATGCTGTCGTTGACCAACTTGAAATCATCGAGATCGAGGGTGAGCACCGCGAGTACCTGTCCGGTCCGTGGGCGGAGTTGCAGCGCGTGGCGCAAGCGGTCCTGGAACAAGGACTGGTTGGCAAGGCCCGTCAGCGGATCGCGCATTGCCCGATCGGACTCGGCGGCCAGCAGTCTCCGGTTCTCTGCGAGTGAGAGCACCTCCCGAGCCAGAACGGCGACAACGAGGACCGCACCAACGCCAAGCAGCATCGGCGAGCGGACATTGGCGGGGGAATCCGCGGCCAGGACGATGCCGACGAGCATCAGTGGCGCGTAGGGCAACAGAACCGACGCCCAGCCGGGAAGGTTCGAACGGCCGGTTGACTCGAAACGGTCCGAGATCGCCCGCGCCGCCGCCATCGTGATCAGGAGCATTCCAGCCATCCAGCCCACGTTGATCAAATGGTGGGTGGCCACATAGCCGCCCGCCGAGACATAGGCGTAAGCCATCTCGGCCACGGTGAGAAACGCCAGACCGGCCGCCAGATACAGCAGTGGCACCCGAACCGCCCGTGCCAACACAATCGTGGCGACTGTCAGCGCAATGATGTTGGTGATCGGATACGCCAGGTCCACCACCAGACCGAGCGCCGTCGATGACCCCTTGGCGTACAGGGGTTGAATCACTGTCAGCCACGACACCAAGAGCAGTGACGCCGCCATGATGATGCCGTCGAGCACGAACCGGCCTTGCGACTGCGGGCTGCGAGGGCCAGACAACACGAGTATCGCAGCCACAACAGCGACGGGGAACAGCAGATAGGCGACGTCGGCGATGGAAGGCGCCTGGTTCTGGAGGCCGCCAAGTTTGTGATAGCCCCAGAAGGCCTCGGCGAAGGTCGCGGAAAACAGCCCCGCGGCCAACGTCGTCCAAGCCGCGCGCAAGCGACCCGTCGTCCGCGCGCCGGCCCGCGCCGCGAAAACTGTTGCCGTTGCCGGGACCACCGCTGACGCGACGCTGTCGATGACGCTGATCACCTGTGGGCTTGCCAACCCGCCGATCAGAACTACCGCGTACGCCACGAAGAGCGCAGCCGAGACGCCCACGATAGTTCTGAATTCGGGCACCGAGATCGCCGGTGCCGCTCGTCCCGGCCTCGAGATGACCTGAAATTTGTCCAACTACGGATCAATCTCTGGCAGGCGCCAGATCATTCGACCTTCATCGGTGAGATGAGTGTACTGATTGACGCGGATCAACAAATCCGCATCGGCCTCAGTTCGTGCCCGGAACGCAAACCCGCCTTTGTTGCTGACTCCCGCTATCGGCTCGATGTCAGGGTCGAACTCAACGACCAGATTGCCTTCTCGCAGCTTGCGATAGAACGAGCTGAGCCTGTTGAGCTTGTCCTTTGACATGTTCCTGCCGCCGGTAGCCACGTATTCTCCGTGGTCCCTCAAGCGCCGGTACGGGGAACTCTGGTTCTGGTGGTGCGGAACCTTCCAAGGGAAATGACGTCCGACTTCCTCCCGGGGACTGAGCTTTCCCCCGTAGGTTTGCTTGTGCCAGGACACCGCCTGTCGGGTCTTGCTGAACATGCGCGCGATGTCGGACTGGCTATACCCCTGGCTCTTCAGCTCTTCGATGATCACGAGTGAGAGTTCGGGCTGCCCGTTCTCCATCCTCGAAATTTAGCGAGCGGTCCGTTACGTGTCAAACTCTCAACGTTGGTCTAGATCAACTATTGACTTGACAGTGAACGGTTTTATATCTTGGCGGTGCCTGGTGGTCGGACGCGCCCTCGTCCCGGCCTCGGCAGAGTTGCGTTTACGCAGCTCACAGCGCTGCCGTCTCGAGTCGGACCTACGCCGCGTTGACCGACTCGGGGCGGCGGTCGCCGGATTGGCCGCCGTCTCCCCGATGCACGTACGTTCACGGACTAGCCTTCAGGCAGCGGCGTCGATCGCATTGATCGTGAGTGTGAAGGGGCCCTGCTGCTTGTCGAGGATGTAGACCGAAACCTGGCTGATGATTGCCGGGTCCAATGTCCGCGGCGCGTTGGGTGCGGGATCCATGCGCATGCCAACCGGTTGGAATCCGTCAATCGGCAGTTCGTAGATGCGCTGAATCCCGGCCTCGGTGGGGAAACGCTGGATATAGGACCATAGCCAGCCGGCGGCGCCCACCTTCAACACGTAGGTCTTACCGTCGCCCAGTGCGTGGATGCGGAGCGACTTCGCCCCTGCTGCCTTTCGCCCGATATCCGGGTTCGCCGGACCACGGGCAGAGGCGAACCCGCCATTGTTCTCCAGCGAGATGGCGCCGGAGAACACGAGGCCGCCATCCCCGAATGTGGTTGTCGAGGTGGACAGACCGCCCATGACGGGGTCGTTGATAGTCGTCCAGGCGGCCACCTCGCCGGCATTCGAGAAGTCGACGAGCACGACATCTGTTCCGTCGGGCGAGACCGTCTGGGCGGAGGAGCCGGGAGTCTGCGGCGTTGTCGTCGTGTCATCTGCCTTTGCGGTCTGCCCGGTTATTCCGCAAGACCCAACCAGAATCGCCAGGCCGGCCAACGGGGCACCGAAGCCACGCCACAATCGGCGGCCTCTGGATGTATGGGGCCTACAAGTCCCCATCGGACGCCGGCAGCTTCCCACCAGGTCAATGTATTGCATCGTCTGCCTTGTATTGCATCGTCTGCCTTGTCAACATCCGCCGATGATCGCAACCTGACTGCCGAGGGGGGTTCGTCCAAGCGCCGCGTTGCACACCAACGGCTGGCGATACCTTCTCCCTTATGAACGATCAGGCTGTCTCAGGCTCCTTGGTGGTCGACGCCTCCGCGGATTCGACCGCGTTTCCCACCCTGACCCCGGCCCAGCTGACGCGTCTGTCGGATTACGGGGACGTGCATGACGTCGAGGCCGGCGAACCCCTTGTCCTCGAGGGTCAGCGCTTCTACGGTCTCATCGTTGTCCTCGAAGGTTCGGTGGAGATCGTCTACGTCGATCAACTGAGCGGTGCTGAGACGGTCATCGTGACGCACGGCCCGGGACAATTTCTCGGTGAGTTGAGTCTGTTCACCGGCCAGCGTGCGGTGGTGCACGGACGAATGGTCAGTGACGGGCGCGTCCTTCGGATCGATCAGGACGGTTTCCGTCGCCTACTGGCCAGTGATTCTGACATCGGCGACATCGTGTTTGCCGCTTTCGTGGCCCGGCGCGAGATCCTCCGCGAGGGTGTGGCGACGGGGGCGGTTCGCATTGTCGGCTCGCGCCACTCAGGGCGGGCCCTGGATTTGGTCAACTACTTGCTGCGGCAACGCGTCGGCCATCAGTGGATCGATCTCGATAACGACGACGGTGTCACTGAACTGCTCGCCGATCTCGGCTTGCATCCGGCCCAAACCCCCGTCGTCGTATCGGGGAGCGCGGTTCTACGCAACCCCACCATCGGTGAACTCGCGTCTCACCTCGGTCTCGTCTACGAGCCAACCGATCTCGAACTGTTCGACGTTGTCATCGTTGGTGCCGGGCCGGCCGGGCTCGCCGCGGCCGTCTATGGCGCGTCCGAGGGACTCGAGACGCTCCTGGTCGACAGTGACTTCATCGGCGGACAGGCGGGAACGAGCAGTCGGATCGAGAACTACGTCGGATTCCCGTCCGGCATCTCCGGCGGAGACCTCGTCGAACGCGCAGCCCTTCAGGCTCAACGACTCGGGGCTCGAATCTCCAGTCCGTCGAGAGTCACCCGTATCGAACCGGCGAGTGAGGGCTATCGGCTCACGCTGGCCGACGGGGCGGCCCTGATGGCGCGGTCGGTGGTCCTGTCGCCAGGCGTTCAGTACCGGAGGCTGCCGGTTTCCCGACTGCGGGAGTTCGAAGGCGCCGGGGTCTACTACGGCGCGACAGATGTGGAAGCGCGGGTGTGCGGCCCACACGACGTCACCGTGGTCGGCGGCGGCAACTCCGCGGGACAGGCCGCGGTGTTCCTCGCGGAAAAAGGGGCAGACGTCACCCTTGCGATTCGCGGTGCTGATCTCAGATCCTCGATGTCGACCTACCTGATCGACCGGATCGACGCATCCCCGAAGATCCGCTTGGTCGCGCACTCCGAGGTGACTGAACTCCATGGTGACACCCGTCTGGAGGAGGTCACGATCACGAACAACCAGACGGGCGCGTCTGTGCGTCAGCCCTGCGTTGGTCTCTTCTCCTTCATCGGTACCTCTCCCTCCACCAGTTGGCTGGCAGGCTTCGTGGAACTTGATTCCAAGGGATTCGTCCTGACTGACAGCGATCTCGGCGATATCGACTTCGATCCGCTGCCGTTCGAAACGTCCAGAGCGGGAGTCTTCGCCGCTGGCGATGTCCGGTCGCAGTCGATGAAGCGCGTTGCCGCAGCGGTCGGTGACGGCTCCAGCGCGATCCGTTCGGTTCATCAAAGGCTCGCGCCGATGACACCTTGATCGTCGTCCGTACTCTCAGGTTGCCGAGTATTTGGTCATCGTCGAGGAGTAGCCCGTGCCAGCACCGTTTGACGCCGTCACTTTCATCCACGGGCCGGCCATGAAAAACCGATTCATGTTGTCCCCCCTCACCAATCAGCAGAGCAATCCCGATGGGACGCTCTCCGATGACGAGGAGCGGTGGTTGACGATGCGCGCCGCCGGTGGGTTCGGCATGACCGTCACATGTGCGAGCCACGTCGATCCGCGCGGCCAGGGCTTTCCGGGACAGTTGGGCTGCTTCAGCGACGAGCACCTTGCCGGCCTGACTCGCCTGGCGGCGGGGATTCGCGCGCAGGGCAGTCTGGCGATCGTCCAATTGCATCACGCGGGGCGCCGCGCGCCGGTCGATCTCATCGGCGCATCCCCGGCCGCTCCCGCCGATGACGCCAAGACAGGCGCACAACGGATGACGACCGCCGAGGTGCACGAGGTCATCGAGTCGTTCATCTCGGCTGCAGTCAGATGCGATGAGGCGGGGTTCGATGGCGTCGAACTCCACGGCGCCCACGACTACCTGCTCTGTGAGTTCCTGAGCGCCGAGTTCAATGATCGAACCGATGACTATGGCGGGAGCCGCGAGGCGCGGTTCCGCATCGTCGACGAGATCATCGCGGGAATCCGCCGGCGTTGTCGTCCCGACTTCCACCTGGGGGTGCGGCTCTCGCCTGAGCGATTCGGCCTCGCCACGGCGGACGTCATCGATGCCTTCGAGCGGCTAGTCGCAACGGAGACAGTCGATCTCATCGACCTCTCGCTCTGGGATGTCTTCAAGGAGGCAGTCGATGGGGAGTTCGCACCCCGGTCGTTGCTCGAACTGTTCACTACCCTCGACCGTGGATCGGTTCGCCTCGCGGTGGCCGGTCACCTCTACTCGGGATCAGACGTGCAGCGCGCACTTGATCTGGGCGCCGACATCGTGGCGATCGGGCGTGCGGCGATCACCAACCATGATTTTCCCCGACTGGTGCAGGCGGATCCCATAGCGGCGATGCGTGAGCTTCCCGTTGCGAGGGACGTCCTCGTTGCCGAGGGACTCGGGCCGGCATTTCTGGACTACATGTCGAACTGGAAAGGGTTCGTCGCCGGCTGATCTCCCACGGCGTAGCCGGTGTAGCAGAACGCGCTGCGGGCTAATCCGTTGCAGCGGAATGCAGTTCTCGTGGCGCGGCGGTGCGGGTGAGACTACGGTCAGAAGATGAGCATCGCAGATATCGGTCCCCGTCCCCAGGCGTTCAACCTGGAGGCTCAGACGCTGGAGAAACCGAAATTCCGCACCGTGGCCTGGAGTGGCACCTACCTCCAGGTCACCCTCATGTCGATTCCCCTCAACGGCGACATCGGACTTGCGAAGCACGGTGAGACCGACCAGTTCATCCGGCGCGAGAAGGCGGGGTCGCGAGATAGCTCCATTCGGTCTGGGGCCAGGTTCCTCGACTGATCGTCGCCACAGAGCGGCCGTTACTCTGACGCCACGATGAGAGAGAAGGCCGCCGCGTTGTCACCGCGGATCCTCGCGGTGATCGCGGTTTCCGTGGCCGTCGTGGCCGGCCTCGTGGCGGCGTACCCACCCCACGATCCCCGCACCATCACCGGCCCGTATGCGGCACTGCTGTCGGCGTCCGCCGATCTGGGTCCCGCCCACGGCGAGCACGTCGAGTTGACGGCGGCCCTGCGCCCCGGCGCAGCCCCGGACGCCGTGACGGAATGGGCTGGGCAGCACGGCCTTGCCGTGAGGTGGCGTACCGGCGATCCGTGGGCGGTGATCGAGGGGGCCCCCCGGGCGGTGGGCGCGGCATTCGATGTGGACGTTCACGACTACCGGACCCGGCGTGGCCAACTCTTCTACGCCTCGCCGCAGCAGCCCCAGATTCCGGCCGAATTGCACACGGAAATAACGGGTTTGGGCCGCATCCTGAGTTACACGCCGTTCCATGACGCACACCGCTGGATGTTCCCCTTGGACGTCCCCGATCAGGGGCTCTCGCCGGAAGCTCTGCTGCGCACCTACGAGATCGAACCTCTACGGAAGGCCGGCTTCACCGGCAAGGGGCAAACAGTGGTCGTCTTCGCCTTCGACGGTGTCGACCAACCCGATCTCGACATGTTCACAACGACATTCGGGTTGCCGCCACTGACCCCGGAGATCGTCGGAGGAATGGCGTCGCAGCGAAGCGGCGAGGCGACCATGGACTTGGAGGCTGCCCACGCCATCGCCCCAGATGCCAGAAAGGTTCTCGTCAATGCCCGCCCGACCGTGCAGGGCGGCGGGACCTACCAGAAGATCGCGGCGATGATGGAGGACGCCGAACGTCGCTATCCCGGCGCGGTGTGGAGCTTCTCCATTGGTTGGGGCTGCGACAAACTCATCACCGCCGCCGATCTTGAACCCGTCCGCGCGGCGCTGAAAGCAGCCCATAAATCCGGCACCACATCGTTCAACGCCAGTGGTGATCTCGCCGGACTGGAGTGCCGGGGTGGAGAAGACTGGTCGACGCCTCCGGGCCCCGATGAAGTGGGGTTGGATGCAGTGGCCTCGCTGCCCGAGATGACCGACGTGGGGGGCACCAGCCTGTCGACGTCCGAGGACGGCACATGGTTGGCCGAGCAGGCCTGGTACGACGTACCCATCCTGCATGGCACCAGCGGTGGAGCCTCCGCGTTGTTCGACCGCCCGCAGTGGCAGGAGCAACTCGATGTGGGCAAAGGGGCCGGCCGTCGCCTGACCCCGGATGTCGCCGCCGTCGGTGACCCGGAGACCGGCGTGAAAATCGTCTTCCAGCAGTCCATCGCCAGCGGCGGCGGCACATCCCTCGCCGCGCCGCTGTGGGCCGGGATGGCAGCGGTCCTCAATCAGTACCTCCTCGACAACGGCGGGCGACCGCTCGGCGATCTGAACAAACTGATCTACGAGGTGAGCCGGAGCGCGAAACTTCCCGCGTTCCGCGAGGTCTCCCAGGGGGCCAATGCGACGGACCGATCGCTGCCCGGATACGACCTCGTGACCGGACTGGGGACACCGCGCCTGGAGAATCTCGCCAAGGATCTGCTGGCGGTCCAGAAGACCTGGATCGGGGTGAACTGATGGATCCCGTCCGCTGTCCCGAGTGTGGCTCCACGGTGCCAAGAGGCCAGTTCTGCGCAGATTGCGGCGCCTATCTCACCCCGCGCCGCGGGGCAACACCGGCATGGTTGCGCCCCGGGGCCTTCTGCGTCGCTCCGGACGAATCCCTCTTGAGGCCCTCTGTGGCGATGCTGCTGCCGCAGGTGCCGCGGCCCGCCCGCCGGCCCTTCACCGCCGGACTGGTCGTGATGGTGCTGACCATGGCAATCCTGGTCGAGCTGTACCGCCCCAGGGCGATCATCACGGTGGCCGCCCTCGGTCTGCCGTTCTTGCTGGTGATGTGCTGGCGGCGCGCCGGGGTGCTGCAGCGACGCCCGCGGTGGGCGGTGGTGACCACCGTCGTTCTCGCGGTCGGACTGGCCGTCGGCTGGGTGCTGATGACCGGCGACCTGATCACGACGCTTGCGCTCTCACCCTTCGACGCGGGCACAGCGGGCCGCCGGGTGCTCCGCGACGGACTGGGCATCGCTGAAGGCGGCACCCTGTTGATGCTGGCCCCGGCGGTCATCGTGCGTCTGCTGTGGCGATCCCCCCGGAACCCCCTCGACGGCTTCGTCATCGGCGTGCTTTCAGCACTGGTGTTCACCGCCACGTCCACACTGACCAGACTCGCGCCCCAGTTAGTCATGGCCCCGCTTTCCCGCGACGAGCATGTGCACGGGCTGTTCTTCGCAGCAGCCGTCCGGGGACTGACGATTCCGGTCGCGGCGGCCTGTCTAGGTGGTCTGATCGGATGTCTGCTGTGGTTCGAGCGGCCCGAGAAATCGGTTCGCGGGGCCGGCTCGCGTCCGATCGTGGTCCTGGCGATCCTGAGCATCGCAGCGCTCGGCCTCTACGCCTTCATGGGCCGGTCGGACAGCGAGCGCGCCCCCGAACTCGCCCTGTTGGTCGAATACGTCGGGATGGCGCTGTTCGCGCTCCTCGCGTTGCGGCTGGGTATGCAACTGGCGCTGTTACACGGCTGTCGACGAGCCCCCATGGGGGAGCCGGTGGACTGTCTGTACTGCCGGACGACGGTGCCGGAGTCGACCTTCTGTCCGGCTTGCGGCGTCGCCGCCTGCGTCCGGTCGGGTCCCTCCGGCGGCGAGCACCCGGTAACGGCTGCCGAGCAGGGGTCGGCGTGGCGGGTGCCGGTGACCTGGCTTGCCGGCATGACGGCTCTCTACGGTGTGTTCATTGGTGTGCCGGCCCTGACCGTCAGGCCGCCGCCGCGCTATGAGTGTCCGCCGGCCTGTGGGAGCCCGCCCACGGGCAAACCGGTCTCGGCCAACCCGCGGTTCACCGCCCCGGACGGATCGTTCTCGGTGGCCTATCCAGCTCCGGGAACCGCCTACACCCTCAAGATCGACGACCAAGGCGTCACCGCGACCTTGGTGGTCGGAGACGGCGGCAAGATGCGGCTGACATCCGAGCCGGCGGCCGGGCGCACGGCGCAGGATATCGCGGACGCGTTCGTCACCAGAACGTTTCCCACCGCCGCCAAGGCGTTCGAAATCCCCAATGCGATGGTCGGTTTCCAGCCGGGTTACGGCGAGGTCGCCGATATCCTCCCGCTGGGATTCGGGACGGGTTCAGATCGGCTTCGATCGGTGGTCGTGGTCGCGATCAAGAACGATCTCGCCCTGATCGCCGCGACGGTGGGCCCCTATCACGAGTTCGGGCCGGATTTCGGCCCCGGACGGCCGTCCCCGACCAACCTGCAGATCGCCGAGGATATGGGACGCTACGTCAACAGCTTCCGGTGGCGGGGGGACCCGCCGGGGTGAGGTCCTCACGACTGCCGGCACATTTTGAGGGGTCGGTGTCACTGATGGATGCGGGAAGTCCTCAACGGGGCTTGGAAGCTGCATCGGTGCGTTGGGGTCGCATCGCCATTTCGGTGGTGCTGGCCTTCGCCGCCCTGGACTGGGTGGGCCGGGCGACCGGAATCGAGGCTCTGACGCGGTTTTATCCGACGTGGCCGCAGGTCACGCCGTGGGGTGCACTGTGTGTGTCACTACTGGGAGTGGCGAGAGGACCAGCAAGGTCTGGGCGGTCTTCCTGCTCCTCGCGACGGCCGTGCCGACGATCACCGTGCTGGCCTACCTGTTCGACCCTCCGGCCCTGCTGAAGATCGCGATATCGACCGGGATGGCCGTCGCGACCGCCCTGGGTCTGCTGCTGCTCAGCCTGGCGGCGGTGCTGGTCCGGCCCGACCGG